>JAFYQB010000001.1 GCA_017547285.1 Clostridia bacterium
GGGCACAACGGCGTAGCCGTTAGCAAACCGGAGGAGTCAACCGAAACGAGCAGACGTTACGGCAGTAACGTCTGCGACGATTGAGGTTGCGGGTCTGCGGCCCTCCGACGCCTCCCAATGGGTTTATCGACAAGCTGAAAGGATGGAGCGCATGGTCAAACTCGCGCTCCATCCTTTGTTTTTTACTTTCGGGCTTCTTCAATCAGCCTGAGCACCGCGTCAGTGCCGTCCTTCACGGGATAATCGGCCAGCGTTTTGAGCAGCGGATCCTTTTCTTCCAGCAGCTTCAGCAGGCCGTCCGTCATGCTTTGGGCAGTCATATCCTCCTGCATCAGCACGCGGGCAAGGCCCTGCGCGGCATAGCTTTTGGCGTTCTGGATCTGGTCGCCGCGGCTGGCGCCCAGGGGATAGGGAACCAGCAGCATGGGTTTCTGCAAAGCCAGCAGTTCGCTCAGCGTATTGCTGCCCGCGCGGCTCAGTACAATATCCGCCACAGCCAGCGCATCGGGCATTTCTTCGGAAAGGAATTCCTTCTGGCAGTAGCCCTTCAGATCCTTCAGACTATCATCCAGATTGCCCTTGCCGCACAGGTGCAAAACATCCATATGAGGCAGAAGCTCCGGCAGCGCTTCGCGCAGGCACTTGTTCACGCTCTGCGCACCGAGGCTGCCGCCGGTCATGAGCAGCACGGGCTTGCTGCCGTCAAAGCCGGCCAGTGCAAGACCTGCCGCGCGGCTGCCTTTGAACAGCTCGGGGCGCAGCGGCGTGCCGGTGTGAACGCCCTTTGCGCCGATGGCCTTTGCGCATTCGGCAAAGGTGGTGCACACCTTTTTGGCAAATTTGGTGCAGATGCGGTTGGCCAGACCGGGGGTGAGGTCGCTCTCATGGCACACGGTGGGCACGCGGCACAGCCATGCGCCGATGACCACGGGCACGCTCACAAAGCCGCCCTTGGAAAAACATACGTCCGGCTTGATCTTCGCGATCGCCGCCACGCTCTGCAATGCGCCCCAGATGACCTTGAACGGGTCGATAAAGTTCTGCCAGCTGAAATAACGGCGCAGCTTGCCGCTTTTGACCTCATGGTACCGGATATCCGGAATCCTGGCGATCATCTGCTTTTCGATGCCGTTGGTGCCGATATAGTGAATCTCATAACCCATTTCCTTCAGGCGGGGGATCAGGCTCAAATGAGGCGTTACATGGCCCGCGGTGCCGCCGCCGGTAAGAACAATGCGCTTGGACATAATGGACTCCCCTTTTCAGTGGTGATGGGGACAGTATACCACAGATTCGCCGAAAAAGCACCTGTTATCCGATCCGTTTGAGCTCCGTATGCAGTCTGGACAGGATTTTCTTTTCCAGCCGGGAGATGTAGCTTTGGGAGATGCCCAGAAGATCCGCCACTTCCTTCTGCGTGCGCTCCTGCCGTCCGCCAAGGCCAAAGCGCAGGATGATGATCTGCTTTTCGCGCGTGTTCAGCTGTTCCAGCGCATCGCGCAGGATTTCGCGTTCGATCTCCTGATCCAGTTCAAAGCTTACTGTATCAGGCCGGGTGCCAAGCACGTCGCTCAGCAGCAGTTCATTGCCGTCCCAGTCGGTTTTGAGGGGCTCATCGAGGCTGACTTCCAGCTTTAATTTGCTTGTTTTGCGCAAAAACATCAGAATTTCATTTTCAATGCAGCGGCTGGCATAAGTGGCCATTTTGATCTTCTTTTCCGCGTCAAAGGAACCGACTGCCTTGATCAGCCCGATGGTGCCGATGGAAATGAGATCCTCCAGCGGAATGCCCGTGTTTTCAAACCGGCGGGCGATGAACACCACCAGCCGCAGGTTGTGCTCAATGAGCATTTTGCGTGCAGCTTCATCGTTGTCCTTCAAACGAAGGGCCAGTTCGTGCTCCTCCTGCGGCGAAAGGGGCGGCGGCAGCGGGTCCGGCCCGCCGATGTAGAAAAGCTCCTGCGGAAACAGTCTCATCAGCAGCCGCTGAAATGCCAGATGGATTCCTTCAGGCGATTTGATCATTTTGTTCCTCCTCCTCAGGTGGGCAGTGCGCCCGCAGGCAGCGCCGACATGGGCACCAGCGCCTGCACGCCGCCGTATTCCTGCCCGGTGACCGCCACCAGCAGATCAGCTTTGCACGCGCTGCCGTTGAGATAGATTTTGCATTCGTCCGGCCGGAACATGGGCAAAAGGGACGACCCCGCCGCTGTGCGCACGTTCAGAAGCCGGAATCCCAGCGGCAGCTCCGTCAGGCGGGATGGATCGCCCAGATCCGGGAACAATACACGCGCCGCCCGGGCAGGAATGACCAGCACCGGCCTGCCTGTCACGGGGTCGCGCAAAAGATTGCCGCTGTCCAGCATGGCAGGCAGAATGATGGACTGGCTTTCCACGCGCAATTCCACCTGACGCACATTCATCAGCACATTGGGGATGAGCTTTACCAGCAGGCACGCCGCCAAGCTCAGACAGGCAGCCATTGCGCCGGAAGCCCGGGGCGAAAAGCCTGCATTCAGGCAGGCAGTCATCGCGCCGCCTGTGAGCATGCCCGCAAACAGCGTGGTCACCGTACAGCGCACGCAGGCCTGCCAGCCGTGTGAACGGAAGCACAGAATCACCGAGCCCGGCAGGCCCAGCAGTGCAAGGGGCGAAAGCGCGGTAAACCGCTGCGCCGCCAATGCCAGCACCCCGTCAAGACCTGCTGCCAGCGCCAGCGGGCCTGCCCCGGGCGCGGCCAGTCCGGCCATTCTGCCGCCCAGCGGCAGCGCACAGGCGCACATGGCCGCATTCCAGAACCAGTAGCTTTCTGCATGGATCAATCCCGACCGCCTCCCTTGCTGATAAAAACAGTATAGAACGCCACAGTCTTTGGAAATGTCGAAGCGGAGTGCAAAAATTGTCGAAAAACAGGCGCTGAAACGCAAAAAGGCACAGCAGATCAGCCTGCTGTGCCCTGAGTCCCCTCCAGTGATGGGCAAGGCGTTTGCTGCTTCTCCTGCACGCCTTCTCCGGAACATTGACATATGTCCAAAAAGTTATTTCATTGCTTCCTTCTGATTTTTGCGCGCACCGCTGACCTTTGCCGCAACAGTCTTCTGTGCAGCGGCAGCCGTTGTCTTTTTCCTGCTGCCGCCGCCACCGGAAGAACCGGAACCATCGCCGTATTTGGCGTCAAACTCCGCCTGCCAGCGCGCCTGTTCGGCGGCTTCTTCATCCAGCTCATGCTGATACTCGTAGAGCTTCATGGCCAGTTCGTTGGCGTTTTTGCGGCTGGTTACGCCGCGATCATATTCACGGGCAGCCAATTCATCCGCATAGGCCAGTTCATCGCTTTGCTGACTGGCGCTGAGCTGGCTGAGCGTATCCGAAAGCTGTTTGGTAAGCAGCGTGCGCTTTTCGCTGATCTGTGCTTCGTGCGCTGTCTGTTTCTCGTCAATTTCCCGCTGGGCAGCGGTTCCTGCCAGATCAATGTTGGCCAGCGTGGATTCGTTGTAGCTGGAACGCTGCATGCCGCGCGACAGGGCGTGTCGGTCTGCCTGAGAGTAGCTCGCCTTCGTCTGCGCAGAAGCGGAGGCCCGCTGCTCATCATAGCTTTTCTGCAATCCGGACAGTTCCCGCGCCAGCGCGGCGTCCTCGTTTTCGTACGTCTGCTGGGCGCTCCGGCGTTTCTGGTCGTACACGCTCTGGTAGCGCTGTGCGGCCTGCTTTTGAATTTCCTCCTGCGAAAGAGGTTTGTAGGTATCGCCATTCTGCATTTGTGCGATCAGTTTTTCAAGTGCCGACGCCATGCTCCGTATCCTCCTTTTGTTTCTGTCCCAGCAGTTCCCTGAGCCTGGCCGGATAGGGTGCGCCCGCCAGGCCCACGTTTTCCAGAATGGAAATGCCCTCGTTGGCAATGTAGAACCAGCAGGCCGCATCGCGGCACATGGCGCTGCCCGCGCCCATTGCGCTGTCCACCAGCGCGCCGACCAGCACAACCGCCAGCATCAGCCCTTTGCGGGCCAGTCCCATCGCGCCGACCTTGCTGCTGAGACCTCCGTATTCCGTTTTGGCGCTTTTGCCCATCAGGGCCACCAGCAGGCCGGTGATGTAATCCGCCGCCATGAGCGTAACCAGTACGCGCAGAAGCGGATCCCATCCGCCCAGCATGCCGGCAATCGCGCCGCCGCAGGCGGCCAGGCCGCGCACGGCTTTGTCCCATACCTTTTCCATTTGCATACTCCTTTCCTATGTATTTTCAATAGCCTGTTTCAGCTGGTTGATGCGAAAAGCCGAGGGCCATCCCTCCGGCCGTTCAAAACCGTATGCCGTGCGGCCCGCAGCTGCGCGGCAGCCGTCCACCGCCTCCTGCATGGCCAGAAGCTGTCTGTGCCAGTCTGACACTGCGCCGGGCGTACCGGGCAGGACGAGCGCAGGTCTGCCATAAAAGGCGCACAGCAGGTTCACGCATTCCGTCAACTGATGAATATCCCTGACGAAGCTGATCTCCCGGTTGGCAATGATCCCGTTCGGTTCAATCATCCGGTTCCAGTTCAGTTCAGCCCGTTCAAAGGAAATACCGTCCTCGCCGCCGCTTTCGCCGTTCATATCCACCAGCCGGTAGCGCAGGGTGTGCTCGCCCGTTTCAGGAGACAGCATGTCATACACCGTGCCGCCCGCTCCATCCAGCGTTTTCACATTGACCCATGCGCTGCCGTCCAGACTGCGCTGAAGGGTCATGCTGTCGCCGTCCGGTTCGGGCGGACACTGGATTTTGACGGCGCACACCCCGGAACATGTGCCTGAGCCGGAAACCGGCAGCAGGATCACCGGCGTGCCCGCGGCAGTGTTGCCGCTGATGAGCGTTTCACAAACGGTGTAACTGCTGAAATAACTGCTGCCCGCCGATCCCAGCGTACGCACGCGGTACTGGCGCACCGTGCCGCTTTCCGCGCCGACAGGAATGCTGCGCTCCGCAACTGCGTCATCCTCGCTCCAAGCACCCCACAAAGCAGAGTTGACAGCGCGCTGACGGTGGCTCACGCCAAAACCTGTCCACGCGTTCAGGTCGCCGCCGCTGCCGCCCGAAATGGTCAGCACACCGTTCTGAATGGCAACGGCATCCGGCGCGGTGCAGGGATCGGTCACGGTTTTGTATACCGGCTGGATATTGCGCACATGGTACCAGTGGATCCATCCCTCAGGATCAATCAGCCGGTACATGCTGCCCTCCATGGAGGTTCCGTAATCCGCCGCCAGATAGATGGTTTCGCCCGTGTAGATGCGCGTGGCTTCACTGCTGTTATCGGGATAGCGGTAGTAATACATGGTGGAGCTGCCGCCGGCTTCCGCGCTGTAGCGGTCGATGATCTTGGCCATATTCCTTCCTCCCCTTAGCGGAAACGGGCGTTATCCAGATATCTGCCGCCCAGATCCACCGCTTCATCCGTAAAGCGCATGGCGGATGTGATCCTGTCCAGAATCGCCGCCAGATCGCTCAGCGTGCGGTCGTCCGATGCACTTACGGGAATATCTGCGCCGGTCAGCGTTACGTTACCGTTCTGGTGTGCCACGCCGTTGACGCTGGTGGTTTGTCCGTTTTGGCCCTGCAGGCTTTCCAGCCACTGCTGCTGGGTGCCTTCAAAACCGTTCTGCACGGCGATCTCATAGGCGCTGAAGCCGCGCCAGCTTTGCAGGTTCATGCCCATGGCGCTGCCGCTTTTCAGCGACATTGTTACTTCCGACATTTCCATTCCTCCCTTCACAGCCAGCGCAGCAGCGCGTCTGCAACAGCCTGCAGCGCCTGCCGGGGAATGCTGACTGCTTCCTGTTCGTTTTCTTTCAGGTATTCCGTCATCATATAGCCCGTTCGTCCGGAAATGCGCACCTTCGCCCAGTCATCCGCCGTTTCAAGGATCTGTGCCGCACTGCCCACAGGAATGCGCGCCAGCACGGCGGCCGTCCGGTCCGGACGTGCGCGCAGATTCACCGTTCGTCCCTCCGGGGCCTGCACCTCTGCGGCGCGGGAGGGTGTTTCCGCCGCCTCCCCCACGCCCTTTACGCAGCCGAAATGGGTCCAGCCGTCTGCGTTCTCCTGCCGCACAATGCCGTTCACACCGTCCGCGGACGTGCAGTGAACAATGCACACCGGTTCCGTTTGAAGCACCACGCCTGCGTGATAGTAATCCAGCGGATCGCCGTTATCGTAACGCCCGCCGGGCAGATACCTCTCATGCAGGCGTTCTGCGCCGGCGCGGGCCTTGTAGACCACATCTCCTCTGCACAGCAGGTGTGCGTTTTCCAGCGCATGCAGGTTTTCCGTCTGAAAACGGGCAAAGTAATTGCTGCTGTGCATGGGATAGGCGCTGTGCCCGCAAAGGTACATGGCGCCCATCACCAGGCCGATGCAGTCGCAGGTGCCGTCCTCGCCCGTACCGCCGGTGCGGTAGACCGGGCTGCGTTGGGCAATGTCTTCCACCGCCGCCGCAAACGCTTCCCTGCCGGTCATGCCGTTTCGCTCCCTTCCGTCCTGATCAGCGCCGAAAGGGCGGCATATTCGCTGCCGGTCAGCCTGCCTGCGGCGTAGTACACATCCAGCATGTCGTGATTCAGCCTGCCAAGAGCAGCCAGGCGTTTGCACAGTTTATACGTCATTTTCCATTTCCTCGCTTTCATTCATGCCAAGTTCCAGCAGGCAGATCCGGTATTCATGATCCGCTGCCACTTCCAGAAGCAGCACTTCATCGCTTTCGTCGGCTGCATGCAAGGCTGCATCCTCGTCCATTTCCTCCGGCGCGCGTTCTGCGGGCGCGCCGTCCGTCAGCCGGTAGCGGCACACGCCGCGTTCATCGCGCAGAGGTTTTGCAAAATAATTGCCCTGCGCATGAAAAAAGCGGTCGCCCGTTCCCTGGTCGATCGCTGTCCATCCTTCCGTTTCCCGCAGGAACGCCGAGGAATCCACGGCGGTGATGCAGTTTTGCTCATCGGTTCGTACATATACGGTATAGGGTTTCATCTGCTTCTCCTTTCTCACAGGTCCGCCGAAAGATCCAGCCAGGAACCGGTCGGAACATACACGTCATACGGCATTCCTTGCGCTGCGCCGGAGGTGGTCAGGGTCAGTGCATGCACAGATACGCCCCGCTGATTGAGCGAAACAGCCGAAATATCGCGGAATACCGTTCCGCTTTTGGCGGTCATTCTTCCCTGACCACCTCTGACGGCGGATGGAGACACGCCCTCACGCATGGCCTGCGGAACAGACACTGAGCATACCAGCTGCGTGTCGCTCTGGGCATGCGCAAGACCGACATGATAATAGGAATCCGTTCCGCCGATGCGCACAAAATACCGCTGGCATACCGCCAGTTCCGCCGCAGGCTCCTTCGGCTGATAGGGCGGAAGGGTCTCGGCTGTGCAGACGCCCTCATACAGCGCGATCCAGCGGATCACTGCCGTATGGTCTGCGGCAACGTTCATTCGCACCAGCTGCCGGCTTGCCGGCGTCAGGGAAACGCCGATGGTCCAGTCTTCCGTACGGCAGGCAACGCAGTATTCCGTGTCGTTTACTGTGCCGGACGCTACATGCAGGTTTCCGCCGCCGTCCATGACAGCAAGGGTGATCTGCCTGCCAGCCAGGTATGCCGCCAGATCAGCGGAGCATTTCTGATAAACGTCCGCCGCTGCGCTGCCTGCCTGCAATGCAATGCCGTCCGCCGTTTTGGAAACGGTCAGCGCAGCTGTACCGCAAGCCCAGCGGTCCGCCGCATACGGCATGCTGCCGTGCATGCCGCCGTAGCCTGCCTGGGCGATGGAAAAATCGCTGTTATCCACCCAGTTGTGCAGCGTCAGATAATAGTCCGGCGCTTTGCCGCCCAGCTTTTCCGCATCCACATGCTCGGGCGGTTCCGCCGTGCCTTCCGCACGCACGCCGCTGTCCACATAAACGTCGGCTTCGCTGTCCCACAGCCACCAGTTTCGGTTTTCGCCGATGCGGGGCGCCTGTGCATTCGCCGCCTTTTCCGCCCGGGCGGCTGCTTCGCCTGCCTGCTCAATGGCAAGGCGGATCTGCGCCACCAGCTCCTGCACCATGGGCAGATCCGGGTTCACGCCGGGATCATCCTCCGTGCCGATGGGGTCGCCCACGGTCTCCAGCACGGCAAACGCGGCGTACGCCATGGGCGTGAGCACCTCGTATCCGCCTGCCGGATGCGGGATCTGCAGCCGGACGTCCCAAAAATACACTCCGGGCGGCAGATTGGTTTCGCGCGGCGAAAGCAGAATGCTCACGCTGCCATCCGATGCGCCGAAGCGTTTCTGGAGGATGGGTTCCGTGCTGCGAACGTCCTTTTTGACGGTGAACACAGCGTCCGTGCCGTCCGGCAGTGCGCGCCCGGAAAGCTCGATGCGCAGAAACAGCGTATCTCCGCGCGTCAGGGCAATGTCATATCCGTTGATCGTAACCATGTTTTCACTCCTTTCTGCCCTCCAGCGCAGCAACGCGCTTCTGCAGGGCTGCATGCCTGGCATGCAGTTCATCCAGCAGCTGCGTCAGCCGCAGGGCAAAGCGTTTTTCATCCCCCGTCCACTTTTCCGGCGTTACAAGGGGTTCGTACTGCGCGGCAAACGCGCTCTTTCGTTTGTTCATTCTTCCTCCTCCACATCCATTTCCAGCTGCATGCCGCCCACCAGCTGCCACGGAGCCGTTTCACGGCTTTCCAGCGTCAGGCGGAAACGGGTTCCGTACAGGTAAAAGCTCACGCACCTGCGCTTTGCGCCGGAGTGGAAAACAACCGTTTTGCTTCGCGCGCCGTTTTCCGTTTCAAGGGTGAAGCGCACGGGCGTTTTCTGCGGACAGTCCACGCACAAATACAGCCGGAACGCACGTTTGACCGCCTGCTGCGAATCCAGGTTCTGCCAGCCGGTCACCCAGCGCATGGGAAGGGCCGTACCGGTCTTCATGCAGTCCTCCTGCCACAGCCAGATCCGCCCCGGCGTTTCCGCGCTGGTAAAGTACAGCGTATCCTCCGTAGGCAGAAAACTTTCCACTGCGGCGTCCGTGCGCAGAAGCCAGGTGTTTTCCTTTGTATTAAACATCAGCACTGCATTGTTGACGAAACTTCCGTCCAGCGGCAGTGCGCAGTAGTACACGCCGCGCCACAGACAGGCCGAAGCTTCGCTGAGCGCCTGCGGATTGATGCGTTCAAACACGCGCCCTGCAAAAGCCTGCTGAAAGGGCGCGACGCTTTCGCCGTCGTAGCAGCATACGCCTTCGCGCCCCAGCATCAGAATGCGGTGCGCATCCACCGCCACCGTCTGCGGGCAGGGCGTGCCGCCGCCGTACTGTTCCTTGAACACATAGGTTCCTGGATCAGTGCCCAGAACGCGCCATACGCGCGTGCGCTTGAAGGCGATGAGCTGGCTGCCAAAGGCGGTGAGCGCAGTAAAGCTGTCGCCGTCCCACGAGGGCTGCAGCACATCGCCCGCGCCATCCTCGGGGATCTCGGCATTGGCCGACCAGTCATAGGGGTCATAGGGAGCGGAGTAAACCAGCATATCCGGGTCATCCGGAATACCGCCGCCCCAGATGCGCTCGGCATAGCGGGCAATAACGCCGAACTTTTTGGGTGTTGCGATGGCGCTGACGGCCATGGTATCGCCCCGGATGCAGATCATGCCGTCCCGGGCATTCGACATCAGCAGCACATCCACCGGCGCGTCGCGGTCCTCTGCATTGATTTCATACGCTGCCCAGCTCCACCCATCGCTCAGGTAGCCGGGCTGTTCCCAGCCGTAGGGCATATTCAGCTTTGTCCAGTGTTCGCTGTCCGGATACATCCAGTACAGCTGACCGCCGGCTGCAGCCACCAGCACCTCATGTCTGCCGTCTGGCGCATACCAGCGGCGGTACAGCCTTGCCAGTGTCTGAATAGGCGCGGGTGTTTGGGGCTTGAGCAGTGTACATGCAGCCGCAGGCTTCAATACACCCTGCGCCGTCAGGGCATTGCAGCTGTCCGCCGCATAGCGCGGATCCATGCCCACACTGTCGCCGTACTGCAGCAGTCCCTTGCATTCGGGAATGCGCACCGTACCGCTATCGTTGTTTCGCGTTACATAGGCCATCAGGCATTGCTCCTTTCTTACAGCGGAATATGGCGGATATACCGGCCGCTTTGCGAAACGCGCAGTCTGCTTTCCACATTCTCAAACGCTCTGCGGAAGGCATACCCGCGGTTCTGACGCTGGGCATTGCCGTTTCGGCAGATGAGCCAGGTGGCATAATCCGCAATAGCCGGATGCGTCCATTCCGGAAGCGAAGGCGACATGCGGTCATGGGTGAGGGGCGGGGTGTCATCCTGCTCCTTGCCCACATGCTGGCCGTAAGCAGCCATGGTGAGCCGGTCGTAGCCATCGTTGATATAGCGGGTCAGGTACGGCAGAAAATCCTGCACATCCTCGGCGTCTCCGCCGATCTGAAACATGACCTGCTGTTTGATCGCCGAAAGATCCATGCTTATCCCCTCCTTACAGGTTGGGATAGCGCTGCTTGAGCTGCATGAACACGGGAATCTTCACATCCACATACTCGCCGCGGCGGATCTGGGTAACCTGGCCGTTGATGATGACATTCTCGGTCTGGTCAACATGCACTTCCGTGCCGGTTTCCTCTGCCAGCGGCAGAAGGATGCGAACAGTAGGTTCAGTAATCTGATGATTCATTGCTGTCATTTGTATTGCTCCTTTTTCTTTTTTGGATGTTGTTTGGATGGATGTGGGGGGGATGCTGCAAGCAGCTTTAGGGTTGCGTATGGTACGCAGCCCCTCCGCACGCTTCCCCTTGAGGGGAAGCTGTCAGCCGTAAGGCTGACTGATGAGGTGGGGACGCTGCAACCAGCTTTAGAATTGCGTATGGTACGCAGCCCCTCCGCACGCTTCCCCTCGAAGGGAAGCTGTCAGCCGTAAGGCTGACTGATGAGGTGGGGATGCATCAGGCAGCTTTAGGGTTGCGTATGGTACGCA
>JAFYQB010000147.1 GCA_017547285.1 Clostridia bacterium
CCGCTTAAGGGGCATTGCCCCTTAAGAATCCCAAAACCGCCGTCCGTTTCACGGACGGCGGAAAACGTTGTCTCATTCGAAATGGATCCTGCGTTGCGGGTTATTGCCCGACTTGCAGGATCCTTTGTTATTCCCTCCACCATGCCTCCGGAATCGCATCCAGAGAGGTGAAACATTCCTTATCGTGCTGATAGACCTTTGAGGTTACCTCAAAAATGCCTTTGGCGTCGCAAAGAATGCACTTGGCGTCGCCGAAGCGCACATCCTTTGCCGCACCCAGTTCTTCGTAGGCTTTGCGCAGCTTGTCAAACTGCATGGATACATGCCCTTCATGCGGATAATAGGTGCGCGGATACAAACTGCCGTCCGGCATCTTCACGCTCAGGGTGATGGGATGATTTACCAGACGGCCGGGCACATCAAAGGCTTCATCCAGCACATGGATAAAGGTGTTGTTGATATGCGTAACGCCGATCAGCAGGATCTTTGCGCCAATATGACGCAATCTGTCCCAGGCGCCGCCTGGCGGGCAGGGAGCGGCGGCATGCTCCTCGCCGCGGATGTATTCCGCAGCGTTTTTGCCATAAATACCGATGCTGTGCGTGGGATGCAGGCTGCGCAGCACGCCCGGGCGTTTCATGAACAGATTGGTCAAAAGCCCCACGCAGGAAGGTTCTGTTTCGGGATCAAATACGGGATGGGACGCATTGACCGTTGCCCAGGTATGCGTGGGCAGCATGAGCAGGCCATCCTCAAAGTACTCCATCAGTGCATCCAGCACGGTGTCTGCGCGTCCCTCCACCTCGCCGACGGCCTTCATGGAGGAATGAACCATTACTGCGTCGGTGGGTTTCAGGCCCATTTCTCGCAGTTGTTCTTTCAGCATTTCCCTGGTATACATGGTTTGTCTCCTTATTCCCAGCGTTTCATATTGCGGGCGTGCTTGGCTTCATAGGCTGTTTCCACCTCTTCCGGGGTGATGCCGAAGCACAGCAGCACGTCGTTGAGGTACATGAGCACATCGCACACTTCCTCCACGAAATGGGCACGGATGCCGGGGTTCTCCACAATGGCTTCCACGCCCTCTTTTTTCATAACATCGGCCATTTCACCGGCTTCGATCATCATCCAGAGCAGCTGATTGATCCCTTTTTCCGGCGACAGACCGCCCCAGCGTTCCAGATATTTGGCCTGCAGTTCCGTCTGAATTTCCTGCATGCGTTCCAGGCCAAAAGGCTTTCGTTCCATTTTTCAGCGCCTCCACTCGTATTTGTATTCCACAGCCGTTCCGCGATCATCCGGATACGTGCGCGTCTGTTCGCGCACCCGCTGCATGCCCAGCTTTTCCATCAGCCTCTGCGAGGGCAGGTTGCGCCCATCGCAGTAGGCGGCAATGCACTGGCAGCCCAACACATTCACAGCATAGTCCATCAGTGCGCGGGCGGCCTCACAGGCATAGCCCTTGCCGTGACAGGCTTTGTTCAGAATCCAGCCCATCACTGCCTTGCCCTCTGCGGGGATCAGGGATACGCCGCCTATGTGGCGGCCATCCAGCATAATGGCCATTTCATACCCCGCGATGGGCTCCTTTTGCCAGTTCGCCTCACACGCCTGCAGCTCAGCCAGCGCTTCTGCTTCCGTTTTGTGCGGCAGGAACAGCATATACCGGCAGGTTTCTGCATCCATGGCATAGGCTTTGTAGGTATCCATGTCCTGCACGCAGACAGGGCGCAGAATCAGTCTTTCCGTTCTCAGTTCCATGGTTTTGCTCCTTTTACAGCTCACGCACCATCAGAATTTCATCGCGCATGGATCCGTCCTTCAGATGAAAGGCATTGGGCAGTCTGCCGTACTCGCGGAAGCCCATTTTGCGGTACAGCGCAAGGCCGCGCTCGTTGCCGTCCACCATGCCCAATTCCAGCTGGGTCTTGCCCTGTTCCTGAGCAATGCGGATCATTTCCTCAAACATAAAGGTGCCGATGCCCATGCCCCAGAACTCTTTTACAAGGGCGATCGCCACCTCGCCGCGATGGCGCACTTTGCGCTTATCGTGAAATTGCATGGAACAGTTGCCCGCGTGCCTGCCATCCACCAGGCAGAGGATCATATAGTTGTTTGTGGACTGGTTGATGCGCTCAATGAACGATTCCTCCTGCTCGACAGTCATGGTGATTTCGTCTGGATAGCGCAGCACAAAGTCCGTTTCCTCCGCCGTTTGGCGCAGGTAGTTCAGCAGTTCCGCTGCGTCCTCCTTACGCGGGCTGCGGAAGGTGGCCTGTCTGCCGTTTTTCAGGGTGATGGTTGTGGTTGGGTAGAGCATGCTTTCACCTCTTTGGGTTTAGATCAGTTTGAAATGTTTTGCCAGTTTCAGGAGCGTTTCCTCTCGGGTATCGCCGTCCGCTTTACGGCGGACAAAGGTGCTGAAGCCGCTGTTCAGAAACGCGTCATAGACCTCCTGGCTGTTGACCTTTGCCAGGCATGCTTCAAAATTGCGCCGCGTCCATTCGGGATCAGGCGTGGATTCGATCACGGAAAGCAAAAACTGCTTTTCCTCATCCCCGCGGTCAAAAAACCGTTCCACGCTCATGCTCTGCGGCGAAAGCATAACGGCCACATGATCCGGCTGACTGATGCGGTGCAGCGTTTCACAGGAGATATTGGTATCCACAATGATCTTTTTCCCCTGCGCGGAAAGACGGATGAGTTCCGCGATCTCAAAACCGGTCACCTCTTCGCTCACGCTGAAAAACCAGCGGGCGAACTCCTCCGGCGGGCGGCTCACATAGTGCTCCCACGAAGGCTTGGTGTTGAAGTAGCTGAAATCCGGCTGTTCCTGCGGCGTGACCACCTGAAGAATGGTATCCATGTTATAGTTTTCTTCACAGTGGATCATATCAAAGCGTTCGGCAAGCATTCTGCACATGGTGGATTTTCCTGCATAGGCCGTTCCGGTAATAAAGTAGCAGTTCTGAAGATAGTGCCTGAGAATGTTGTTTTGAATGTTCATGACATGCACTCCTTTTGAAATATCACAAGAAGGCCTGCATTGCAGGCCGCAGCTTGTCGATAAACCCATTGGGAGGTGTCGGAGGGCCGCAGCCCTCCGACTCTTGTTCCGAAGCTGACGACATGTGCGTCGGCTTCGGAAGCCTTGCGCAGCAAGGCTTTCCTTACACCGTTTGCCGCCCGGCGAGCCGTCAGGCGAG
>JAFYQB010000148.1 GCA_017547285.1 Clostridia bacterium
CCAAGTACGGCGAAGAGCTGGTTAAGAAGATGGAAAAGAGCGGCGCCAAGGCTTACCTGGTCAACACCGGCTGGAACGGCACCGGCAAGCGCATCTCCATCAAGGATACCCGCGGCATCATCGACGCCATCCTGGACGGTTCCATCCTGAAGGCCGAAACCAAGACTATCCCCTACTTCGGCTTCGAGGTTCCCACCGCTCTGCCCGGCGTTGACAGCGGCATTCTGGATCCCCGCGACACCTATGCCGATGCCTCCGAGTGGGAAGCCAAGGCCAAGGATCTGTCCGAGCGCTTCATCAAGAACTTCAACAAGTACACCGGCAACGACGAAGGCAAGGCCCTGGTCGCCGCTGGCCCCCAGCTGTAATCGGCTGAAAACCGCATAAACCCTCCCGGCAGAGCGATCTGCCGGGTTTTTTGTTGTACTCCATCCGCAAATGATGTATAATGGGTGCATCAGGAAATCAACAGCAATCCGGAAAGGATGATTCATATGGCAATTCTCAAGGATTTTACCGCAGATGCGCTGAACGTGAAAATCATGGACAGCCGCGATCATATGGGCCGTGTGGCCGGAAAAGAAGCGGCGGATTGCCTGCGCAGGCTGCTCAGCGAAAAAGAAACCGTGAACGTGATTTTTGCTGCTGCGCCGTCTCAGGATGAAACGCTGCTGTATCTTTCGCAGGCCGAAGGCATCGACTGGCAGCGCGTGAACGCTTTCCACATGGATGAATACATCGGCCTGCCCGAAGGCGCGCCCCAGGCGTTCAGCCTGTACCTGACGGAGCATATTTTCAGCAAAGTTCCGTTTGGCAAAGTTTTCCTGCTGAACTCCCAGGCCAAGGATGCACAGGCGGAGTGCGACCGGTATGCGCAGCTTCTGCGCGACTACCCCACGGATATGGTCTGCCTTGGCATTGGCGAAAACGGTCACATTGCCTTCAACGACCCGTGGGTGGCAGATTTTTGCGATGAAAAGCTGGTTAAAACCGTTCCGCTGGATCCTGTGTGCCGCCAGCAGCAGGTGAACGACGGCTGCTTTGCCAGGCTGGAGGATGTACCCGAGAACGCCATCACCCTCACCATTCCTGCACTCACCCGCGCCGGCCACCTGTTCTGC
Organism: Clostridia bacterium; assembly: GCA_017547285.1. GTDB lineage: Bacteria > Bacillota > Clostridia > Christensenellales > Aristaeellaceae > Limiplasma. Next base: position 1,122 of record JAFYQB010000148.1, read on the forward strand.
ACCGTGCCCGCCAAAACCAAAACCTGGGCCGTTACGCAAACCGTGCAAGCGGAAATCAGTGAGACTATTCCTGCCACTATTATGCGCCGTCATCCCGACGCTACCCTTTTCTGTGACTCTGACAGCGGTTCGGATCTGCTTTAAAATGAGATTGTCGCTCATTTGCTTTATATTGCAAAAAGCAAGGTTTCCTAATCGAAACCTTGCTTTTGCATAACGAAACACAATTTACTTTTGGATCACTGACCATCCCGTTTTTTCCAGAACACAAATCGCAGAAAGCATGTATTCATGCTTCATCAGAACGTAATCCGTATTAAAAGTTGAAACCACAAAAACGGGAATATTCTGTTTCGCCAAAACACCTGTGATTTCAGCCAAAATGCCTACTAATGAAAAGTCCAGCACGCCTTCTATCCGCACAGCACGCCAACCGTCATTTCTTTCCACTGCCGATACCGGCACATATTCCTCCGGACAAACCAATGAGCATTCCTCATCAGTACGGCTGGCAAAGCAAAACGGAGTATTCCAGTTAACGGAACCTAAATCAGGCACTTTGCATATCGTAAAATGGGGCTCAAGCAGCCTTAGTTCCACCTTTACATCACTCCTCGGAAACCATTGCCGATAATCTCTGTGGTGTTGGTAATCAGAATAAAGCTGTTGGGATCCACCTTGCGGGCTTGCTGGCGAAGTTTGACTGCCTGCATACGGTTGACAACCGTCAGAATAACGGTCTTGTCCTCATATGTATAAGCTCCTTTTCCGTCAATACGTGTTGCACCGCGCTTGAGTTCGCCAGTAATGTATGCCGTGATCTCCTCTGGCTTAGAAGTGATGATCTGTAACACTTTGTGAGTATTGATGTTCTCCAGCACCATATCTACAATAACAGACTTAAGCGTCAATCCCAGCACACAGAAAAGACCGGTTTCGATCCCAAAGACTACACCCGCCAGGACAGTAATGGAAATGTCCACACACAGCAGCGCATTACCAATATTCAGGCTGGTGTACTTGCGCAGGATCATTGCTACAATATCTGTACCACCGCTGGAAGCTTGTCTGTTAAAAAGGATTGCACTGCCGATCGCGTGAAGCGCAACTGAAAATATCAGTTCCAGAAGAGGCTCATCCGTCATAGGTGCAGAAAGCGGAACAATATATTCCAGTCCCCAGGTTATGCCGGAAAGCACCAGACTGACATAAGCTGTTCTAACCCCGAAGGACTTGCCAAAAACAGCAAATCCAATCGCCAGCAACAGCTGATTAATGATGAACACATATGCGCCCGGCGTAAAGCTGGGAAATACTTCACCAAGAATGATCGCAAGACCGCTAATTCCGCCGAAAGAAAAACGGTTGGGAAATTTGAAAAAATAAGTACTCAGCGCAACTACCACTGTACCCAACGTAATCAGGGTAAAATCCTTGATGTTTTCCCGAAGAGACTGCTTTTGCATATCCATTCCTCCAAATTGGTTTCACCTGCGGTATTATAGGGTATAAATGTAAAGAATGCAAGTTTTATTGCAAATTTTCAAGCTTATTGCAAGTTTTGTTGCAAAAAGGAGGATGTTTTTATGTCACCTGTACTGCTAGCGTTTTTAGGAACAACCTTTACTTTCTTAGCCACTGCTGTAGGCGCTGGTACCGTTTACCTCTTTCGCAAAGAAATTCCGCAGCGCATTCAGCGAATTTTTCTGGGGTTTGCCGCTGGCGTAATGATTGCCGCATCCGTTTGGTCGCTTTTAATTCCTGCCATGGAAATGGCAGAGGAGCAAAATATGGCGCACAGCTGGCTCCCAGCTGCTGGCGGCTTTGTGCTTGGCGGCGTATTCCTGCTGGCGCTGGATCACCTTCTCCCCCATATGCATCCTGGTGCCGGAAAGGCGGAGGGCGTCAAAAGTTCTTTCACTCGTACGACCATGCTGGTGCTCGCAGTAACATTGCACAACATTCCAGAGGGTCTGGCCGTAGGTCTGGCATTTGGCATGGCCGGTGAAAGCAGCGCCATTTCCCTCTCAGGTGCTTTGGCGCTATCCGTTGGTATGGCACTGCAAAATTTCCCTGAAGGCGCAGCCATCTCTTTGCCCCTCAAAAAAGAAGGGCTGAGCAACAACCGCAGCTTTTTGCTGGGTGCGCTCAGCGGAATTGTGGAGCCCATTGCCGGTGTAACCGGCGTGCTGGTAGCAGGAAGCATCACTGGCATTATGCCGTGGTTCCTCGCTTTTGCAGCGGGCGCCATGATTTATGTAGTGGTGGAAGAACTCATCCCGGTAGCCAACCTTGGCGAACACAGCCACACGGGTACGCTCAGCGTGATGGCCGGCTTCCTTGTGATGATGATTCTGGATATCGCTCTGGCCTGATTAGAGCGTGAACTCCACGCGAACCACGCGGCCAATGAATGTAATTTCCGGCAGAGCTGCAGCTTCGGCGTTATATTCGCGATCATAACTCTGCAAAAGGACGTTCATACCATCCAGCTTCTTGACTTTACGAATACAGCGGTGATGATTGTATTCAACCAGCATAATTGCACCGTCGATCGGGCTGTTGGACGGAACGATCAAACACTGATCTTCGCGCAAAATACGAAAACCGCGCATGCTGTCATCCGGAGCAGACAAATAGAATACTTTGTCGGGCGCAGAACCTTCGATCTTGCCATCCATAATAGGCAGCAAGCGGTGTCCCACTTCCTTCATCACAGCATTGTAAACCGGCACGCGTTTGAGCACACTGGTCAGTGCATCCAGCCAGATGCCGCCGCTTACAGTTTCCTCAGCCTTGCTCTGGTAAACAGTTTCCGAATCCCTGGCAGCAGGCTTGGAAATCGCAGGCTTTTTGGGGGCGATGGTCTCTACATCAACCGTCGCAGCAATATCCTCCAGCGAGAAACCAGCCTCATTATGCTCTTTCAAGCCCATCTTCTTCAGAATCCGGCGAGCCTGGTCATCCGCAATGATGCGCTTGCCCTCCTCAACATCCTTCAAATATCCTTCGCTTACGCCGCCAAGTTTGGCTACCTGCTTCAAAGTCATCTTTCTGCGCAGGCGTTCCGTATGCAGCAAATCTCCCAAACGGCTCATGTTACAATCTCCTTTACCAAATAAAGTGGTAGTAGAATCAGTATATCATACTTTCAGCTGAATTTCATCACCAATTCTTAATTCTGTGTTCAGGTAGGTTTCCAAAGCTGCCTGAACGCTTGTTTTTTTATTTGAACAATGTTATAATGAAAGTTGAAATCCTGAAAGGAGGCGACTGGTCTTTATGCAGAGCATGACGGGCTACGGCCGCTGTCGCGTATGTGCGGACGGACGTGAACTAACCCTTGAGCTCAAAGCTGTCAACCATCGTTTTTTGGATATTACATTCAGGCTTCCAAAGAATCTGGCGTTTCTGGAGGATTCCCTGCGTACCAGAATCAACCAGAGCAATCTGCGCCGCGGTCATGTGGATGTGTTTGTTACCTACCAGAACACCCGCACTGATGCGCGCGTTGTCAACATCGATGCCGGACTGCTTGAAGCCTTTAATGCTGCTATGAAAACAGTTCACAAATCGCTTGATGATTTTCGCCGCGCATCTGCCGCTGAGGTTCTTACCCTGAGCGGAGCACTCAGCGTAGCTCAGGCTGATGAAGATACTGAAGCTGTTACTGTGCTTGCTCAACAGGCTTTTGACGGCGCCGTGGAGGCGCTCATCGCCATGCGTGACCGAGAAGGCGCCCACCTTGCCGAAGATCTGCTTTCCAATTTGAAAGAGTTGGCCTCCCTGCGTGAGAAGATTGCAGAACGCGCTCCTTCTGTACCTGAAGAATACCGCACTCGTCTGACTGCTCGACTGGAAGAGTGGCAAGTAAATGCCGTTGATCCCCAGCGAGTTGCGCAGGAAGTAGCCATCATGGCCGACCGCTGCGCCATTGATGAAGAGCTCAGCCGTCTGGAAGGACATATCGTTCAATTTACCGACAGTGTACAGAACGGTACAGAAGTTGGACGCAAGTTGGACTTCCTGCTGCAGGAAATGAACCGAGAAGTCAATACCACAGGTTCTAAGGCTTCTGATGCACTGATTACCCAGGCCGTCGTAGATGCCAAGTGTATTATCGAAAAACTGCGTGAGCAGGTGCAAAACGCGGTTTAACCCTTTTTCTCCCTTACGCACACACGAAAGAGAGGTTGTTACCATGGCGGTAGAAGCAAAGCGCACTGGCATGCTTCTCATCATCTCCGGACCTTCCGGCACCGGTAAGGGTACACTGGTTGAAAAGCTGATGAAGGCTGATTCTTCCTTCCGCTTTTCCTGCAGCGTTACCACCCGTGAACCCCGCGTTGGCGAAATCAACGGCGTGCATTATCACTTTGTAACCGTTGAAGAATATAACAAGCTGGTCGCTGAAAATGCATTCCTTGAATATGCCACAGTTCACGGCAATCACTACGGTACGCTGCGCAAACCCATCGAGGAAATGATGGCGCAGGGGCAGAATGTTCTGCTGGATATCGATACCGTAGGCGCCATCAACGTAATGGAAAACGCTGATGATTATGTGAGCATTTTTATTCTGCCGCCCAGTTATACAGAACTGCGCAGGCGTTTGGAAGGCCGCGGCACAGATTCTCCCGAAGTGATCGAACGCCGCATGAACAACGCCCGTGGTGAAATTGCCAAGGTCAACCGTTATCAGTACTCCATCGTGAACGATGATCTGGAAATCGCCTATGAGCAGCTCAGACAGATCATTGAAGCCGAAAAACAGCGCACCAATCGCTGTGAATACACGATTCCCGAGTAAGCCGTTACTCATCACCCATATTTTTGAAGGAGGAACCTCTAATGCCTATCGTACAGCCCACCATCAACGAACTCATGGAAAAAGTAGATTGCCGTTACACCCTGGTCGTGGAAGCCAGCAAGCGCGCCCGCCAGCTGGTGGACGAAGCCCAGCCCCTGATTGATCCTAAGGACATGAAGCCCCTTAAGATTGCCGTAGAAGAAATCAACCGTGGTCTGCTGACCTATGAGCGCGACGCTGACGTGGAGGGTTAACAATGCTTAGTGGCAAGCATGTGGTGCTTGGCGTAACCGGCGGCATTGCAGCCTACAAAGCCTGTGAGGTGGTCAGCCGTCTTCGCAAAATGCACGCGGAAGTGGATGTGATCATGACTGAAAACGCCACCCGTCTGGTGCAGCCGCTTACCTTCGAAACGCTTAGCAACCGTCCTGTATGTGTGGACACCTTTTCCCGCGTAGAATCATGGGATGTAAAGCATATTTCCCTTGCGCAGAAGGCGGATCTCATGGTCGTTGCTCCTGCAACCGCCAACATCATGGCCAAGCTCGCGCATGGCATTGCCGATGATATGCTTTCCACTACGCTGCTTGCCACCAAAGCCCCCATTCTTCTGGCGCCTGCCATGAATACCGGTATGTGGACGGCAGAGGCAACGCAGCAGAATCTGCAAACGCTTCTGAATCGCGGCATCAAGACCGTCGGTCCTGGCAACGGCTTCCTTGCCTGCGGCGATACAGGATCCGGCCGAATGAGCGAACCCGCTGAAATTGCCGAAGCCATTCAGGCCATTCTCTGTCCCAAGCGCGATCTGGAAGGCATGAAGGTACTGATCACAGCCGGCCCCACGGTGGAACGCATTGATCCGGTTCGCTACCTCACCAACGATTCCTCCGGTAAGATGGGTTATGCCATTGCAGAAGCAGCGCAGAAACGCGGCGCTGATGTTACGCTGGTTTCCGGCCCGGTTCACATCCCTGTCCCTGCCGGCGTAAACGTTGTGCCTGTTACTTCCACACTCAGTCTTTATGACTGCATGATGGAGCTTTGTGAAAAGCAGGATATCATCATTCAGGCGGCAGCTCCTGCAGACTACCGTGTAGAGCACATTGCAGAGCAGAAAATCAAGAAGCAGTCTGGCGAACCCTTTACGCTGACGCTTGTCGAAAATCCCGATATTGCCAAAGCCGTCGGTCAGCGCAAACAGCAGGGTCAGATTCTGGTCGGTTTTGCAGCAGAGACCCAAAATGTACTGACCAATGCGCAAAGCAAGCTTGCAAAGAAAAATCTTGATTTGATTGTTGCAAATGATGTAACTGCTGAAGGCGCCGGTTTCGGTGTAGATACCAATATTGTTACTTTTGTTTCCAAGGAAGGTTCCACCCACCTTCCCAAGATGAGCAAGCGCGAGGTTGCTGACCGCATTCTGGATAAGGCTCTTGCACTGAAAAATTAAAAAGTAGAAGACGTTGTATTAAAAGCAAATACAACGTCTTTTATTATAGTAATTATTTTTTTGGTGTAAATGTTATAAAGCCATCACGGTAATGCAAAACACCTGTAGAACCTTTTAAGTCTCCATTTTCAGCAACCAGTAATGCTTTGACGAGCTTTTCATTGATCACCGGACCGCCAATTTTGGAAACACAATCTTTCCAAATGGTGAACTTGCACCCTTCACGCCAGTTCGAACAACCAAATGCTTTTTCATTTTCGGTAATCTGGCCTTCTTTGCATAGCGGACATGGAACATTGATTGAAGAAGAAACTTTACGGCTCTTTCCTTTCCCCTTCCGCTCTTCATGTTCAAAATAGATCTCCGCAGCATTTTGCGCAGCATATTTCGTCAGAAAGGCAGCCAGTTTGCGGATTCCCTCCATAAAACGCTCACTATCGCCTTTGCCTTGTGCTATTTTCTCCAAAGCCTGCTCCCATTTACCCGTGGTTTCCGGCGAAGCGATTTCGGGCGGCACCGCTTCAATCAAACGGACGCCCTTATCAGTAGCCAAGATGACTCTTCCTTTACGCTTTGCATATCCAACGGTGATCAAACGCTCAATAATTGCTGCACGTGTTGCCGGCGTGCCAAGAGAGCATCCTTTCATTTGCTCTCTCAGCATTTCATCTTCGATTCTGCGGCCTGCATGCTCCATCTCAGAAAGCAACGATGCATCTGTGTGTTCTTTGGGCGGTTTGGTCTGATCCTTTTTGACAGTTGCCTTTTTGACAATGCGTTCATCGCCTTCTGCAAGCGGCGGCAGTGTGCTTTCTTCAGCAGTTTTTGTTTTCTTTTTGGGTTGGAGTTCTTTATAAACCTGTTTGAATCCTTCCTGCAGCACAACCGTACCATTCGAAACAAAGTTTTCACCGTTGACTTCCGTGATAACCTTCGTCGCATTGTATACATAAGGCGGATAAAACGCTGCAATAATCCGTCTTGCCACCAAATCAAACAGTTTCCTTTCATCGTCCGTAAGAGCAGATATATTCGCCTTGCGACCAGTAGGAATAATCGCATGATGATCTGTCAGCTTGGTATCATCAAATATACGCTTTGACTGCGGAATGGGCTGCGCAAGTACCAGAGCAGCAAGCTGCGAATAGGTTTCAGGAAGTGAAAGGAGCGCTTTTTTGACCGAGGGACCCATATCCCGAGAAAGATAACGACTGTCCGTACGGGGATAGGTGATCAGTTTATGTTTTTCATAGAGCGCTTGGGCTGTTTTCAACGTTTTATCTGCGGTAAAGCCAAGCATGCCTGAGGCTTCTCTCTGAAGCGTGGTCAAGTCATACAGCTGCGGCGGAAGCTCTCGTTTCTCATCACACTGTGCAGTTTTAACCTTTGCTCTCTGACCTTTGACTTTATCTGCAATGGTTTTCGCACGTTCTTCCTGAAGAATGCGTCTGTCTCCATCTTTGGCTGGATCAAACCAAGTTCCCTGATAATCGCCAAAATCCGCCTGCACAGTATAAAATGGTTCGGTAGTAAAAGAATCAATTTCTTTACGACGTTTGACCAGAATCTGCAAAGTAGGCGTCTGTACACGACCCACCGAAAGAAGGGCATCATAGCGAAGGGTAAATGCACGGCTGGCATTCATGCCAACCAGCCAGTCAGCCTCCGAGCGGCAGCGTGCGCTTTCATACAAAGCATCATAATGGCTGCCCGGTTTCAAACTATTAAAACCCGCTCGGATGGCTTCATCTGTCATCGATGAAATCCATAAGCGCTCAAATGGCTTTTTGCACTCTGCCATATGATAGATATATCGAAAAATCAATTCGCCCTCACGGCCAGAGTCAGTGGCGCAAATCAAAGAATCCACGCCCTTGCTGTTCATTAATTTTTTGACTACAGAAAATTGTGATTTCGTTTTGGGCAGAATCTTTAATTCCATTTTTTCAGGAAGGATGGGAAGATCAGCTACACGCCAACGCTTATACCTTTCATCCAGTTCTTCCGGTTCTTTTAGACTAACCAGATGGCCAATTGCCCAGGTAATCAAATATTTCTGACTGCTGAGGTAACCTTCCATTTTTGTTTTAACCTCAAGCACGCGTGCAATATCCCGGGCAACAGAAGGTTTTTCTGCCACTATCAGTATTTGTCCCATGGTAACCATTCACCTGCATTCATACAATTGCGATCCAGTATAGCATGTTTACTGAAAAATTTCTATAAAAAAGCTCTGAAAGCGATTCTTTCAGAGCTTGAGCTACCATCAGGCAATTTCAAAACCAATCAGCAAGCCGCCCTTTTCAGCATAAAAGCTGCACAGAGCCCCATTTTCGCCGATACGAATATCCGCTCCCGGGAATTGTTCAAGAATAGCCTCGCGCAGTTTGCCGGCAGCATCGGGATTTGAGCAATGGTCAATGCGCACTTTTCCTCCACAATAGCCACTTGCAGACAAATGCTTCATCAATTCAGGAATCAGCTTCTTTTCTCCGCGGGCTTTTCCAATCGGCTGCAAGGTGCCAACCTCGCTTGCTTTTCCAACGAGTCGAATTCCCAGCATTCCGGCAATCGCGGCAACGGCATTGGGAACACGACCGTTATTGGCAAGATTATGAAGTGATTCCAGCGAAAACAAAAGTCTGGTTTTCTGCTGATAAGCCTTCACCTGTTCAACGATCGACTCAAAGGAGGTATTTTTCAATATCAATTCAGCGATTTTTTCTGCAAGCAAAGCCATTTCGCCGCCCGTAGACAAAGAGTCAAACACATGGACTTTACGCTCCGGATGCTGCTCCTGATAGGTACGTGCCGCAACTTCTGCCGCATTATAACTGCCGGAAAGATTGCTGGTGATGGTCACACAATATACGTTATCCGCTTCAGCAAATGCATCCAAAAATTCGCCTACGCCAGGACAGGAAGTAGATGTTTTGCCCTTGTATTCTCCCAGGAAACGAACCATTTCCTGTACATCGTTTTTTTCGTCATCTACAAACTCTCTGTCGCCTGCAAGAATTTTAAGCGGTACGCTTACAAAATCAACATTTTCAAAGCAGTGCAGGTTTCCAGACGAATCCAATACAATTTTGCTGCTCATACCTTACTCCGATCTGTCATTTGTAACAGTCAAGTGCTGTCTTTGGTACTATATCAGCTTTTCAGCATTCCGTCAAGGGTTCTTGAAAAACCGATTGACAGTTTTTTGTTTCCGGGTTAAAATAACTACTCTAATTATACTTTATCCTTCAGGAGCTTTTATGACGATTTATTTTGCACCATTGGAAGGCGTAACCGATGTCATTTACCGCCGGACGCATGCTTCCTGTTTTTCGGGCGTTGACAAATATTTCATCCCGTTTGTCAGTCCTACCCATCATCTGGTTTTTACACCAAAGGAGAAGCGTGCCGTTTCGCCTGCTGAGAATACAGGTTTTAACGCAGTACCGCAAATCCTAAGCAAAAATGCCGAGCAATTTATATGGGCTGCTAAAGAGCTGCACGCACTTGGATATCAGGAGGTCAACCTGAATCTTGGCTGTCCTTCCGGAACCGTTACCAGTAAAGGCAAGGGTTCTGGCATGCTCCGTGATCTTGACACGCTGCGTAGTTTTCTGGATGAAATCTTTATGCACACACCTGTAAATATTTCCCTTAAAACACGCATCGGGTTCAGTGATATTGCTGAATGGTCACAAATATGGGATATCCTTTCCCAGTATCCCGCAAGCGAAGTGATCATTCATCCTCGCACCCGGCAACAGTTTTACAAAGGAAGCCCCTTCCACGATGCATATGCGCATGCGCTCCAAACATCTTCCCAGCCATTGGTTTACAACGGCGATCTCTTTACAATTGATGATTGCCGCGCTTTAACGGAACGTTACCCGCAAACATCCGCGCTGATGCTTGGACGCGGTCTCCTCTCCTATCCAACGCTTGCTCAGGAACTGAAGGGTGGAGCAAAGCTGACGCGAGAAACGCTCCGTGACTTCCACGACCGACTTTACAATGCGTATTTGCAAAACGATCCAAAAAACGTTGCGCTCATACGTATGAGAGTCGTCATGAACCATCTGGCATGCTGTTTTACAGAGCCCGGGAAAGCATTGAAAACAATACGCAAAGCCCAAAATGATAACGCTTATCTTCAGGCAATTCAGCAGCTTTTTGAAGAATACGATATGTGCGAAACACCTAGATATTATGGGCCTGATGAACTGAATTTTTAAGCAAAGAAGCCGTCTGACCGACGGCTTCTTTCTGTTTATGCAACTGTTGCTTCGTTTCCTTCTCTTTTACGCTTGGTACGATACATAGCAGTCGTAACAGCTACGCAAACCGGCAGTGCAAACAAACCAACAACACCAAAAAGCTTGAGGCCTACCAGCATTGACACCAGCGTGGCAAGAGGATGCAATCCAATCTGCTTGCCGACAATTTTTGGCTCAAGCGTTTGACGAATACCCGTAATTACAAGGTACAAAACAAGCAGTCCAACCGCTCGCACCCAATTTCCTACCAGTAAAGCCAAAAGCGCCCACGGAAGAACGATACCGCCTGTACCAAGAATAGGCATCAAATCAAAAATCGAAATAGTGACGGCAATCAGTACTGCATTTTTAACTCCCAAAATCAGGAATCCAATACTCAATTCTACAAAAGTAAGCAAGAACAGAAGTGAATAGGATTTGATATACACCGAAATCATCGTTTTGGTGTAATGCAGACTGGTAGAAAACAGCTCGCGCTTGCTGGCAGGAATCAGTTTCAGCAAAAACTTACAAATTTTCTCATAATCCAGCAGGACAAAGAAGGTTGAAATAACGGTGATCACAATCTGTACAATCAAACCCGGAATAGAAGTGGCGCAGTTGGTCACAAACACTACAGCCGTTTTGGAAAAATCCGTTACAAATTTACCAAGATTGCCTACAACGCTGCTGGTCAGAGAATCGATATAACTGGCCAGCTGTGTATCATAAGGTGTAACGGCCGTTTCCAGCCGGGTAGCCATTGTGTCCAGAAAAGGCATGATCTGATTGCTGAACGTGGATGGAATCGAAGTCAGAATACTTCCCGCCTGATTGATCAGCTTGGATCCGGCAATCAGTACGCCAATAAAAACCAGCGCATACAGAATGGAGCAAAACAGAATCGCTACAAGTCTGCGCAGGCTTTCACGTTTGAAGTGCATCATCCCGGTCAGCCAGTTGAACAGGCTGGCGACTGCAAACGCAATGATGAACGGCGTCAGGATCGGCAAAATATATTTACCAACCAGCAAAGCAATCGCGATTACAATACCATAAAAGATGATATTGACAATAAAGCTTTTTTTAGCTTCCATAACAAACCCTTCCTCCGGAGGATATTGCTGTACATTGCATGCACGCTGTTATTGTTCAGTCTATCACAGCTTTCCTTTAACTGCAAGCAACCAGAGACAAAAGATTCGTTGTTTACAATGTGGACATATCTGCCAGCATTGCTTCCACTTCAGCCGCAAACGGAATAGAGCTGGACGCACCGGGTCGTGATACGCTTATTGCTGAAGCACACGCAGCTCTTTTCATGCATTCCTCCAATGAATAGCCCTGCGTGCAAGAAGCGATAAAATACCCTGTAAATGTGTCGCCGGCAGCAGTTGTATCCACCGCCTGTACAGAAAAAGCCTGCTGGGCAATCCTTTTAAGCGGCGTATCACATATTGCACCCATTTCGCCAAGGGTAAGCACAATTTTTATCGAAGGATACCTCTTGCGCAAAACAGTCAGTATCCTTTGAGGATCAACTTCACCTGTCATTTGATAGCCCTCCACCTCATTGATGAATAACCATTCAACGAGGCTGAAATCAAGCTCATACAGTTTTTCTTCGAACGGCGAAGGGTTGAGCACAATACGCATTCCATGTTTGCCGGCTTGCTGCACCATTTCAGCAAGACAACTTACCTCGTTCTGCAAAACCAGCCAGTCTCCGCTTTGAAAACAGGAGATCGTTTCCCTTACCTGCTGAGAAGTAATCTCACGGTTGGATCCTCCATAAAGCAAAATAGCATTCTCTCCTGAAGGTGTCACCTGAATAACAGCATTCCCCTGAAGATGCTGGCTCTGTTTCAGCCAGGTAACATCCACATGGTCTTTTCGAAGCACATCAACAAGCATTTCACCACCCGAACCAACCATTCCGGCATGGCAAACATTTACGCCCGCCCGCGCCAGCGCAACACTCTGATTTAATCCCTTGCCGCCAGGCATTATTTCAACAGCAGAAGCCGCCATGGTTTCACCCGGGGCTAAAAAGTGCGGAACCTGATATACATAATCCAAATTCAAAGAACCAAAATTCAAAATTTTCATTTTTATATCCTTTCGACATTTCGATATTCAAAGGAAACCATATTTGGATATTCCATATTTTCTCGTATTTTCCTGCATAATATACCAGTGTCACTGAGATACAAAATTTTCACCATTCAAGTATTGCTTTTTTATTTTTTCTTTGCTATAATATCATTCGCTGGTTGAAACGCTGGCACATGGGGCATTAGCACAGTTGGTAGCGCGCTACATTCGCATTGTAGAGGTCACCGGTTCGAATCCGGTATGCTCCACCACATCATCACCTAGTTTTTGATACAAACTGGGTGATGAATTTTTTATACTTCAAAGGCTCAGAAATCTTGTAATCACAGGGCTTCTGAGCCTTTTTCTATTTTGGGGATGGGGTAATCTTCTCCCCAGACAATGAGTTTTTCTGCTCTTATTTCGATCGGAAGCGAAACACTAAGGTTTTTGTTTTACCCTATGACTGATACAGTTACACACAAGAACACATAATCACACACTCGCCCACACAAGAAAACGAAACCCGTACTTATCCGGTCAATTCTTCCCTTAAACGGGAAATAACAATCACACGGTAATGGATTCATTGACTGATGTTCCTTGTTTATGGTACTGTTTCTTGCTTGGATGGTATAGTGGATTGGGAATGCTTGTGGTGATCAGGGGTGATCCATCAGATCGTAAAAAATGCACTTGCTGACCATCTCTGTGACGGTGAGCAAGTGCGTTTTCTGCTTCGCCTGATAAATGGAAATTGACTAACCCAAAGATGATGAGTCAGCCTTTCTGTGCACGCAATACCATGCGTTGTCCGATCTCATATGTTCTTTGCAAATCGATTGGAAATTATTTCTCGCTGATCGGCTTTCGTTCTTCATTGGTCCGAAATCCATCATACTTATCATAATCATACTGGTATGTTCCATAGGCGGTCATCGTCTCAAAGGAGCCAAACGTCCGCTTGAACAGCCTGGAAGAAGTTGCATTATGACCGGAATTATATCCCAGGTCATCCATACCAAGATCATAAATTGTAGCGAAAGGCTTTTGATAAGGACAATCGCGAAACAGGAATGGATAGCTCAGCCGTTCCACAAAGGCCCGCATCACGGCGGTATCCGTCCCATTGTAGATGGGCGAACCCAGGATGACACCATCTGCCTTTCGAATCTTCTCAAGCACTTGCTGAAGTTCTTCCGGATAACTGCACATAGCCATTGCCTTGTCCTTGCGCTTACAGGCAGGGCAACTGTAGCAGCCCTAAAATCATAATCGTAAAGAGGATCAATTCTGTGTCAGCGCCGCTTTTTTCGGCCTCCCTCTAAAGCTCTGGCAGTGTTCCTGTTCTTACGGGGGCTTCCGTTAATCGCTAAAATGTACATTGCCACAAATCCTTTCTGTCACTGAACTCAGCATTCTGTGAAGGTGTAGATTTTGCTTTATGATTTATGATCACGCCATGCCTTGAAAAAATGAACCATCACCGGAATATATGTACCTGCAAAGACAATACCTGCAACAACGGCTACTGCAGTTTCTGCTTCAGAGGGGACAAGAATACCAAATAGAATGCCCAGACTGATCAAGCAGAATTTGATCATTGAAAAATGCTGCCATTTCAGCAATGCAATATACTAATTCGCAAATTCAAACAAAATAAGCGTTCCGTGCTCCAAAAACCCTTCGACATTTTGTCGAAGGGTTTTTACGTATGAATATAATGGCTCAATCTTTCCAGACAAAATGGTAATTGATCGCTTCTCCTCCATCCACCAAAATGTTCTGACCTGTGCAGAAGGTGTTGGTTACCGTCAGGAAATACGCCCATTCGGCAATTTCTTCTGTGGTGGCCCAGCGTTTGAGTGGCGTTTCTTCCATAATTTGAGCCCACAGTTCGGGGTCATCCATCACGCACTGATTCAGTGGTGTCAGCACGCCGCCGGGATCAAGGCTGTTGCAGGTTGCGCCGTAGGGAGCGATGCGCATGGCCACGTTCTTGGTATAAGCAAGCACGCCGCCCTTACTGGCACAATATTCGGGGAATTCTGCGCCGGTGTGACCGCTGGCGGATCCTATGTTCAGCACGGATTTGATCTGGGGCTGAATGCCGTAGGTTTCTGTAATGTGAATCAGTGCTTTCAGGTTAATGCCGATATCATCCTCATTCTGGGTACCTGCATTGTTGATCAGAATCTGTACACCGCTGATTTGAGGCAGATGTTCTCTATCGCGCACATCACACACATAGTGGGTGTATGCAGGATGGCCTATGCTCTGCTGCATACGGTCGATCCCGGTTACTTCATGGCCGTTTTTGAGAAAAAGTTCAGCAATAGCCTTGCCAATTCCCTGACTGGTTCCAGTAATCAATACGTTCATTTAATCATTCCTTTCCCGATTGCATTCAGATATTCCCTGCCAACATCCTCAGCTTGCCATTTCCGCGTAATTCTATAGCCAATCGGCGTAAAGACGATTTCCATGATCAGTTCTGCGCAGGCGCCTGTCAGGGCGCACATCAAACACTGAAGAACTGTCCAATGAAAGCCATCCCAGTATATTCCAGCAAAGTAGACAAAAACAATCACAGAGAAGATAAAATTATCCAGGAACTGACCGATAAACGTGGAAATATATGTTCTTGCAGCGAAAGCAAGTTTTCCATCCGGGCGCTTACGGAATCCTTTGCCGATCATCCAGTTGAGTATGTTGTTAATCATACCGGATGCCAGAAACGCTATTGTGCTGCCCAGCAGAATAAACCATGTACCACCGAAAATACCGTCGAATGCGCTGAAATCACCAGCATTTGAAGGAATTGCACTGGCAACAAAAAAGATCAGGCACGTGAGCAGATTGATGAGCGCAGCAAGAACGGTAATGCTGTTGGATGCTTTGGGACCAAAGTGCTTTGTAGTAATATCCATGCACATAAACGAAAGCCAGGAAATCAGAATGCCGCCGTCCAGTGCAATCCATTCCAGTTGCAGAAGCGTTTTATTGGCAAGCAGGTTCATGCATATGACGCTTACAACAAAGAAGGTGACTACGGTTGCCGGAATTGAGCGCAGAAGCAATCCAAACTCCTCCGCCTCATGTCGAAACGCTGTTATCATTCGATCCTTTTGTTTCATTCGAAAACTCCTTTACATCAAAAACGGCCCTGCAAAACGCAAGGCCGCTCAAAGCACAATTGGCTAGTCCTGGTTTTGTTTAACGACAGGATGGCACTAATGAACTGTCGGCAAAAGCATTATAGGGGATCTGCTGCCGAAATGCAAGCGGAAAACACGCTGCATCTGAATTTTAAGTTTTGCATGGATTTTCTCCATGGAATATGCTATAATCAAACGCCTCAAACGGCGCAACAATTTGCACAAAGGCGGAGGAAGAACAAACATGTGGCTGATTTACACATTGGCGACGACCCTGCTGTGGGGTCTTGCAGAACTGTTCTACAAGAAGGGCTCCCACGAAAAAGAAAAGTACTGTCATCTGAAAGTGTGTGTGATGGTAGGTCTGGTGATGGGCCTGCATGCGGTGTATACCCTGCTCACCGGCGGTTTCGTATATGATCCCATGAACCTGATCGCCTACCTGCCTGTTTCCGCATGCTATATTCTGTCGATGGCGTTCTCCTTCTTCGGCATGCGTTTTATTGAAGAATCCATTTCCGACCCCATTGAGAACACATCCGGCGCTATGTGCGCGCTGATGTGTGTGATCTTCCTGGGTGAAAGCATCAGTCTGCCTGCCGGTATCGCCATTGCAATTATTGCTGTGGGCGTTTTCGGCATCGGCTATCTGGAAAACAGCGGCGACCTGCGCCGCCGCAAAACGCTGGGCAAAAAACTTGCAGTCATCGCTTTCTGCATGCCCTTCCTGTATGCCTTTATTGATGCGTTTGGCTGCGTGCTGGATATTTATTTCCTTGAAATGGAAACCAGCCCCCTGATCGGCATCACCGAAGAGAACATTGAGTTGATCGCAAATGTGTCCTACGAACTGACCTTTGCACTGGTAGGCTTAATTATGTTCATCTTTATGAAGGTGAAAGGTGTCAAGTTTGGCAGCATGGTGGAGCAGAAGGATAAGGCACTCGCCGCCGTGTGCGAAACGGCCGGTCAGCTTACTTATGTATATGCCATGAGCGGCAACGGCGCCATCGCCGCGCCCATCATTTCTGCGGTGTGTGTGGTGTCTCTGCTCCTCTCACGCATCTTCCTCAAGGAAAAGCTCACCAAAAAGCAGTATATGTTCATTTCCATCATCATTGTGGGCATTCTGATGCTCGCCGTGATCGAGGGTGAATAATCATTCTGACAGCATCCTTTCGGATGCTGTTTTTTCATGTTTATTTATGCTATAATCAGACTAATAAATGTAAAGCACAAAGGAGATTTGTATTCATGCTTGCACGTGAGCGCTATTTGCGAACAATGACCTTTCAGCCTGTTGATCGTGTGCCTCTGATCGAATGGCCAATCCGCGGGGCTACCATGGCGCGGTGGATCAAAGAAGGCTATCCCGAAGGGCTTGAATCGCAGACGTTTTTTTCGCTGGATACCAATACGCTGGAAGTCCCTGTCAATCTGGGTATGTACCCGAAATTTGAGCCGGAAATTCTTTCTCAGGACGGCAACTACAAAATCTGGCGAGACGATCTGGGCGCAATCCGCAAGGATTTTCTGCGCGATGCCACACCCGGCTTTGTCACCCGCAGTTGGCTCAAGTTTGCAGTGGAAGACCGCAAGGATTTTGAAGAAATGCAGAAGCGCTACATCGCCGCTCAGAAAGAACGCTACGCGGCAAATTTTGAAAAGCGGGTACACATTCTCAATCAGGGTGTAGCGCCCACACAGCTGGTAATCCCCTATCTGTTCTGGACGGTACGCGACTGGGTGGGCTTTGAAAACCTTTGCATGATGTTCTATGACGATCCGGATCTGGTAAAGGAAATGTTTATTTTTCTCACCGATTTTGTGATTGAAACCCTGCGTCCGTTCATTGACAGCGTGCAAATCGACGTGGTAGAGCTTAAAGAAGATATGGCCTACAAGCATGCGCCCATGATCAGCCCCGCCATGTTCAGGGAGTTTATGTACCCACAGTATGTGCGGCTGATCAGCTTTCTCAAAGGGCACGGAGTAAAGCTTGTTTTCGTGGACTGCGACGGCTATCCCGGCAACGAATTGACCGCTCTTTGGCTGGATGCAGGAGTGGATGCAGTCAGTCCCTGCGAAATTGCTGCCGGCAACGATCTCATTCAGCTTCGCAAGGATTTCCCCAAGCTCGGCATGTTCGGCGGCATTGATAAGCGTGCGCTGGCGCAGGGCAAGGAAGCCATCGACCGCGAGGTGATGAGCAAGGTGCCATGGCTTTTGGAACGCGGCGGCTATATTCCCCACATCGACCACGCTATCCCCCACGACGTATCACTTGAAAATTATATTTATTACCGTAAGCTTCTCACCCGTGTAGTGTACGGAGGTTAAAGGAAAAAGGAGAGAATTCTATGCCTTCCAAAGTGGTTATCATGAGCGACGTACATCTATGTCAGGGCGACTGGCACGGCATGTCGAGCCCAGACCGAATGGAAAAGATGGTTTCTGACCTCAATGCCGCTTACGAGCGCGAACCTTATGATGCAGTTTTCTTTCTGGGCGATTACTCGCTGGATTTCTGGAAATACGAGAAATCCGGCTCCTTTCTGTATCAGGGCGTAAGCAACACGCAGCGTCTGGTGAATGATTATCTGCCCCACCTTCTGTGTCCATACCGCTACCTGATTCCGGGCAACCATGAGCAGTATGGCAATGAGAAATGGCAGAAAATCACTGGCATGGCACGTCAGTTTTCGGTGATGCAGGACGGCTATCTGTTTCTGATGCTGGATACTTTCAGCGGTGATCTGGATCCCGACTTTGATTCGGACGGCACCTATACGCCTGCGGACGTGGATTTCATACGTGCAGAAATGGCCAAATACCCGGATGCGCCGGTGATTCTTTGTGCGCACTTTTTTGCACTGCAGCGTGAAACGGAGGCGTTCAAGGAACTGGCCAAGAATGAAAAGCGCATTGTTTGCCTCTTTTGTGGACATGATCACCTGAATCGCATCGAGGCTGCGCCGGAGATCGGCGGTAAGCTCATCATTCACGACGGACACTTTTCCTACTCCGGGTTTCACGACGCTTCGCGATGCCCATGGGGATGGACGGAAGTGCGCCTGACGGAAGAAGGTATCATCAGCACTTACATACACCCCGAAAGCGAAATGGACGGCATCCACATCTACTCCGGAAATGGTCCAATGGTTCAGATACAGCTGGATGCAGACAAACCGTTCCCGCGCCGTAAATAGAAAGGAGTTTTGTAATGAATAAGATCAAGATGGCGTCTCCTCTTTACATTGTGCGCGAAGACTGTGAGCGCGATCTGGCCGGTGTTTTGAAAAAACTGGCTCAAATCGGTTTTGACGGCATTGAGTTTTTAGGTTTTTTTGGTCACACGGCAGAAGAAGTAAAACAGATGTTAGCTGAAAACAGGTTGGAAGCGCTGGGCAACCACGTGCCCTATGCCGAATTGACAGCAAATGCCGATGACATTTTTGCATTCCACAAAACAGTTGGTTGCCGGTATTTGACAGTTGCAGAACTTCCATTGAATGACTTTAGCGTTGTTTCAACTGTCTTGGATGATCTTGCTGTCAAAGCAGCTGCACATGAAATTCGTCTGTTGTATCACAACCACGATCAGGAGTTGACCGAGAAAACCGACGGTCAACAGAATCTGGCATACATCATGGACCACACCAAAGCAGAAACACTCGCATTGGAACCTGACCTTGGCTGGATTGCCATCGGCGGAGGCGACCCGGGGCATTACCTGCAAACCTACGCCGATCGCTGCCCTGTGATTCATCTCAAGGATTATTTTACGACCGACCACAGCAAATTAGGCCGTGTACGTGAATTTGTTCCAGCGCGCGGTACGGCAGAACGCGGATACTTTGAATTCCGCCCCACCGGATATGGCGTTTTGAATCTGCCTGTGCTTATGCCGCTATGCCTTGCATGCGAACCCGAATGGATGGTGATGGATCACGATCTGGCTTACGAACGCGACAGCTACGATGACCTGAAAATCAGTCTTGAAATGGTCCGCACACTGCTTGCCATGCATTAAAACGTGTGATATACTTCGTTGTCGGCTTTTTTCGACACACAAATGATGCAAACAGGAAGTGTTCATATGGGTGTAATCGAAACCTTGCTTGTTACCACTGCCTTGGCAGGCGTTGGAGGAACCGGTCTGGGCGGTTTGATCGGCGCGCTTCTGCAAAAGGATTCCAATCGAGTCGTCAGTCTGCTTTTGAGTTTTGCAGGCGGTGTAATGCTCAGTGTGGTCTGCTGCGATTTGATCACGGAAGCTATTGCCACAAACGTGGGCGTTGGTATGGTTTGTTTTTCCGTTGCAATCGGCGTGGGGATCATTTTTCTGCTTAACCACATCATTGACCGCCGCACCGCACCGCAGGTTCCGCACACCAATACCAACCATCCCAAAACAGCGGATGATCTGGATGAATTGATTCATGCTGACCACTACAAACATCATCAGGATGAAAAGAGCAGCAATCGTTTTGCCCTCTTTGTGGCCGGCATTGTAATGGCCAGTGCGATCGCCCTGCATAATATCCCGGAAGGCATGACCATCGGTGCGAGCTACGCAAGTTCCGAAGGCGTAATGGGAGGCGCTGCCATCGTTCTGGCAGTGCTGATTGGCCTGCATAACATTCCTGAAGGTATGGCCGTATCTGTTCCGCTTATTTCCGGCGGGATGCGCAAGCTGAAAGCCGTTACCATTACAGCACTGTCCGGCCTCCCCACGGTTGTTGGTGCGCTGCTTGGCTACTGGCTGGGCGAAATCGGCCCATTGGGACTGGCTGTAAGCCTTGGTTTTGCCAGCGGAGCCATGCTCTACGTGGTATTTGGTGAAATTCTGCCTCAGGCCATTCTGATGTATCGAAGCAAACTTCCTGCCTTTTCTGCAATTTTTGGCATTCTGGCAGGCGTGCTGATTATTTTCGGATAATTCCTAAATGACATAAACAGGAGTCCAGGAACACGAATGTTCCTGGACTCCTGTTTTTTAATAGAATCATAGTCATTCAATAACCAGTCCCGCATATCTGCAATTTAATCGCAGCAGCGGTTGCTGCCGGCATTGGAATCATCCCTGGTTGTTTTCATTTCGCAGCGCCACAGGTTTTTTTGAAATCTGCCTTCAGTTTTGGCACGCGATCTGTCTTGCAGCCAAAACCAGGAACATATAATGGCTGCTTCCGCCGCCAAGTACATACTCCGTCTGCTGCCAGAGGAAAGGCCATTTAAGCAACTCAGGGAAATCCGGGCGGATCAGCGCGGTTCCGCTGATAACGCCGCCGGGTGTATAACTGAAATCGGCACGGTTGATGCCGTAAGCCGCTGTTGCGCTGTCCGCTCCCACACCGCTGGCAAAGCTCATGCTGTTTACACCCGGATGACATCCCAGCACAAAATGGAGTGCATTGTAGATCAAATCGGGCTTGAAGATTTCAGGCATCGCCCTATGGAGGTAGTAATACTCAGCACCCAAACGCTGAATATCCCACCCGGCGCCCCAGATGTGCGGACGATACGGAATGCCATAAGGCGTTTCGGCACTCAATTCTTCGTAGCTCTTTTGCAGTTTTACAAAAGCAGGACGAAGTTTTTCTTCAAACGCTTTATCTGCCACTGCATTCAGCGCTTTTGCAACAATCCAGCCCAGCTTCTGAATATTCTCCGCAATGAAGCTTGTTTCGCTAATCAAGTGCTGCCTGTATGTTTCTTCACCCGTTGTGAGCAGTAATTCAGCTGCTGCGCCAATCTTGGCGATGCGTGCTGCATTGTCCTCTACGCGAGTGATATCATACAGTTCGCGTGCCGCTTTAACAGCATCAGCAGCGAGCGTGTCATTAAATCCTTTCATCGCTCGTGCACCCGCCGCCAAATGCCCGGCCGTATTCAGTTCACGAGGCGGATTGTCCTCTGTAAACACCCAGCGGTCGTCTGCGTTGCCGGAAACATTATCCGTCATCGCCGCCGGATCACCCAGCAATACATACTGTCTGAGGTCATTGGCAATAATACCGCGATAAAGTCTTCCCAGCGATTTGTAAGCGCCTACAACGCTCAGCAGGCCATGCTCAACCTGCTGAAGAATATCATTTTTTCCATCAGGCTGATGAATCTCTACAAGTTTGTTGTGCTGATCGATGGCAGTCGCGTCATAATAAACATTAAATGCCTCATAAGCGTTGGTAAGAATATATACCTCGCCTGCCTGCGATTCTACACGCAAATCGTAATCGCCCGCATCGTGCCATCCGCCAACATTCAATCCGGGCACGCAGTCGCCAGGCTGATAATGGGTAAGCGTATCTGCACCCTGCCAATAACCATCCACATGATTGTAACTCACAGGAGCCATCCGCGCGTCATCGTCATGGCACAAATCATGCCACACGCGGTACTTCTCCATCACCCTCATATGGCACATCTGTACCGGCAGAAAATATTCCAGCACCGGCTGCCAGACGCCTCGATCAAAAACATCCTTGGCAATGCGGAACGGCGCACTGGAGGAAGAATCATATGTAAGTCGATACATCCCCTCGTCTGTATCAGAAAAATCGAAAACCAAATAGCGATAGCGGAGAAAACGTCCCCATTCTTTGCCTGTAATCGTTTTAACAGGTATCCAGCCGATTTCAGTCAGTCTTTCAAGCAAAGCGGGAAGCATGCTCTCATCACGTTCGTCCAATTCAACGATGGCACGTTTGGGCATTTCAGGCAGGTAACCAACCTGAGACACCTGAACGACAGGCTTATACAGCCACTTTTCATCTACAGCAGGTGTAATGATCCATTCAACAGCTTTTTCAGCAGTATGCAGCGGCAGATCACAGCTGACAACAAACCAGCCGTTATTATGATTCATACGTCCATCATACAGTTTGAGTTCTGTTCCCCGGCTTTCGATGGTAAACCGATGAAGCGGATCATCCGGACGTACCGTAAAACGTTTTCCCTGCGCATAAGGCGCAGCAATCAAATCATCCGCAATCAGAGGATTATATACCGTATGATCGCCCGAAAGCTTTTCACGGCTCGCCTTCAAACCGTCTGCTCCTTGTGTAGAAGCCGTTTTTTCATAATTAGAAGGCATTTCAGCTACGGGACCATTGGGTTGGCGAGGAAAATATCCCTGCTGATCATCCATCAGCCAAAGCTTACCAAAAAGATCTGCTGGAAACAATTCCATGTTGAAGCACAATTTCCCCGCGTATTCAGCCGGAATGGGCGCATCCAGATCAACCGTAACACGAACTGCAGCTTCTTCTCCATGAACGGTAACGGTATATGTGAGTTCCAGGTCAGGATACAGCATGGGATTAAATCCCGTCAAATGGCGGGACCGGTCAGGAAAGGCAAGGCGTGTAACAATGGCGTTGTTTTTTTCATCCAGCTTTCGGCTGATTTGCTTGGGAACAGGCTGCCACTGGCCCGGGGTTTGCTCAAAACGCACATCTCCATTAGTGGCAACACGCGCTGCATGCATCAGAATACTAACGCCGCTTTGGTGACCCTCGGGATAAAAATCATCAAAAGCCATTACATTCACGCCGTGGTTCTGAAAATAACCCTTTTGCGGATTCAGTTTGAAGCCGTTCGACACAACAATCGCCTCCTGTGTTCAGTTTTTGCGAAACAGTTTTCTATATTGTATCACACATTGTTCAGGCGTTGCAATGAATATATCAGCTGTATCTTCAAGAGAATCTTCGATAAGCCGTTGGGCTTACGATATATTCAACAATTCGTGTAGTTCAGTTCGTGATTATGACAAACCCAGTAGTTTTCAGTCAGTTCATCATTTTCAAAGACCCGTATCATTGCGTCAAACCCATGAGGAAGCGCATGGTTTTCAAGTTCTTTGCGTTCAATCCAGAATACGTTTCCTTCTTCAGAAGACTTGATTTCTCCCGCAAAGCGATTGGCTTTATACAGCAGAACAATATAACGGTCATATTGTTCTGTCCCGGCTTCCGGAACATACTGTTTGATTCCGCAGAGCCGAACATCTGAAATTTCCAGTCCCGTTTCCTCTCTGACTTCCCTGATCACAGAAGCAACAAAACTTTCTCCCGGCTCGACATGACCGCCCGGAAAAGTAACACCGCGCCAGTTTTTCTTTCGTTCCAGAACCAGTACGCGGCTCCCGTCGCAAATCATACACATATTGGTCAGTTCAACGCGTTCGATCCGTCCCATCCTTCAGTTGTCCTTTCAGCTTTTTCATTTGAGTGCAGCAAAACTCCGCAAAGGCCAGACCGTTTTCTTTCAGCCAGCAATACAGTTTCTGACCCTCTGAAATACTTTTCTGATACTGCTTTTCGGAAACAATTCCAGTAGCATATGCTTCATCAAGTTCTTCTCTGTCAAGTTCGAACAGGCTGCCGTCCGGTTCCATCACAATATCCAGATACATATCCTCAAATGTGGGATTGTCGGCAGGCTCCAGCTGATTACCATCGGTGATATCAAAATAAATCTGCAACAGTCTGTCATGCCGATCAAACATGGCGGTTACCCACACATACTGATTCCGAAATGCGATCTGCAGCCACGACATGCCCTGATCCACAATGGTAACTTCATGATCGCCATTGCGGACAACCAACGGCTGTACAACTTCCCGAATCAGGATCAGTGATGCGATTCCTTCTTTCTCCTGGAAAGTACATCGATCCCATACATACTTCCTTTTCAGGATGCGTTTCCAGTCGGAACGCCGCATATCCTTTCGTTTGTGTGCAGGAATATTTACCAGCTTTTTGATTGGGAAAAACAGAAAGTTTTTTCCTGTCTGAGGACAAGTGAAATCGTGTACTGCACCCGCCAGCGGCAGCTGATTTTCTTTCATCCAGTCAATCACTTGGGAAAATGTTTTGGGATCCGTACGCTCGGTATACAGGTATTCATAAGACGGAATGACCCATTTGGTCCATCCTTCAGGCGGTTCCTGCTCCATGCTGCACTGTACGCCAGCCAGATAAAGTCCTTCGGTAAACTCGTTTTCCCAAGGCTGAAAAGCACGGTTCATATCGCTCATTGCGCCCCAAATACCCAGCAGGTTCCCGTCTTCATCTTTTGCCGCCAATTCGGCAACTTCATTGAAATGTTTGTTGGCTTCTTCCCACAGTTTGGCAACAAAGCCTTCTCCGTCGTTTGTAGACCCTTCCTTACCAATCACTGCAAATGCAGGTATTTCACAGCGTTCCAGCTTCATCATTTTACCTCCAAAAGCGCAAAAGCTTTCTGTTCCTGCAAAATTGAAGGAACAGAAAGCTTTTTGCAATTATTCTTTGGTTTCCTCGGATGCTTGCGCCGCAGCATCTTCTTCCAGAATCTGATCAATCAGCTCGAGCAATTGATCGCGGCCGGTATTGTCCTCGCTGGAGGAAACAATCACTTCCCACGGCTGAACAAGCATCTGACGGCAGATGGGTGCAAGCTGCTTCATGCGTGCACCACGGCTGATCTTGTCCGCCTTGGTGGCTACCACCGTAAACGGAATATCCATTTGACGGAAATACTGGGCCATTGCCACGTCATCCTGGGTTGGATCATGACGGATATCTACCAGCAGCAGCACATGCATCAGCAGTGAGCTGTCCTGAAAATAATGATCCATCATGGCGCCCCAACGTTCTTTTTCCTTTTTATCCACCTTTGCAAAGCCATAGCCGGGCAGATCAACCAGATGAAACTGATCATTGATCAGGAACACATTGATCAGGCGCGTCTTGCCAGGCGTCGCGCTGGTTTTGCAGAGCTTTTTACGATTGCAAAGAGCATTGATAAGCGAGCTTTTGCCAACGTTACTCTTGCCTACTACGGCCAGCTGAGGCAGATTGATGGGCGCATTCTCGTGGTACTGTGCCAGACTGGTTACAAAGGACGCAGATTTGATTTCCATATTATGAACCTCTGTATGCATTCACCTGACCGTTCGCGTGAATCGTCAGGGGTGTTTCCATTTGTGTATCGGAGATAACAGGCGGTTCGCACACCAGCGCAGTACGAATCACATCTGTCACATCTTCCACAGGCGTAATCTCGATGCGCTTGAGGATTGCCTCATCCACATCTTCCAAATCCTTTACGTTTTCACGGGGAATGAGCACATTTCTGATGCCCGCGCGATAGGCAGCCATCAACTTTTCTTTCAGACCGCCAATCGGCAGTACCCGACCACGCAAAGTAATTTCACCGGTCATGGCGACACACTGCTTAACAGGAATGGAAGTCAGTGCGCTGACCAGCGCAGTAATGAGCGTTACGCCCGCGCTGGGACCGTCCTTGGGCACAGCGCCTTCAGGAACGTGAATGTGCAGATCATGCTGCTTGAAAAAGTCTGCAGAGATTCCCCATGCGTCTGCATGAGCGCGAACCCAACTGAGCGCAGCCTTGGCGCTTTCCTGCATAACTTCGCCAAGTTTGCCCGTCAGCTGCAACGCTCCGCTGCCCTGCATGACCGTACATTCCACCTGAAGCATTTCGCCGCCGACCGTTGTATACGCAAGACCGTTAACAACACCAATACGGTTTTCTTTTTCCAGAGCCTCTCGGGTAAAGCGTACCGCGCCCAGATACTTGTTCAGCTTTTCCGGCGTTACACTTACGCACTCAGTCTTATCATCCAGCATTTCCACAGTAGCCTTTCGCACAACACGGGCGATGGTTCGTTCCAGTGTACGAACACCGGCTTCACGGGTGTAGCCTTCAATGATGGTTTTCATCACTTTATCGTTGACCTTGACCGTTTTGGGCTGAAGTCCATGCGCAGCGATTTGTTTGGGAAGCAGATGCTTGCGGGCGATTTTGAGTTTTTCCTCATCGGTATAGCTGGGTACCTCAATAATCTCGAGGCGATCCAACAGCGCAGCGGGAATAGAATCGATATTGTTAGCCGTAGTTATGAACATAACATGGCTCAGGTCAAAAGGCAGCTCCATATAATGATCGCGAAACGCATCGTTCTGTTCGGCATCCAACACTTCCAGCATGGCGGATGCAGGGTCGCCACGGAAGTCGCTGCTCATCTTATCGATCTCGTCAAACAGGAAAACGGGATTCATGGTACCCGCCTGCTTGATGCCGCTGATGATACGACCGGGAATCGCTCCGACATAAGTACGGCGGTGACCGCGGATCTCCGCTTCATCACGCACGCCGCCAAGAGACATCTGCACAAACTCGCGCCCAACCGCCTTGGCTATACCGCGTACAATGGAGGTCTTGCCTACGCCGGGAGGGCCTGCAAAACACAGGATCGGTCCCTTCATGTCCTTCTTCATACGAAGAACAGCAAGATATTCAATAATACGCTCTTTGACCCGTTCCATACCGTAGTGATCTTCTTCAAGCACTTTGCGGGCGCGTTTGAGATCCAGATTGTCGGTAGTCATCTTGCCCCAGGGCAAATCCAGAATCCATTCCACATAGGTACGGCTTACGCCGATTTCCGGCGTACCGGGCGCCATGCGGCTCAGGCGTTCCAGTTCTTTTTCAGCCTTTTCACGTGCTTCGTCATTCAGCGGCGTTTTGGCCAGCCGCTCACGCAGATCTTCTACATCGGTGGCTTCCTTATCGCCCAGTTCCGTCTGAATGGCTTTGATCTGCTCGCGAAGATAGTAATCTTTCTGATTTTTTTCAATCTGACGCTTAATCCGTGCCTGAACCTGCTTTTCTACGTCCGCCAGTTCGGTTTCGCGTAGCAGAATGGTGCAAAGCTGTTCCAGACGATCCTTGGCTTTCAATTTCTCCAGAATGGCCTGACGATCCTCCAGACGGGTGAGAACATTGGCAGCAATGATATCCGCCAGCTGATCCGGCTTGTCCACGTCCAGTACCGAGCGCATGGTCTCCTGCGAAACACGCATGCTGGCAGTGCAGTATTCTTCAAAAAATTCATGTGCCGTACGTACAAGCGCCTTCATTTCGGCCGATTCGCGTCCGTTCTCTTCTTTAACAGGACGAATATCCGCCATCATGCAAGGTTCTTCTTCCGTCATGTTCTGCAGCACGCCGCGCTGCAGACCTTCCACCAGCACACGGATGCTATCACCAGGCAGGTTCAGTACCTGCTTGATTTGAGCAATGGTGCCAACGCGGCACAAATCATTCTGATGAGGATCATCCACATCGGCGTCCTGCTGGGCAACTAGAAAAATACGCTGATCCTCCATCATAGCCTTTTCAAGAGCAGCTACGCTCTTGGG
Source organism: Clostridia bacterium (assembly GCA_017547285.1). Classification (GTDB taxonomy): domain Bacteria; phylum Bacillota; class Clostridia; order Christensenellales; family Aristaeellaceae; genus Limiplasma. The sequence continues at coordinate 29,108 of JAFYQB010000148.1, forward strand.
GCGGCCCACGTCAAAATGAAGCACCATATGAGGGAAAACCATCATCCCTCGCAGTGCAAGCACAGGCATGCTTACCAGCGCGCCTCTGCGCAATGTTTCCTGCATAGTGTTCCTCCATTGGCCCGAAACAAAAGCGGGCTTACTTGCGGCTGCATATTACCGCAGTATATGATTATAGCTGTAATCGCAGTCAAATGCAAGAAGCAGAAACGGTTTGTTGATCAGAAGAACTTCCTTTATCGCATGCTTTTGGCTGTATGTTCTTCCACGGAAAGAACTGCGGCGGGCATAGAAGCCGGTGCACTGCACGGTTCATCGGGGTGCAAACTTTCCGCGGGAAGAAGCATCGTTTCCAGCGCCTCCTCCAGCGTATTGATGGGCGTTACTTCTATGGTTGTATGTTCAAAGCGCTCGAGTCTGTTCTCCATGGGAATCAGAACCTTTGTCAAACCTGCGTGTTCCGCCGCCTCTACCTTGCCCGGCACACCGCCTACCGGCTTTACGAGGCCACGAACAGATACTTCGCCGGTTACCGCCATTGTTCCGTCCACAGGTCGTCCGGTCATAGCGCTGGCTGCAACCACCGCCATCGCCACACCAGCCGAAGGACCGTCCACAGGCGTACCGCCGGGGAAATTGATGTGCAGGTCATACTCCTGCGTATGATAGCCCATCGAATGAAGCAGCGTCATCACATTCTCCAGCGATCCTCGCGCCGTGGATTTTCGTTTGATTTTCCTTCCTTCGGAACCGATCTCTTCTTCTTCCACGATGCCGGTAATCGTCAGTTTGCCCGTTCCCGGCTGAGCGACAGCTTCAATTTCCATTGTTGCTCCCTGATGGCTTCCAACAATCGCAAGTCCATGTACGACGCCAACACGATTGCTTGTATCTGCTTTCTGGTCCGGTCGGGCAGGATAATGTCCTGAATAAATCACCCACTCCACATCCGCGGTTGCTATTTCCGTCCGCTCTTCCAGCTGAGCCAATCCCGCGCACATTTGGACAATGTTGACAGCGTCGCGTCCGCAGCTTGCAAAACGGCCGATCGTTTGCGCATCCTCATGTGACATCGTATATCCGGCGCGTTCGGCAGCGTGAAAAGCAATGTCTGCCACTTCTTCCGTTTCGAGGCCGCGGAAGTAAATTTCCATGCAGCGGCTTCGAAGCGCAGGAGATATCTCAGAAGGACTGCGTGTGGTCGCCCCAACCAGACGGAAGTCGGCCGGAAGACCGTTTTTGAAAATATCATGAATATAACGCGGCGTCCCTGCATCATCAGGACTGTAATAAGCGGATTCCAGCATCACCTTTCTGTCTTCCAATACTTTCAGCAGCTTATTCATCTGAATAGGATGAAGTTCACCGATTTCATCCAGAAAAAGCACGCCGCCGTGCGCTTTACTGACGGCGCCCGGCTTGGGTTGCGGGATGCCCTGAACGCCCAGAGGACCCGCACCCTGATAGATAGGATCATGTACGCTGCCGATAAGCGGATCTGCGATTGCACGTTCGTCGAAGCGTACGCAGGTAGCATCCATTTCAATAAAAGGCGCATTGGACTTAAACGGGGTATCCTTGCTTTGCTTGGCCGCTTCCAGCACAAGACGGGCAGCACACGTTTTACCAATGCCGGGAGGTCCGTAGATCAGTACATGTTGCGGATTTTTGCCACATAGAATGGCTTTGAGCGATTTGATTCCATCTTCCTGTCCGATAATGTCCTCAAATGTTGCAGGTCGTACCCTTTCCGCCAGCGGTTCGCTCAAATGCAGCGAACGCATTTTCTGAAGTTTCTCATATTCACGTCCGCTCTCCTTGCGGTGTGCGGGCTGCGACTTGTTCTGCTGCCTAAGCTGCGTGTAAAAGTAAATACCCACTACAATGGTGACCAACAGCTGAATGCCAAACAAAACAGCACTGACCAACAATGAACCCTCCATTCATGGGGCGATTTCTCTCTTTCCCCTCTTCCTTGGTATGATGTGAGAAAAAACGCGCTTCCATGTATGGCAGTCAGATAGAAAAAGATGGCATCCTCAGATGAGGATGCCATTGCAATGATCAATCTCATGTTGGATGATCTGTGCCACCCAACCGCTATATGTCATACGCTGCGAATGAAAATATTGATCAAGATATGTAACTTCAATGGTTTCGTATCTTACGGTTTTGCGCTGCCCTGTCAGAGACAGACACCCCTCTTCCGTCTCATACGAACCTGTCTGCCGAACGATTTCCGGATTATACATGCCAATACAGAAAGGGCCTGCATAAAAGGCAATGATCCGTTTGTGAACGCCTATCATATTCGCCGCCATACCCACACAGTGCTCCTGATTGGCTTTAAGCGTATCAATTAAATCAGCCATCACCTGCGCATCCGCCTGTGTAGCTTCCGCAGATTTCTGACTCAAAAACAAAGGATCCTTCATGACAGCTCTGATCATTTTGCACACCTCCAAACATATGATGTGCCTATTGTAACACAGCAGACAGAGGATGAACAGTTCGATAACTGCAAAGTGTTGCGCAAAACGCAATTTTATTGTATACTAATGTTGGAATCTTAGATACCAAAACAGGAGGTATTGTGTATATGAAACTCATTATTGCAATCGTACAGGATGAAGACGCTTCCCGCCTGGTAGGCCAGTTGATGAACGATGGCTTTGGCGTAACCAAGCTTGCTACCACCGGCGGCTTCCTGCGTGCCGGTAACACCACCCTTCTCGTCGGCGTGAACGACGACCGTTTCCAGACTGCCATGGACATCATCGAAAAGGTCTGCAAGAGCCGCAAGCAAATTGCGCCTTCCTCCTCTTCCATGGTGGGTATGCCTGGTTCTTACTCTCCGTACCCCATCGAAGTCGTGGTTGGCGGCGCTACCATCTTCGTGCTGTCTGTTGACCAGTTCGTTAAGCTGTAATCCGGAGAGGAATCTGTTTTGGCCATTCTTGAAACAGAAAACCGATTGCCCGCGTTCATGCAGTATGAAAAGCTGAACGCGGCAATTGGTGTTGTAAAGCAGCAGTTTTCCCGGCAGCAGCCGGTACATGCCTATCTTTTGACGGGCGCGCGCGGCCTTGGCAAGCGTACTCTTGCAAGGGTTCTGGCAAGCGCCCTGTTTTGTACGTCTGAAAACAAACCATGCGGCGTCTGTCCAGCGTGCCGGCGCGTTATGGACGGAAATGAACCGGACTTTCTGGAAGTCTATTCAGATGACGGCAGCACAATCAGTGTAGATCGCGTGCGCGAGATTATCCAAAAAGTATCCCAGCATGCTTTTGGTACGGGCTACCGCGTTGTGTTGATCGAACCGGTTGAAAAGATGACTTTGCAGGCTCAGAACTGCCTGCTTAAATCTTTGGAAGAGCCAATTGCCAACGTAGTTTTTTTGCTGATGACGCATGAATTGACTGCCACGCTGGGCACCATAGCTTCGCGCTGCATCCGTGTAAAACTGACGCCCTGGCCGGATGACATACTTCGGGAAACGCTGCTTGATGCAGGATACGTTTCAACCGATATTGAAAATGTTCTCTCACGCTGCGGCGGTAATATTGGCACTGCTTTGGATACGCTGGACGCAGGCAAACTGAACAGCGAGGCTCAGCAATTTGCCATGGATGCACTGGCCGTCCTGAACGACGCTGCAGCAGTAAGTCTAAGCACAAAGCTCAAAGAAGACAAAGGCAGCGCAGATACCTATCTCACGGCGATCGAACATGCTATTCACCAGGCGCTGATGGTTCGCACCAGTCAGTTGGATCCGTCTTTTATCAGTCAGTATCCATCTCACTGGCAAAAAGCCGCCGAAAAAGCGCCTGTTTCAGAAATCAATGCGCTTCTCTCCGCTGTTTTTGCAACACGGCGCAGAAAAGCAGGCCAGGTCAACTGGCAGTCAAATATCGATCATCTGATGATCAGACTATTGGAGGAAAATACCCGATGGCAGCAGTTGTAGGCGTACGTTTTAAGAACGCCGGTAAATTATACTATTTTGATCCGGGCAAGCTTTGGCCTGCTGCAGGAAATTTTGTGGTTGTTGAAACCGCACGAGGCGTGGAATATGGCCAGGTGATAACCGGCGTGCGTGAGGTGGATGACGATCTCATTTCTTCCCCTTTGAAACCCGTCCTGCGAATTGGCACTGCTGAAGATGCAGCCCACGCAGCCGAAAACGAAAAGTTTGAAAAAGAAGCTTATCAGATCTGTCAGCACAAAATTGATGAACACAAGCTGGACATGAAACTGGTTGGTGTGGAACAAACCTTTGATAATGCTAAGATCCTGTTCTATTTTACCGCAAACGGTCGTGTTGACTTCCGTTCGCTGGTTAAAGATCTGGCTTCTGTTTTTCATACGCGCATCGAATTGCGCCAGATTGGCGTTCGTGACGAGGCCAAAATGCTGGGAGGTCTTGGCCCCTGCGGTCGTCCCATTTGCTGCGGCAGTTTTCTGGGTGACTTCCAGCCTGTAAGCATTAAAATGGCCAAGGAACAGAACCTTTCGCTGAATCCCACCAAGATCAGCGGCGTTTGCGGACGTTTGATGTGCTGTCTCAAATTTGAGCAGGATCATTACGAGGCCACCCGAAAGCGCATGCCCAAAGTTGGCAAGGAAGTGGATACTCCCGAAGGTTTCGGTTCGGTTTTTGATATCAACGTTCTCAAGGAAACCGTAACTGTACGCATCCACAAAGGCGAAGCGTTTGAACTTAAAACCTTCCCGCTGGAAGAAATCAAGTGGAACAAGCCCGCTTCTCCTCTGCCTGCAGTCGAAAAGCGCGAAGAAAACAAGGCAGATGCAAAACGTGCCAAAAAAAACAAAACTCCCAAACTTCTTTCCTCAGATCCCGCCACAGAGCAGGAAGAAACGGCAGAGTCTGTAGAAGAAATTAAACCTGTCGAACAGTCTAATGACTGGCTGCGGGCAGTGGAAGAAGCGCTTAATGCCGCTCAGAGCAAGCAATAAGAGCAAAGCTTATACAGAAACAAGGCTTGCATTCGTACACCTTTTGTGATAGTATATGCACAGTAACTAATCATTCTGTGAAGTTTGATTAGAATTTGTTGGAGGTGCAATCATGGCTTACATCATCACCGATGAATGCATCAGCTGCGGCGCTTGCCAGGCTGACTGCCCCGTGGATGCCATCGCTGAGGGCGACGGCAAGTACGTCATCGACGCCGATAAGTGCATCGAGTGCGGCGCTTGCGCTGGCTCCTGCCCCGTTGGCGCTCCTGTTCAGGGCTAATCCTTTAAAGAGGCTCCCAAACCGGTCAGTTTTGATACTGACCGGTTTTCTTTTACCGATTTAGAAGGCGCTGAACCCTTGAAATCAAAAGAAAAATCATTCTATCTCTTGCACAGCAGTCCAAAAGATGGTATACTGTGAAATGGTGCTCTGTGATAAACAACCATTCAGGCATATGCCTGCTTAGGAGGAAACACATATGGAACATACCATCGAAAAACTGTCCGGTAACAAAGTAAAGATTGCTTTCAAGGTGCCCGCTGCTGATTTCGAGCAGGCCATCGAGAAGGCTTATATCAAGCTGCGCGGCCAGATTGCTGTGCCCGGCTTCCGCAAGGGCAAGGCTCCCCGCAAGCTGATCGAAAAGATGTACGGCACTGCCATCTTCTACGAAGAGGCTCTGGATATCGTCTTCCCCGAGGCTTATATGTCCGCCGTGAAGGAAAAAGAGCTCAAGGTCGTCAGCGCTCCCTCCCTGTCCTCTATCGACGTGATGGAAGCCGGCAAGGATCTGGAGTTCACCTGCGAAGTTTATGTTATGCCCGAAGTGAAGCTGGGCGACTACAAGGGCGTTGAAGTTGAGAAGAAGGTCCGCAAGGTCACCGAAGAAGACATCAACAACCGCATTGAGAGCGAGCGCAAGCGCGTTGCCCGCAGCATCGAAGTCACCGACCGCGCTCTGGAGAACGGCGACAACGCCGAGCTGGACTACTCCGGCAGCGTTGACGGCGTAAAGTTCGAGGGCGGCACCGCTGAGCATCAGCACCTGGTGATCGGCTCCGGCAGCTTCATCCCCGGCTTCGAAGAGCAGATGATCGGCATGAACATCGGCGAAGAGCGCGACCTGAACGTGAAGTTCCCCGAGCAGTATCACTCTGAGGATCTGAAGGGCAAGGATGCTGTGTTCCACGTAAAGCTCCACGCCATCACCCGCGAAGAGCTGCCCGAGCTGGATGACGATTTTGCCAGCGAAGTCAGCGATTTCGACACCATGGCTGATTACCGTGCCGACGTTGAAAAGAAGCTGCAGGAAGCTGCCGCCGCCCAGGCTGACGAAGCTACCCGCAACGCTCTGATCGACAAGGTCATCGAGAACGCCGAGGTTGAGATCCCCGAACCCATGGTCGAAGACAAGCTGAACGACATGATGCAGGAAATGGGCTGGCGCATGCAGCAGCAGGGCTTCAGCATGGATATGTACCTGAAGATGCTGGGTCAGACCGAAGCTCAGATGCGCGATATGTACCGCGTAGAAGCCAAGAACAACGTCAAGTCCGAGCTGGTGCTGGACGAGATCATCAAGGTTGAAGGCATCGAAGCCGACGACGCCGATGTGGACAAGCTGCTGGAGAGCTATGCCAGCGCCATGAACCAGACCCTTGATCAGCTCAAGGAGCAGTTCAACGCCGAGCAGATGGATTACTTCAAGCATCGCGCTCAGGTGACCAAGGCTCTGGACATGATCTGGGAAAACGCCAAGGTGACCGAGGCCGAAGCTGAGGCCTGATAAGCCACGTATAAAGCGCGCATCGCATGCATATGCTTAAAAGTATAGCTTGCGGTGCGCGCATTTTCAAAACCGCAGAGGACGGCGCATTGCGCGCCCTTTCCTATTGCCGAAGGAGTGAACGATATGCCTTTGATCCCTATGGTTATCGAACAGACGAACCGCGGCGAACGTTCGTTTGATATTTACTCCCGCCTGCTGAAAGACCGTATCGTCTTCCTGGGCGGCGAGATCAATGATGATGTTGCCAATCTGGTGGTGGCTCAGCTGCTGTTTCTGGAAATGGAGAATCCGGATTCCGATATCTCCCTGTACATCAACAGCCCCGGCGGCAGCGTAACCGCAGGCATGGCCATTTATGACACCATGAACTACATCAAGTGTGATGTACGCACTGTGTGCATCGGCATGGCTGCCAGCATGGGCGCTTTCCTGCTGATGGCCGGTCAGAAGGGCAAGCGTCTGGCGCTGCCCAACAGCGAGATCATGATCCACCAGCCCCTCGGCGGCGCCAGCGGCCAGGCGACTGATGTGGCCATCCGCGCCGAATGGCTGCTGAAAACCAAGGAAAAAATGACCCGACTGACCTCCGAGATGACCGGTCAGGATATTGAAAAGGTCAAGCAGGACGTGGAGCGCGACTACTTTATGAGCGCAAAGGAAGCTCTCGACTACGGCATCATCGACGAGATCTATCAGCCCCGCAGCGTAAAGTAATCTCTCCTACTCCCCTATTTCTATAATGAGGTGACAACATGCCGGGTGACGATTTCAACTCCCGCATTCCCAAGCTCAAGCGCTGCAGCTTCTGCGGCAAAACCAGCGAGCAGGTTCGCCGCATGGTGGCCGGTCCCAATGTGCAGATCTGCAACGAGTGTATTCTCCTGTGCCAGGAAATCATCAGCGATGATTTTACCAGCGGCGTTTCCATTGCCTCCGAAGGCGGCATCCCCCGTCCTCGCGAGATCAAGGAAGTGTTGGATCAGTATGTGATTGGTCAGGAGGACGCCAAGCGCGCTCTGAGCGTGGCCGTATACAACCACTACAAGCGTATTGACGCGCCCACCTCCGAAAACGAGGTCGAACTGCAGAAGAGCAACATCCTGATGGTCGGCCCCACCGGCTGCGGCAAGACCTTCCTTGCCCAAACGCTCGCCAAGCTGCTCAAGGTGCCTTTTGCCATTGCTGATGCTACCAGCCTGACCGAGGCCGGTTATGTTGGCGAGGATGTCGAAAACATTCTGCTCCGCCTGATCCAAAACGCGGATTACGATATCCCGCTGGCCCAGCGCGGCATCATCTACATTGACGAGATCGATAAGATCGCCCGCAAGAGCGAGAACCCCTCCATCACCCGCGATGTCAGCGGCGAGGGCGTGCAGCAGACGCTGCTCAAGATTCTGGAAGGCACGGTTGCCAGCGTTCCCCCGCAGGGCGGCCGCAAGCATCCCCATCAGGAGTTCATCCAGATCGATACCACCAACATCCTCTTCATCTGCGGCGGCGCATTTGACGGTCTGGCCCCCATTATACAGAGCCGCATCGGCAAAAAGTCTCTGGGCTTTGGCAGCGAACTCAAGAGCAAGGAGAACAGCTCCCTCAACGATACGCTCAAGCATCTTCGCCCTGAAGATCTGATGAAGTTCGGCCTGATCCCCGAGTTCGTGGGCCGTCTGCCCATCGTGGTTACTTTGGATCAGCTGGATGATGCACAGCTCGTGCGCATTCTGACCGAGCCGAAAAACGCGCTCGTCAAGCAGTACAGCTATCTGATGGATCTGGACGGCGTAGAGCTGACCTTCGAACCCGAAGCGCTCAAGCACATTGCCAGACTGGCCATCGAGCGCAAGAGCGGCGCGCGCGGTCTGCGTGCCATTGTGGAAGGGCTGCTGCTGGATGTGATGTTTGATATTCCTTCCCGCACGGACATTCGTCAGGTGATCATCACCGAAAAATGCGTGCTGGGCGAAGAACAGCCCAAGCTGGTGCTGACCGAAAGCGCCCCTCCCAAAAAGCTGCGCAGCCGCAACAGCAAAAAGGAATCCGAACAGCCCGCCGGCGGCGAAGTATCCTGAGAACGCCAATGCCCCTGTTTCTTTTTGAAACAGGGGCGTTTTCATATCCAAAAAGCCTTTCATCGCTTGCTATTCCAGATGGGACTGCCGATCGCGATTCGAAGATTTCTGGTTTCATCAAATACTTCCGCACGATAAAAGCGAACGTTTTGGGTTTGCACTGAGAAGCACATCATCGTATTGCAATCAATGGGCTTGCTGCAAACCACGCCCTGATCATCCAGAAGATCCACTCTGTAGTGATGTTCAGCATCGGCAGCGCTCGGGTGGAAATCACCCACAGCAACGATCAGCTTCTGGTGCTCAAACGGGCAGGAACCTCCCGAAACGGTATCGCCAATACACATGCGGATGCCGACAGGACCGCAGGTAAAATCACCGCGCCGCAGGTGAGCCAGGTAGGCCGCATTGGTTTTTTCTTCCGCGTAGATGGTTGTAAGAGCCCCCGTGCTTGCATCGGCATGTTCATCGCAGCCTGCGCAGGCCCACACGCGCTTGCCAGCAGCCAGCAAAGCCATCCACAACTGATAGTTTTTGACCGTATGCTCCGATGCCATATCCTCATAAAAGACTTCGATGCCCGTTTCATCACGGAACCAGTAATCGCACGGGTCATCCGACTGCATGATCAGCGTGGGATGCGGATGCACAAACAGTCCGCCGTGCGCCTTGATGGCATCAATCAGTTCGCCAAAGCGTTCCGTGGTGAACGTGGGATAAACAAAATGCCCCTCAATCCCGCCGGTAAACTGATATTCCGGGAATTCAGCCAACAGTTTGGCCAGTTCATCACGGTGCGGCAGCAGAATGTTATAATGCATGTCTTTGACTGACGCTTTGCTGTCCGTAATCCGCGTACCCGGCTCTGTTCCGGAAAGAAACAGGCCGTCTTTCCATTCCGGCTGATACATATGCCGAACCTGACGATGATCCAGGATGGCTGCAAAATCCATTTGGAGCCCCTTCATCTGCTCCACCCATTCTGCCAGCGTACGTTTTCCATCGCTGGTTCCGCCGGAATTGGAATGATCGTGCAGTTCACCGTGATAAGCACTGCATCCCTGATAACATTTCTGCAGCTGCTGATATTCCTGACACATTTACACTTCACTCCTCCACTGACTTTTCAGCATTATAGCATGCTGCAATTCCTCCGTCAACGAATCCTGCACATACAAAAAGAGCATCCGAGAAAATTCGGATGCTCTGGAATGGCTCTTACTCTACGGAGTAGGGCATCAAGGCGATGGCACGAGCGCGCTTGATGGCTTCGGAGAGCTGACGCTGATGCTTAGCGCAGTTGCCGCTCATACGACGGGGCATGATCTTGCCGCGTTCGTTCACAAAGCGACGCAGACGGTTCACATCTTTGTAATCGATGTATTCGATCTTATCCACGCAGAAGCTGCACACCTTGCGGCGGGGCTTGCGTCCGCGGGGACGAGGGCGACGTTCACCACGATCCTCAGACATGGGCTTAACCTCCTTTGGGTTATCATCAAGACACAGTCTCTCGACTGCTTATTTAGAAGGGAAGATCCTCATCGTCTACTTCCTCAAAACCGTTCATAGCAGGAGCTACAGGAGCAGGCTGAGAGGGGGCTGCGGGAGCATAACCCGCATCTTCATTACGAGAGGACAGGAATTCAACGTCATCAGCCGTTACTTCCAGAGAAGCACGGGTAGTGCCATCGTTGCCGGTATAAGTCTGTACAGACACCGGACCAACAACTGCGACCTTGCGGCCTTTGGCCAGATAACGCTGACAGTTTTCGCCCAGCTGACGCCAGGCAGAAACGCGGAAGAAATCCGCTTCAGGCTGATTGCTGTTCGCAGAACGGCGACGATTCACCGCCACGGTAAACGTACAAACGTTAATACCGGAGGAAGTAGTGCGCAGTTCAGGATCACGCGTGAGATTACCGATGATCGTCAACTTATTCATTGATCAACCCATCCTTACTCAGCGATCTCAGCAGCAGGAGCTTCGGCTTCAGCAGCGGCCACGGGGGCAGCAGCACGCACGGGGCGGGGCTTCACGCTGTGCTTCTTCTCTTCCAGCTTGATGATCAGGCAACGCAGGATATTTTCGTTGATACCCATGTTACGCTCGATCTCGCGGGGCAGCTCGGCGGGGGCCTTCATGGTCACCAGCACGTAGTAGCCCTCGACCTTGTCATTGATGGCATACGCCAGACGACGCTTGCCCCAAGTCTCATCCACCTTCTCAACTTCGCCGCCGTTAGCGGTGATGAGGCTGGAGAACTTTTCGATCAGCTCCTTGCGAGCGGTCTCCTCCAGCGCGGTGTCGATGATGTAGGTCAGTTCGTACCTATTCATTCCATTCACCTCCTCTTGGACTTATGGCGTTGCGTCCCTGCGCAACGCAAGGATGTGCCAGCAATGATAATACCAAAAATACAATCAAAATGCAAGCCCTTTTTCACGTTTTTTTCAACATTTTTGTATTTTTCTTTACTATTTTCAAACCGCTTATTCCATCTGTAACATTCGGCGGTTTTGCTCCCAGAAAAGTAAAATACCGTTCATAAAAAAATATTTTGTAAGCGATAAATGATTATGCATATTGACATGCACATTGCTTTGTGGTTTAATTTTATCGACCTCGAAGTTTACTATTTCTAAACTTTCGAATTCTTACATAACTTTTCTACATTAAAGGAGGGCTGCGTGATGGAAATCGGTGAAAAGCTGCGCGAGCTGCGAATTCAGCGCGGTCTTACACAAGAGGAAATGGCCGACCGCTGCGAACTAAGCAAAGGATTCATCTCTCAGGTGGAGCGCGATCTGGCTTCTCCCTCCATTGCTACACTTAAAGACATGCTGGAATGTCTGGGTGTTACACTGCAAAACTTTTTCAGCGAAACCAGCAACGAGAAAATTGTTTTTTCACCTCAGGATATGTTTGAAAAAGAAGTTCCTGAACAGGGGCTTAAAATTACATGGCTGGTGCCGGATGCGCAAAAGAACAGCATGGAACCAATTCTTCTGGAGCTTGAACCCGGCGCGCAAAGTCAGGTGCTTCCTCCGCTGGAAGGCGAAGAATTCGGCTATGTACTTCGCGGACAGATCACGCTCGTTCATGGTAAAAAACGCATGATCGTACGAAAAGGCGGCAGTTTCTGTCTGCATCCCTCGGCCACACACCAGATTGAAAATTCCGGCAGCAAACCCGCTGCTGTTCTGTGGGTATCCACCCCTCCCAGTTTTTAATGACCAACAAAGGAGTGCTTTGCCATGATGGAGCAGGAGCATCTGATTGACCTGAAGGATATTTCTAAGGATTTTGACGGCACCACAGTGCTGAATCATATTAACCTCTATGTTCGCAAAAAAGAATTTATCACTTTGCTCGGGCCCAGCGGCTGCGGCAAGACCACTACCCTTCGCATTATTGGCGGCTTTGAATATCCTACCACAGGTACCGTTTATTTTGAAGGCAAGGATATAACCAGTCTGCCGCCTTATAAGCGCCGTGTAAATACCGTTTTCCAGAAATATGCACTGTTTCCTCATCTTAATGTGCAGGATAACATTGCCTTTGGTCTTAAAATTGCCAAAACTCCGCGTGATGAGATCAAAAAACGCGTAGATCGTATGCTGGACCTGGTTAACTTGAACGGTTACGGCAAACGTAAGGTGGATCAGCTTTCCGGCGGCCAGCAGCAGCGTATTGCCATCGCCCGCGCATTGGTCAACGAGCCTGAAGTTCTTTTGCTGGACGAACCTCTGGGCGCTCTCGACCTCAAACTTCGTAAGGAAATGCAGCTTGAACTGAAGAGCATGCAGCAGCGTCTTGGGATTACTTTCATCTACGTGACCCATGATCAGGAAGAAGCTTTGACCATGAGCGATACCGTCGTTGTCATGAACGATGGCAAGATTCTGCAGATCGGTGATCCGAAACGAATCTATGATGAGCCCGCCAATGCCTTTGTTGCTGACTTCATCGGCGAGAGCAACATTCTGCGCGGCACCATGGTGCATGACGAGCTGGTACATTTCAGCGGTTTTGATTTCCCCTGCGTAGACTCCGGTTTCGGCGACAACGCGCCAGTAGACGTGGTCATCCGCCCCGAGGATATTATGATCGTAGGCGAGGACATCGGCCAGATTCGCGGTGTCATCAAGAGCGTTCTGTTCAAAGGCGTTCATTACGAAATGATGGTCGACTGCGGCGAAACCACTTTCAAGGTTCATTCCACCATTATGCAGCCTCAGGGGTCACACGTTGGTCTGACCATTGTTCCTTACAACATCCATATTATGAAGCCCATGGCTGAGGAGGCGCACGCCGATGCTTGATCTGTCTCTCCCGTGGTGGGGATGGCTGCTGATGGGTGCCGGTCTGGTTGGCTTTATTGCCATGCTGGTTGTTTCCATCCGCCGCAATCAGGGCGTGAAACGCAGCCTGTTTGCATCCCCTTATACACTTTGGATGATTATTTTTACCGTTCTTCCGGTCATTTTGATTGGCTATTACGCTTTCACGGATATGAACGGCAACTTTACACTGGATAATTTCCGCAACTTTTGGGACAGTAACTACGAATCCAACAAGGTGATCATGCAGGCCATGGGAGAAGCCGGTGCCGCTTATGTAAGTCGTGGCACGGTTAACGTGGACACGCTGGTCTATTCGCTGTGGATGGCATTCAAATGCACGGCTATTTGTCTGATTGCCGGCTATCCTGCTGCTCTGTTCATGGCAGACCGCAACATGAAGCTTGGCCCCACTCTGGTAGTTCTGTTTATTATTCCCATGTGGATGAACTTTCTTCTGCGCACCATCGCATGGATGAGCCTGCTGGAAGACAGTGGTCTCATCAACAGTTTCCTTCGGAAACTTGGTTTTGATGGCGTTCAGCTGATGTATAACTCCAACGCCGTGCTGCTTGGCATGGTGTACAACTTCCTGCCGTTCATGGTATTCCCTATCTACACGGTTCTGAACAAGATGGATTTCCGTCTTTCCGAAGCTGCTGCCGACCTTGGCTGCAACAGCTGGCAGACACTGTACAAGGTTGTAATGCCACTTTCCATTCCGGGCGTGATCAGCGGCATTACAATGGTATTCATGCCTTCTGTTACCACCTTCTTTATCCCCCGCATGCTGGGTGGCGGCAACACCATGATGTTTGGCGACCTGATCGAGTCCAAGTTCCTGGTAGAAGGCAACTGGAACGTGGGTTCTGCACTTTCACTGATTATGATGGTCCTGATTCTGATCAGTCTCTCCATTCTGCGTAAAGCAGATCCTAATGGTGAAGGAGGCGGTATCGCATGATGAAATTTCTCAAGCGGTTCTACCTCGGTATTATTCTGGTGTTTCTCTATGTCCCTATTGGCGTGCTGATCGTACAATCTTTTAACGCAGGCAAGAGCCGAGCCAAGTGGGAAGGTTTTTCTTTCCGCTGGTATGTCGAACTGTTTCAGGACACGCGCATCATGAACGCGCTGTATGTAACCGTCTCTATTGCTTTGCTTGCCATGATCTTTGCCACTATTCTTGGCACGCTCGCAGCCATCGGTATTTACAGCATGAAAAAGCGTCCTCAGGCACTAATGATGACGCTGACTAATCTGCCGAATACCATGCCGGATATCGTAACTGGCATCTCGCTGATGCTTCTGTTCCTGTTTACAAAGGTAGAACGCGGCTATATGACCATGCTTCTTGCTCATATCACGTTTGATGTACCGTACGTTATTCTATCCGTGCTGCCAAAGCTCAAGCAGATGAACAAGCACACCTACGAAGCCGCACTGGATTTGGGAGCAACACCCACTTACGCATTGACTCATGTCATTATCCCCGAGTGCAAACAGGGCATTATCACCGGAGCCATGCTTGCATTCACGCTTTCTCTGGATGACTTTACAATCAGCTACTTTACAACCTCTCCCCTCGTTCAGAACCTGTCCACGCTGATCTATTCCGCTGCTCGCAAAGGCATTGAGCCCTCTCTGAATGCACTGAGTGCGCTGATGTTCATTTCCTTGCTTGTACTTCTGCTCATTGTTAACCGCCGCACCGCTGAAAACAACTAATCCAACAAGGAGGACTTCAAACAATGAAAAAAATCCTGTCTGTTCTGCTCCTGCTGGTGCTGCTTCTGCCCGCTTATGCGCTGGCAGATGAAGTAGTCAATGTATTCAACTGGGAGGACTACATTGATGAAGCTGTTCTGGAACAGTTTACTGCCGAAACCGGCATTAAGGTCAACTACATGAACTTCACTACTGTAGAAGATATGATCGTTCAGGTGGAAGCCAACCCCGGCGCATTCGATCTGTGCTTCCCCTCTGATTACATCATCGAACGCATGATCAAGAAGGACATGCTGGCTGAAATCAACTTTGACAATGTTCCCAACGCCAACCAGACCATCCCCTACCTGCAGAATCCTGCCTACGATCCTGATAACAAGTACTCTGTTCCCTACCTGTGGGGCACCGTTGGCATTTTGTATAACACCACCAAGGTGGATGACCCGGTAACCAGCTGGGACATCCTGTGGAACCCCAAGTATGCCAGCAACGTCTTCATGCTTGATTCCATCCGCGACTCGATGGGCATCACCCTTAAGCATCTGGGTTTCTCCCTGAACACCCATGATATTCCTTCCATCATGGCTGCCAAGCAGAAGCTGATTGAGCAGAAGCAGAGCGGCATCGTAAAGGCTTATCAGGTGGATGAAACCAAGGACAAGATGGTTGCTGGCGAAGCTGCTCTGGCCGTGGTATGGTCCGGTGATGCGCAGTATGCCATCGACCTGAACGCTGATCTGGCTTATGCCGTGCCCGAAGAAGGCTCCAACGTGTGGGTGGATGGCATGGTCATTCCCAAGGATGCTAAGAACAAGGAAAACGCTGAAAAGCTGATCGACTTCCTGTGCCGTCCTGAGATCGCCAAGGCCAACTGCGAATATGTTCGCTATGCCTGCCCCAACGCTGGCGCTATTGAGCTGATGGGTGAAGTTTATACCAGCAATCCCGTTCAGAATGCGCCCGAAGAGCTGCTCAATAAATGCGAATTCTTCCACGATATCGAACCCGCTTTCCTCAGCATCTACGAGGCTATGTGGATGGAAGTTAAAAACACCAAATAACACAAGCAAAGTCTCAAAAACGGTCATATGCCGCCCAACTGGCATATGACCGTTTTTGACAAAAAAGATCTTCCGCTGTATTTTTCATCAGCAGAAGATCTTTTTTCTTTAGAAGCCTTTTACTTTTTCTTGCCGGTCAAAGTCCCCAGCAGTCCGCGTGTAAGAGAACTGGTAATCGTACGGGTAGCCGTCGAAATCGCTGTATTTTTGATTCGTCCAAGCACGCTATCGTTTCTGCGAGCACGTTCAGCGCGTTCCTCGCGCAGCTCATCCGAGCGCTGGCGACGAGCTGCTGCCTGACGTTCCTTTTCGGCTTTTGCAGCAGCTTTCGCAGCCTTTTCCTGCTCAGCAGCCATCTTCCGGGTCTCTTTCTCGTCCACAGCAGGTTGCGTAGGCTGATACTGACCGCTGGCAGGATCGAAGGTCATGCTCATCATCTGCTGCTTATAGGTGCCGGTGACAGGATCATACACAAGCACCATCTGCTGTACAGGTTGTACAGGTGCAGCAGTTATTACCGGGGCAGGAGCAGCTTGCTGTACAGCAGGCATGGTTTCCAACTGTTTCTGCACATATGTACCGGTAGCAGGATCAAATACCATGAATCCCTGAGGTGCAGCAACAGGACGAGAGGTCGTTTCCACCACAGGCTGGGGCATTACTGACTGCATCACAGGAAGAGCAGGCTGCACGGGTGCAGCGGTTTCCTGCATGGCAGCTACCAGATATTCATAGGCGCTTTCGCGGTCGATCATTTCATCATACACACCATAGTAGGGGCTGGTTTCGATGAAGGTTTTACGAAGCTCGGGCCCGATAGCGCCAATGTAGCTCTGCGGGGGCAGAATGGTGGCACGGGAGACCACGCCAGGCGCACCGTTTTCATCCAGGAAGGAAATGAGAGCCTCGCCAGTCTTGAGTTGAGTGATGGCTTCTTCAGTATCAAACTCAGGATTAGCGCGGAAAGTCTGAGCAGCCACCTTCACAGCCTTCTGATCCAGAGGCGTGTATGCACGGAGCGCATGCTGCACACGGTTACCCAGCTGGCCAAGAACGTTCATGGGGACATCACATGGATTCTGGGTAATGAAATACACGCCAACGCCCTTGCTTCGGATCAAACGAACAACCTGCTCAATCTTGTCCATCAGCTGCCTGGAGCAATCATCAAACAGCAGGTGCGCTTCGTCAAAGAAGAAGACCATACGGGGCTTATCCAGATCGCCCGCTTCAGGCAGCATCTCATACAGCTCGCTCATCATCCACAGCATAAAGGTGGAGTACATCAGCGGGCTCATAAACAGCTTGTCGCAGGCAAGAATGTTGATGAAGCCACGGCCTTCCTCATCCAGCTGCATCCAGTCAGAAATCTTGAGCGCGGGTTCGCCAAAAAACTTATCGCCGCCCTGATCCTCCAGAACAGCAATTGCACGCTGAATGGCGCCAATAGAGGCCTTGCTCACATTGCCGTAGTTCAGCGTATACTGACTGGCGTTCTCACCCACATAGGCCAGCATCGCCTTGATATCCTTGAGGTCCACCAACAGCATGCCCTCATCATCCGCCACACGGAAGAGAATGTTCAGTACGCCGGTCTGGGTCTCATTCAGACTGAGCATGCGCGAGAGCAGCATGGGGCCCATTTCGCTCACTGTGGTGCGCACAGGATGACCCTGCTCGCCGTACACATCCCAGAACATGGTGGGATAGCTGTCGTGGCGGAAACTGGAAACACCGGTCTGCATCAGGCGTTCGGTAATCTTATCGCTCTGTTCGCCCGGCTTGACCATGCCGCTCAGGTCGCCCTTGATATCGCCCAGAAAGACGGGCACGCCCATATCGGAGAAGCCCTCTGCCATCACCTTGAGAGTAACAGTCTTGCCTGTACCGGTCGCACCTGCGATCAAGCCATGGCGATTGGCCATCTGAGGCAAAAGCATGGCGGGCTGATAATTTGCGCCTGTGCCCACCCAGATTTTGCTATCATAAAACATATGTTTTTCCTCCTTTATGAATGTTATCTTATTTTACAACGTTTGACAGTCTTTCGTCAATCGTTTTCGGACAGATGGATACAAACCGGATCAATTCCCATGGCAGGAATCACCTTCTGCCAGAAAACTTCTTGCTCAAAGATCAGCGTAGCGCTGTTATCGCACGGATGAAAAGCGATTCGCGGCGTACTGCATACAGCCTTGTCGTAGGCTAGTCTGATGGTATGCTCCTGATCAAACAACAGCCCCAGCGGGCTTACGCTACCGCTGGTCAGATGCATCTTCTCCTCCATCGTTTCAACCGGCCCAAAGCTCAGCCGAGAGGAGCCAAGCATCTTACTCACCACTGAGGTACGAAATGGCGTCAGTGGCCGCAGAAGCAACAGAAAATAGTTGGTTTTGCGGTCGTTGCACAGGAAAATATTGCGGCAGATGGTTACATCTTCCGTGATAAAAGGCATACGTAGGCATTCGTCAATGCTGGCAGCGCGTTCGTGTTCGTGGTATTCATAAGGGATGGCTTGCTCATCCAGAAAAGCAAGCACTTCCCTGCGTGTACTCAGTAGTTCCATTTTGTACATTCCTTTCGGCATTTGTAAGCATTATACCGCAAAGTTGAACGAATGTATAGCCTAACGGCATTTTGCATGATATAATTAACTTTGTGTTTTTGACAGAAAGGATGTATGGAATGAACATTGTAGAAATTCTGTGCAGGGAATTTAGTCTCAAAATCGCTCAGTGCGAAAACGTGCTTCGGCTGATTGATGAAGGCAATACCATCCCCTTCATCGCCCGCTACCGCAAGGAACAGACGGGATCGCTGGATGATCAGGTACTGCGTGAGATTTATGAGCGGTTGCAGTATCTTCGCAATCTGGACAAGCGGCGCGAAGAAATTGAAAAGGCTCTCACCGAGCAGGGCAATCTGACGGAAGAAATCAGCGAAAAGCTGGCCGCCGCTGCCACTATGACGGAATTGGAGGACATCTACCGTCCCTTCCGCCCCAAGCGCCGTACCCGTGCTACCATGGCCAAGGAGAAAGGTCTGGAACCGCTCGCCCTGACGCTGATGATGCAGAACGTAAAATCCGGTACAGCCGAAGATCTTGCATTGCCTTACATTAACGCCGAAAAAGGCGTAAACGATGTACAGGAGGCTTTACAGGGCGCGCGCGATATTCTGAGCGAACAGATGAGCGACGATGCAGACGTGCGTAAGAATCTGCGTTCTCTGGTGATGCGCACGGGTCTGTTGGAAAGCCGCAAGGCCAAGGATGAAGACAGCGTATACAGCATGTATTACGAGTTCTCGCAGGAGGTGCGCAGTATTCCCGCCCACCGCGTGCTGGCCATCAACCGCGGCGAACGCGAAGAATTTTTGAAGGCGGATGTACGTGTGAGCGACGAAGCATGTATCGCCGTGCTGGAAAAGGCCTTTGTGCGTGAAGGCAGCGTAACCACTGAACAGGTGCGTATGACTGCCGCCGACGCCTGGGAACGCCTGCTCAAACCCAGTATCGAACGTGAAATCCGCAGCGATCTGACCGACCGCGCCAATGAGAGCGCTATTCAGGTATTTGGCAAAAACCTGCATCAGTTGCTGATGGCACCGCCTGTCAAGGGACGTGTAACCCTTGGCGTTGACCCGGGTTTTCGCACAGGCTGCAAACTGGCTGTGGTTGATGAAAACGGCAAGGTGCTCGCGACTGGCGTAGGTCACTTTACCCTGCCCGGTCAGGAAGCTGCCAAGGCGCGCGCACGCATGGAAATTCTTGAAATGTGCCGCAAGCACGGCGTGACCGCCATTGCCATTGGCAACGGAACCGCCTCTCGCGAGGCCGAACAGTTCATCGCCTCACTGCTGCCCGAACTGCCGCAGGGCACTGCATACATGATTGTGAGTGAAGCAGGTGCGTCCGTGTACTCCGCCAGCAAACTCGCAGCAGAAGAGTTCCCCCAGTTCGACGTATCTCTGCGCAGTGCAGTCAGCATCGCCCGACGAATGCAGGACCCGCTGGCCGAGCTGGTCAAAATCGATCCCAAAGCCATCGGCGTGGGTCAGTATCAGCACGATCTGAAGGAAAAGGAACTGGAAGCCACTCTGGATGGTGTGGTGGAAGGCTGCGTAAACAGCGTGGGCGTGGAAGTCAGCACCGCCTCCCCTTCTTTGCTTTCGCATGTGGCCGGCATCGGCCCTGCACTTGCCAAAAACATCGTGGCATACCGTGAAGAAAACGGCATCACCAGCCGTGCGCAGCTCAAAAAAGTGCCCAAGCTGGGACCCAAGGCTTTTGAACAGTGCGCCGGTTTCCTGCGCGTACGCGACAGCAAAAACGCACTGGACACAACTGCTGTCCACCCCGAAAGCTACGATATCGCCAAGGCTTTGCTGGAAACGCTGGGTTATCAGCTCAGCGATATCAAAAACCGCAAGCTTGACGATCTGCAGAAACGTGCCGAGGAGCGTGGTCTGAAAGCCCTTGCCAAAGAACTGGATGCCGGCGAACCGACCCTGGCCGATATTATCCGTGAGCTTCAAAAGCCTGGACGGGATCCCCGCGATGATCTGCCGAAGCCCATTTTACGCACAGACGTGCTGGATATCAAGGATCTTGCACCAGGTATGGAGCTGATGGGTACTGTGCGCAACGTCATCGACTTTGGCGCTTTTGTGGATATCGGCGTTCATCAGGACGGTCTTGTGCACATCAGCCGCATGAGCACACGATTCATCAAGCATCCGGCAGAAGTGGTCAAGGTTGGCGATGTGGTGAAGGTATGGGTGGTGGATGTAGATGTCAAAAAGCAGCGCATCAGCCTGACCATGCTGCAGCCCAAACAGTAAATGTTTTTCCAATGTTTTTTGCTTCTCTGCTATTGACACCCGGAGAAACTCAGATAAAATAGACTACGAAATAGAGGCGCGGCCGCCAAGAGTAGCCTGCGGTAGTCCATCACCGGACGATGACCGTTTGCGAAAGGGAAAGCCGCCGAAATGACTGGCCGGGTGATACGGTCAGGAGTTGGTTGAAGGAAGAATATTCCTTCGACTGTCACGGCAAATGCTGTGGAGCGCTATTCGGCTTTTCTGATGAATCATTGAAGCAGCGATGGCGCTATGCCGTAGCTGCTTTTCTGTTATCAAAGAATATTTGGGAGGAAACCACAATGAAGAGAATGCTTGCTATGATCCTGACCGCCATGATGCTCCTGTCCTGTGCATCTGCCATCGCAGAAGGTACTTTCCGTGTTGGCATGGAGTGCAACTATGCGCCCTTTAACTGGACTCAGGCCGAACCCAGCGAATATACAGTAGCTATTGAAGGCGGCGGCGGATATGCCGACGGCTACGACGTACAGATTGCCCGGAAGATCGCCGAGGGTCTGGACAAGGAGCTTGTGATCGTCAAAACCGAATGGGAGGGTCTTCCCATGGGAGTGATGAGCGGCGCTTTTGACGCCATCATTGCTGGCATGAGCCCCACTGCTGAACGCAAGTTCACCCTTGACTTCTCCGATTCCTACTACACCAGCCAGCTGGTGGTGGTGGTCAGGAAGGACGGCTCCTTCGCAAATGCGAAGTCCCTGGCCGATCTGGGCGGCGCTTACATCACCGGTCAGCTCAACACCTTCCATTATAGCGTGATCGATCAGATTCCCGATGTGAAGCAGGCCATGGCCATGGAAACCTTCCCCGCTATGATCGTCGCCCTGCGCAGCGGTGCGATTGACGGCTATGTAGCTGAAGAACCTGGCGCCGTAGCAGATACCACCGCCAATCCTGACCTGACCTACATTAAGTTTGACGAAGGTATGGGCTTCAACGCCTCTGAGGAAGATACTTCCATCGCAGTAGGTCTGGCCAAGGGAAGCGACCTGACCGCTTCCATCAACGCCATTTTGGCTGAGCTGGATGAAGAAATCCGCTTGCAGATGATGCTGGACGCTACCGCCCGTCAGCCGCTCAACCAGTAAGCTTTCCACACGCGCCGCTTGAAAACGGCGCGTTCCTTCTGTCCGTCCTCTATCTTGTGTAAGGAGTAATCCGCATGTCTGAACTTCCTTCCTCCTTTTTTGGCTGGGTCGGCTTTATTCTGGAAAAGTACGGTTCGCTGTTTCTGCGCGGCACCGGCATTACGCTGGCCGTAGCCATTACCGGCACGGTACTAGGCTTTGTGCTGGGTCTGCTGGTGGCTATTCTACGCACCATTCCGATTCCAGCCCGCGCAAAGTGGTATCAAAAGATTCCCGTTAAAACGCTGTACGGCATTCTTGGCGTATACATCGAGGTATTCCGCGGAACGCCCATGATTGTACAGGCAATGGTCATCTATTACGGCGGCATGCAGATGGGTATGCGCCTGCCAGTGCTGACCGCCGCCATCATGATCGTTTCCATCAATACCGGCGCATATATGGCCGAAATCATTCGCGGTGGCATCATCAGCGTGGATAAGGGACAAAAAGAGGCTGCACATGCACTGGGCATGACTCACTGGCAAAGTATGGTGCATGTGGTGCTGCCTCAGGCAGTGCGCAATATCATGCCCTCCATCGGCAACGAGTTTGTGGTCAACATCAAGGACTCCAGCGTGCTCAACGTAATCTCCGTCAATGAACTGTTCTTCATGAGTAAATCCGCAGCCGGTACATATCTGCGTTATTTTGAAGTCTTCTTTATTACCGCATGCATCTACCTGATTCTGACATTCTCTGTCACCCGCCTGCTGCGCGTTCTGGAACGAAAGATGGATGGTAAAACCAATTATGTGATCTACGGTTCCCAGAGTGATTCCAAGGCCAGCATCGTCATTCAGAAAGAAGGTATTCCCAATGACTGACCGCTCCCCCGTTCTAAGCATTGAACACCTGCAAAAGCATTTTGGTGATCATGTGGTGCTGCGCGATATCTCCTTTGACGTGCATCAGGGCGACGTTGTCAGCATTATCGGCCCCAGCGGCAGCGGCAAAAGCACGCTTCTGCGCTGCATCAACTTTCTTGAGCAGCCTACCGGCGGTACGATCCGTTTTCACGGCAAAAACGCCGAAACCGAATGGTCAAGCGCGCAATATCACGCCAGAGTGGGCATGGTGTTTCAGAGCTTTAATCTGTTTTCCAATATGAGTGTGCTGGAAAACTGTGTGTCCGGCCAGATGAAGGTGCTCAAGCGCAGCCGCAAGGAAGCCGAACAAAAGGCGCTGTTTTATCTGGAAAAAGTGGGTATGTCGCCTTACCGCAGTGCTCGTCCTGCCCAGCTTTCGGGTGGGCAGAAACAGCGCGTTGCCATTGCCCGCGCCTTGGCCATGGACCCCGAAGTGCTGCTCTTTGACGAGCCTACCAGCGCGCTTGATCCTGAAATGGTAGGCGAAGTCCTCGCTGTTATGCGCGAATTGGCAGCCAGCGGTCTGACCATGCTGGTGGTAACACATGAGATGGCCTTTGCCCGTGATGTGAGCAAACGCGTGATCTTCATGGATGAAGGTCTGATTGCCGAGGAGAGTGCTCCTCAGCAGTTGTTCACTAGCCCTGCCCAGCCTCGTACACGCGAATTCCTGAGCCGCATTCTAGACAAATAAACAGCAAACCCGACAGCGTTGAAAAGCTGCCGGGTTTTGTTTAGAAGCCGTTCATAAGTGTTTGAAGCGTGTATCCATTCAGTAGCTTCAGGATAATCAGAAAAATCAGATGCAAGGGATACAGGCCGTATCCAAGCCATTTGGGCATGCGCAAATGCGTATGAGTGGTGCAGGCGATCAAAGGCAGAGCGAGCCATATCATGCCCTGCAATCTAAAAAAGGATCCAAGCACTGTTCCAAGTTCTCCCAATTTGGAAAAAGCCAGATCAATGCCTAAAAAGCTGCGCACAACCGAGCTGGTAGAACCCCAAAACAGCGAATACGCCAGAAATGCTGCGCATAGACCGGAGCGCCTTTCACGCGCAAGGTACAGCACAATGATAAAGGCCACACCTTTCCAGCCATAATCCACCTTCAAATAGCTCAGCGCAAAAAAACATAGTGCGGGAACCCAGAAGGCACTTCCGTATCTGTTTACACGTATACCTTGAATGGCTACAAGCGCAATCAGCAGTGTAAACAGAATGTTCATATTCGCCCAGGTGTGATTCAAAGCCATCATATACAGAGGCTGAGATACAACAGCCATCACCAGTAGACGAAGTCCATAGCGCAGCGGTGATCTTGTTTTTACACTGCCAACAACCAGGCACCATGCATACAACGGAAAAGCCATGCGACCGATGATCCTCAACTCGGGAATTTTCGGCAAAAGCGTTGCACCCAGATGATCGATCAACATTAATGCTAGAGCAAGCAGTTTAAGAAAAGCTGTATCAGGATTGCCGCCTATCTTTTCGGTCGAAACAGGTAATTCCCGGCTATCCGGTCTTATCATTCTTCTCTCCCCCTTTTCGTTTGCATTATAGCATGTTTGTTGTTCGATTAACAGATAAAATTACAATATTAAAAGGAAAACAGATTCCCAGCAGAGAATATATAATCTATCTGAAAATCCCCTTACACTTGACAAATAGGCCGCGCAAACCGGTCAATTGAAAGGAAGACAATACACATGCTTATCAAAAATGCAAAAGCCTTTGTAAACGGTTCTTTTCAGGAGAATACCGATCTGCTGATCAAAGACGGTAAGATCGCCGAAATCGGCTGCAATCTGTGCGGCTGCAATGAAGACGTGATCGACCTGAACGGCGATGTACTGCTGCCCGGCTTCGTTGACGTTCACATTCACGCTTTCATGGGCAAGGATACCATGAACGGCGAAGAAGCCGTACGCCACATGAGCCGCGAGCTCAAAAAGTTCGGCGTTGCCGCTTTCCTGCCCACAACGATGAGCGCCAGCCCCGAGGATACCTGCAAAGCGCTTGAAGGCATTAAGGCTGTGATGGACGCTCCTGAGGCTGAAGGCGCGGTCGTGTTGGGCGCTCATATGGAAGCCCCTTTCCTGAACGAGGGCAAGGCCGGTGCACAGCCCAAGCAGTTCTTTGTACTGCCCACCGAGGAAAACTGGCAGCGCTATACCGGCGGCAATGAAGGCATCGTTCGTCTGATCACTATGGCTCCTGAAAAGGAAGGCGCGCTGGATTTCATCACGCGTCTGACCAAGGCAGGAATTACTGTCAGCATCGGCCACACTGGAGCAGATGCCGAAACAGTGCACGCTGCAGCTGATCACGGCGCCAACCATATTACCCACACCTTCAACGCTCAGACTCCTCTCAACCACCGTGCTCCTGGCGTTCCCGGTGCTGCCATGGTGGATGAGCGCATTGCCTGCGAGTTCATCAGCGATGGCATCCACCTGCATCCCGATATTTGCCGTCTGATCATGCGCTGCAAGGGCAAAGAACTGGCTGTAGCCATCACGGACGCTATGGAAGCCGCCGGTATGCCCGATGGCAAGTATCAGCTTGGTGGTCAGGACGTATTCGTGAAGGAAGGCGCTGCGCGTCTGGAAGATGGCACGTTGGCTGGCAGCACGCTGACCATGATCCGCGCATTCCAGAACCTGATGAATTTTGGCGCAACACCCGAAGAAGCCGCAACTATGACCACTTCTACCCCCGCCAAGTCCATCGGCAACCAGGAGTACGGCGTTATTAAAGTTGGCTCTCCTGCCGTTTTTGCCCGTTTCACCAAAGAATATGAATTTGTTGGTACCATCGGTTAAGTTTTGAATATACGAAAAGAGGATGACATTGTCATCCTCTTTTTACGTTTCATTTTAATAGGCTAATAATGGCTTCCATTGTTACAACAGATTGCCGTGCACATGCGAACGCTCCGTGCAAATAAAGAACGTCCTGTCTGTCCAGGACGTTCTTTATTATTGACCGTAAACAGTTTTGATATTACCTGAAACACCCCACAAATAGTAAGTCACGATCATTTCGCGAATTGGATGTGAATTTTTAGGAGACAGAATCTGAACCTGAACTTCGCCTTCTGATTTCAAATCAAGCGATTTGACTTTCAAATCTGCCTTCTGTAAAATGTCGCCAGACTGAGGAACAACCTGAAGTTCAATCATATCAATAGGTACAAGACAGTTATTGCGAATACGAACCGTATATGTAAGGTATACATATTCGGAAGCATCCGACCACTCATGAGGTTTCTGAAACAAAGTGCCATAGAAGGTTTGCTGCTCTATAGATTGTTTCAGCAAATCCAATTCAGTTTGCTCCACAGGAATTCCCTGCGCCTGAATATCTACTATCTGTACTTCAGCTGTCAAAAACAGATAACCCACACAACCTGCCATCACCAACAGCAGCGATACAGACATAATGGCTGCAAATTTAAGTGCTCGCATTGTCTTTCACCGTCCTTCAACGATTATCACTGCTCAATATACGCCTGATTTCATCAATCATTTCAGAATCCTTCATGCGGAATTTAAATTCCACTCTGCGCGACGCATCCATATTTACTGTTCCATCCGCATGATAGATAGGATCTGAATAGCTTTTGCCTTTGGCTGTCAAAATATCGCGCAGCCTGTCCAAATGTGTTTTACTCAACTGCGGCATTTCAAGGCAATAAGTTGCTACACTGAGAGCGCGTTCCTGTGACAGCTCCAGATTCACCAAATAGGTACCGGAAGTATCGGTATGGCCTTCAATGATAATTTCTCCCAAATAATCATCGTATTCAGGCTGAAGAAGAACCCCCAGATAAACCGGAATAAATCGTTCAAGAAACTCCCGTCCGCCTTCTTTGATTGCATTTTTGCCAACATCAAAAAATACTGCGCTTTCCAGAACAATATCGCCTGTATTAGCATCAACGCTGGCACGCAAATCCGCATTTGAAAGAGCATCCGTTAGTTCTCTTACTATTTGAGTACGAACACCAACCAGATCATCCAGTTTTTTTTGCTGAAGTTCCATCGCATTTTGTTGTTCCCCAAGCAGCACAGTAGCATCCGCCAACTCCTGCTGCTTGTTTTCAAGTTCCAGATTTGCAGCATTCAATTCTGCCTCTTTAACAGCAAGCGACTGCTGAGCGGCAAAAATGATCTTCTGCTGTTCTTCCAGCGTAAGTGTCTGATCCGCAAGCAGTCCCTGCTGCTGTTCAAGTTGATTCCGTGCACTGGCTAATTCGTTTTCTTTGTCAAGAAGTGCGAGTTGCTGCTGCACCAGTTCAGCCTGCTGTTCTTCCAGCGTAGTCTGCTGAGCAGCAAGGGTCGTTCTCTGTTCATCCAGTGTGGATTGTTGAGCATTCAGCATAAGCCGCTGCTCCTCAAGTGTGCTTTGCTGCTCAGTCAGCGTATTCTGCTGCACAGTAAGCAAAGCACTTTGCTCATCCAGTTCAGCGGTTTTGGTTTCCAGCATCAGAAAATACTGATATACACTGTAACAAAGTACCAGAACAAAAAGCAGCAGCAATGCAGCCATCATATCCGAATAACTGATCCATGCTGCACCGCCATCAGCTTTGCTGCCACGGCGCAAATAACGTTTGCGGCTCATAGCACCCTCCTTTACTGTACATCAGTTTCTTCCTGCTGCACACCATTCAGTTCAACCGTGAGCAGATCAATTGCAACCTGCATGCGGTTTAATGAATCATTCAGACTCTCCAGCCGCACAGCAAGATGCTGAGCTTCTTCTTCCGCTGTGGAAATATGTGCATGGCGCTTTACGGTTTCTACCTTCAATTCTTCGCTCAACAATTTAATCTGCTCGGCAATATCAGACGTAGACTGGCGAATAATCTCCGCATCTCTCGACATGCACTGTGCGGCTGCCATGGTATTGTGCAAATTTCGCTGCGTGTTTCTCTGGTCTTCCGTAACAGCAGTGATCACTTTGCTCAGATCGCTCATTTGATCTCCCAACGAAGTATTCATTTGCTGTACAAACTGACCAACAATCCTGCGAACGCCATCCACCTGTTCCCGTGTTGCACATTTGATGAAGGTATCCAAAGATTGGGTAAGCGGCATCATAGCACGAGATAGTGCCATTTCAAGCGAAGCAGAAACACGGTTTCCGATAGCATCTGCCATCTGCATCAGCCTGGCATCCTCGTCCTGCTTCTGACAAATCATTTGTACTTCCGGCTGAAGCGGGCGCGGCATGGCCTGTTCATAGAAGGAGTCTTCAAAATGATCCAGTGCACGCATTGCTCGGCCTGCTGCCATACGATAGAACATATTAAATAAAAGCGAACAGGCAATACCAGCCACAGAGGTAGCAAAGGCAAAACGCATGCCACTCAGCAACTGAGGAATACTTTGAATGGTGCCTTCTGCATTCGAAAAATCCACGCTTGTCAATCCCTGCATTAAACCCATAAAGGTTCCCAAAATACCCAGCGAAGTAAGCAGTCCGGGAATCAATTCAGCAAGCTGTGCATGACCAGGTTTATCGATTACTGTTTCTTCGTTGATATATTCGCGTGTATCGCACGGTATACCACGCAAATCCAACTGTGAAGCATTCAGGAGAAACTGCTGCCATTCATTTCGCAATGAACGCCCCAAAAAGCGGTTTTCCCTCCATAAGGGCCTTTCACCTCTGGCCATACTTCTTTCCAATTTGAGTACCGCTCGATTCAAAAGAGCAGCATTGCGCAAAAGCGGATAAATACACTTGCAGAAGCCAACCAGGGTGACAATAACAATTGCGGCATAAACGGCAATTTCAGATAAATTGGCGGTCAGACTGCTGAGCATTACAGATTCCATATCGTACCTCCTGGCAGAAGCAAATGATAAATATATACAATTTAATTGTAACCTTTTTTTCATCTTTTGTAAATACTAATGGAATCAATCCGGAATGTACAGCGTTCTTAAACAATGTAAAAAGATCCGGAGCTTATGCTCCGGATCTTTAGAAGTATGAGCTTACTTGTACAGCTCACGCTTGGCGTAAGTGGTGTGCAGCAGCTCATGAGCCTTGTGGCTGTTGGGCTCGCCAAGGAAATCAGCGTAGATCGCCTTGATTTCGGGGTTCTCGTGGCTCTTGCGGAGGGTCTTGGACTCGTCCTCAGAGTAGAGAGCCTTGGCACGCTCGGCGCGAATATCCACCCAGTTACGAACCTGAGCGGTAACGATGGGCTGACCACCGCCATTGACGCAACCGCCGGGACAACCCATGACCTCGATGAAGTGATAGGTCTTCTCGCCATTCTTGATGCTATCCAGCAGCTCGGCAGCCTTGCCGGTAGAAGAGCAAACAGCAACGTTCACATCCAGGTCGCCAACCTTTACAGTGGCTTCCTTGATGCCTTCCATGCCGCGAACAGCGTGGAAGTTCACGTCCTTCAGTTCTTCGCCGGTCAGAACTTCGTAAGCGGTACGCAGGGCAGCTTCCATAACACCGCCGGTTACGCCGAAGATAACGGCAGCGCCGGTGGACTCGCCCATCAGCTTGTCGAAGTTTTCTTCGGGCAGGTTGGCGAAGTCAATGCCAGCTTCCTTGATCATGCGAGCCAGCTCGCGAGTGGTGATAACCATATCAACATCGGCCAGACCGTCGTGACCCAGCTCAGGACGCTTGGCCTCGAACTTCTTGGCGGTACAGGGCATCACAGACACAACAACGATGTCCTTGGGATCTACGCCAGCCTTCTCGGCATAGTAGGTCTTGATCATCGCGCCGGCCATCTCGTGAGGAGACTTGCAGGAGCTCAGGTTGGGGATGAACTCGGGATAATAGTGCTCGCAGAACTTGATCCAGCCGGGAGAGCAGCTGGTGATCATGGGCAGGACGCCGCCGTTCTTCACACGGTCGATCAGCTCATAGCCTTCTTCCATGATGGTCAGGTCAGCAGCAAAGTCAGTGTCGAACACCTTGTCAAAGCCCAGACGCTTCATAGCGGAAACCATCTTGCCGGTTACGCTGGTGCCCATTTCGAAGCCGAATTCCTCGCCCAGAGCGGCGCGGACAGCGGGAGCGGGCTGCACAACAACATGCTTGGTGGGATCAGCCAGAACGTCCCAAACTTCCTTGGTCTCGTCCTTTTCAGTCAGAGCGCCTACGGGGCAAACAGCGATACACTGACCGCAGTTGATACAAGCCATGGAGGCCAGATCCTTGTCCCAGGGGCTGGCGATAGCGGTCTTGAAACCACGCATCATAGCGCCGATAACGCCGACCTTCTGGTTCTTACAGGCGCCAACGCAGCGACGGCACAGGATACACTTGTTGTTGTCGCGCACGATGGAGGTGGAAGACAGATCGAGGGGATACTCGTTCTGAGCGCCTGCAAAACGATCGCCGTTTTCTACGCCCAGATCCAGGCACAGCTTCTGCAGTTCGCAATTCTGGCTGCGGGGGCAGGAGAGGCACTTCTTGTCGTGGTTGCTCAGGATCAGCTCCAGGTTGAGCTTACGGGCAGCACGCACAGCAGGAGTGTTGGTCTTAACAACCATGTTGGGGGTTACGGGCAGAACGCAGGCAGCCTGCAGGGTGCGGGCGCCGGTATCAACCACACAGAGACGGCAGTTGCCGGTCTCGTTGATATCCTTCAGATAGCAGAGCGTGGGGATGTTCACATTGGCCTTGCGAGCAGCTTCCAGCACAGTAGTACCGGCAGGAACCTCAACCTTCACGCCGTCAATTGTAAGCGGAATCATCTGTTCCATGTTCGTTCCTCCTTAGGCGTTAGTTCTTAACGATGGCGCCAAAGCGGCACTTCTCCATGCAGGAACCGCACTTGATACACTTGGTGGTATCGATGTGGTGCATTTCCTTCACGCTGCCGGTGATGGCGTTAACGGGGCAGACACGGGCACAAGCGGTACAGCCGCGGCACTTGTCAGTGATCTCGTAGTTGAGCAGCTTCTGGCAGTGATGCGCGGGGCAACGCTTCTCCTTGATGTGAGCCTCATACTCGCTGCGGAAGTACTTGAGGGTGGACAGAACGGGGTTGGGAGCAGTCTGACCCAGGCCGCACAGAGCGGTGGACTTGATGTTGTTGGCCAGAGCTTCCAGCTTTTCAATATCGCCTTCCTCGCCCTTACCCTCGGTGATGCGTTCCAGGATCTCCAGCATGCGCTTGGTGCCGATACGGCAGGGAGTGCACTTGCCGCAGCTTTCGTCTACGGTGAAGTCCAGGAAGAAACGGGCGATGTCAACCATACAGTTGTCTTCGTCCATAACGATCATACCGCCGGAACCCATCATGGAGCCGATGGAGGTCAGGGAGTCGTAGTCGATGGCGATGTCGAGGTGCTCAGCGGGGATGCAGCCGCCGGAGGGACCACCGGTCTGAACAGCCTTAAAGGCCTTGCCGTTGGGAATGCCGCCGCCGATCTTATAGATAACGTCGCGCAGGGGGGTGCCCATGGGAACTTCGACCAGACCAGTATTGTTGATCTTGCCGCCCAGAGCGAATACCTTGGTACCGCTGTTGCCAGGAGTACCGATGCTCTTGAACCAATCAGCGCCCTTGTTGATAATAAGGGGGATGTTGGCGTAGGTTTCAACGTTGTTGATGTTGCTGGGCTTGTCGAACAGACCACGCACAGCGGGGAACGGAGGCTTGGGAGTGGGCTCGCCGCGGCCGCCTTCGATGGAACGCATCAGAGCGGTTTCTTCGCCGCAGACGAAGGCGCCGGCGCCCAGACGGATGTACATATCAAAGTCGAAGCCGGAACCAAAAATGTTCTTGCCCAGCAGGCCGTATTCGCGGGCCTGATCGATAGCCAGCTGCAGACGCTTAACAGCGATGGGATACTCGGCACGAACGTACACATAGCCTTCGGTAGCGCCGATGGCGTAGCCGCCGATTGCCATAGCTTCGATGACGGAGTGGGGATCGCCTTCCAGGATAGAGCGGTCCATGAACGCGCCGGGATCGCCCTCGTCAGCGTTACAGATGATGTACTTCTGGTCAGCCTTGGAAGCAGCCGCGAACTGCCACTTCTTGCCGGTGGGGAAACCGCCGCCGCCACGACCGCGCAGACCGGAGTCGATCATTTCCTTGATAACGTCTTCAGGCTTCCACTCGGTCAGAACCTTAGCCAGAGCCTTGTAGCCGTCAAAGGCGATGTATTCATCAATGTTCTCAGGGTCAATAACGCCGCAGTTGCGAAGAGCAAGACGCATCTGGGGACGGTAGAAATCGATGTTTTCCAGAGTGGCATGCTGTTCTTCCTCAGCAGCCTTCTCCTTGTAAACGAGGTGCTGAACGGTACGGCCCTTGAGCAGATGCTCGGAGACGATTTCGTCAACATCCTCAACGCGGATGCGGCTGTAGAAAGTGCCTTCGGGATATACAATAACAACAGGGCCAGCTTCGCAAAGACCGAAGCAGCCGGTGCGGATAACCTTAACTTCCTTGTCCAGACCGTTCTTGGCAATCTGTTCTTCAAAACGGGCAATCAGTTCAGCAGAGCCGCTCGAAGTACAGCCAGTACCGCCGCAGACAAGTACATGTGCGCGAAAAAGATCCATGTTCGTTCCTCCTTAGCAGTCTTATTTGCCTTCGGCAGCGCCGATGGTATATTCCTGAACAGGACGGCCGTTGACGATGTGCTCGGCAACAATGCGGGAAACCATATCAGGATTGACCTTTACGTAGGTAACCTTTTCCTTGCCGGGCATGATCACGTCCAGCATGGGCTCCAGACGGCACATGCCGATGCAGCCGGTCTGAGAAACGGTCACGTTCTGCAGATTGCGCTTCTGGACTTCTTCCACGAACTTGAGCATTACAGGACGGGCACCGGCAGCGATGCCGCAGGTAGCCATGCCGACCACGATACGCACAGCGTCGTCGCCTTCCTTGCGCATAGCCACCTTTTCAAGAGTCTTTGCGCGGATCGCTTCCAATTCAGCCAGAGACTTCATAAATCAGGACACCTCCAAAATCGGTTTGAATTCTTCTTCGATGCTTTCCTTCATCCAGGCAATCACATCCGGCTCGTTCAGCGGCACGCCGCCAAGAACTTCACGCAGCTGGCGGGTGTCAAAACTCGCTTCCGCAGTCGGAGAAGTTGCCTGAAACAGAAATTCGGGTTGATCAGGATTGAGCATGACCAGTGTAAGCAGCGAATCGCAAATATCCCCCATGGGAATACAATCGATGTTTCGGGTATCAAAGCTGGCGTGTATAGTAGTACCGACACCCACTTCACTTTCTATGCCAAAGTCTCCCCCGCACATTTCCGCGCTCTGCTTCAGCATCGGAATTCCCAGACCAACCTTGCGGGTGGTTCGGGACGTAGTAAAGGGATCCGTAACACGGGAAAGGAATTCAGGCGTCATGCCGCAGCCATCATCCTGAACGGAAAAAACAAGCTTGCCGTTTCCGTCCATTACAAAAGCAACGGCCACCAGTTTCGCTTTCGCTTTGATACTGTTCTGGGCAATATCCAGAACATGCATGCTCAGATCACGCATGGTTTAAGAAGCCTTGTACTTGGCGATGATAGCGGGAACTTCAGCTTCCGTCAGACGACCATAGACATCATCATTGATCATCATAACAGGAGCCAGACCGCAGGCGCCCAGGCAACGGGTAGCCTGAACGGTGAACAGACCATCAGCAGTGGTCTGACCAGGCTGAATGCCCAGTTCGGAGCACAGCTTGTCCAGCACCTTCTGGGAATTCTTTACGTAGCAGGCAGTGCCGAGGCAAACGCCGGCCACATACTGACCCTTGGGCTGCAGAGAGAACTGGGAATAGAAGGTGGCAACGCCGTAAACCTCGCTCAGGGTAACGCCGAGGCCTTCGGCAATGATCTTCTGAACGTCCTCGGATACGCAGCCGAAGATGTTCTGTGCTTCCTGCAGCACAGGCATCAGCGCACCCTTTTGCTCCTTATGAGCCTTGATGACTTCCGCCAGCTTTTCATATTTTTCGTTATGATTGGACATGGCAGTCTGAGACCTCCTCCATTATAGTTACAGACGAAATGTACATAGGTACACATCGTTTATATTTTAGCATACATTGACACAAATTGCACGCCTTTTCCGCGTGGTTTGTGAAATTTTTATTATATTTTACGGAAACGACGGGCTTTCTCTCCCTATTTTAAATGAAAATCCCGATAGAGTGAGCAAGCAAAACAAAAGGACATGCTCCCGCTTCATCAAAAAGCACGTCCTTTCGCTTTACGATTCACTTTTTGTCCGAATCAAATCCAGCACAGCTTTTGCGCTGGGTTCCACAGGCAGTTCAAAAACCTGCTCCTGAATATCCTCCAGCCGGTGGGCATCACTCGAATGCAGAAGGAAGCGCCCCTTGGTTGCATAGGAAGGACAGTCGACTCCTTTGTATACCTCAACCACTGGGTATTCCGGCAGAAACGGCATCAAACCCAGAGCGCCGATCATACCGTTGCTGCCTCTGTTGATATGTGCAGGCAATGGGATGCCATTATGTGCACGAATCAGCTCACATACCTCGTCCACGCTCAGATCTGTCGCATTGATCAACAGCTTGTCAAGCGTACCGGAAGGCGTGTCTCCATTACGCATAATAATCTGATTGCCAAACAACATCGGTTGATTGGAGATGGCTGGCAAATGCGCATATACCTTTTCTCCTGCTGCCACCGCATCTTCCAGTGTGTAGAAATAAGCCAGCATATGCACTTCTTCGCGGGAGGTAATCTCCATTCCAGGGATCACCTCTACCCCATATTCTCTGCCGGCCGCCATTGCATCTTCAGCATTCAGCACAGCATTATGATCCGTGATGGCAATCACATCAAGCCCTTTGATTTTGGCCATACCTACCATGTTCCACGGGGTCATGTCATCCTCCGCACAGGGAGAGAGACAGCTGTGCAGATGCAGGTCACAAAACGCACCCATCACTCTGCAGGCGGCAGCACGCCGGCCTGACCCATCAGCACGCAAACTTCATAGGCTGTTTTGTTGGTTGCCAGAATAGGCATTTCTTCGTCAATGGCCTTTTTCAGGCTGGCAGGTTCGGGTTCAACGCCTTCCACCAGAATCACGCAGGCCATTTCCATCAGTACAGAAACAGCAATTACGTTTACATGGGTCTGCACAGTGCACCACGCCATACCCGCCTTACCATGCGCCAGCACCCAGCTAAGCAGATCACAGGAATAGCCGCATGTGATTTCGGTATCAAGATTAGCTTCGGGATTCAGATTGGTTGCGCCAATCAGTTCCATCAATTCGCTTACTTTCATGTTGATTCTCTCCTTTATTCTCGCGTTGTTTTGGCAAGCTCAACCATCTGCTGTGCCATGACCTTCAATTTTTCTTTCAAAATGTGAATACAATCCATCTCCGTCGCAAAACCTCGCACAATATCCTCTGCAAAGGTTTTGCAGGTAGGACTTCCGCAACTGCCGCAATCATAGCCCGGCAAACGGGCTGTAATTTCCTCCATCTGCTCAATTTTGCGCATGGCCTCAACAATATCGTCATCCAAACGCATTGCTTTGTTGGCAGTGATGCTCTTATCCAGCAACAAGTGATACTTATTCAGGTAAGAGACGTCGACCTTTTCATCCGGATGGGTTATATCGCAGCCGTGCATCAAATCACGTACTACGCCACGAGCAATGTAGTTATTTTCAAAGGTCAGCGGTCCTCCGACGCAGCCGCCCGTACAGGCTGAACCTTCAAAAAACACAAGATCCGGAAGCTTATCGTTTTCAATTTCTTCCAGCACGCGGATTACATTCTCAATACCATCCACACTCATGCTGTGTTCCGGACAGACAGCAGAAGCTTCACCACCAGCATTCGCCCAGCCAACGCCATGAGACGTAGCTTTAGCAAGGCCCGTATCAACCGGAATTTTCTTTAGCTGGCTACTGAGGAGACCATATATTTCAAGCATGGAAATAGCGCCATCCACAGCGGACGTTTCGTGTCCGATAGGATTGCGGATTGCTGTCATTTTGGCAGCGCAAGGGGTGATGAAAAAGCATCCGACATCTTCCGGCTGCACATCATGTTTCTTGCAGAATTCACGTTTTGCAACCATAGCCGCCACTTCCATGGGCTGCCGAACATCAATGATGTGCGGAATCAGATCCGGGAAACGCACGCGAATCAAACGCACAATCGCCGGGCAGGCTGACGAAATAATCGGATAATCATCCCGGTCAATGTTTCTCATGCGTTCACGAATAGCGCGTGTTACGATATCAGCGCCTTCCGCCACTTCATATACATCGTCAAATCCAATTCTTAAAAGGCCTTCCAGCACCTGCGACGGACTGACCAGCTGCTTGAATTGGCCATACAGCGAGGGCGCAGGAAGCGCTATCTTATACTTAAATCGGTTGATCGAAGCGAGAGGGTCGGTTTGTGCATATTTGGCATGATATTCACAAACGCGAATGCATTCGCCGCAATCTATGCAGCGCTCGTCGATGATGTGCGCTCTTCCGCCGCGTACTCGAATCGCTTCTGTCGGACAGCGTCTGAGGCAATTGGTGCAAGCCTTGCATTTTTCTTTATCAAGGCGCACTGAGTGAAAACGTTTATCGTTCATTTTGTCCTCCGAATGATTCAGGCATCCTTTACATCAAAACGCATCTGAATCGTGGTGCCTTTTCCCACTTCACTTTCAATGCTGAAGCCATCAGCATTCCGTTTCATATTAGGCAAACCCATGCCTGCGCCAAATCCAAGATCGCGCGCTTCCTCGCTGGCAGTGGAATAGCCTTCCTGCATCGCCTTGCTCAGATCGGGGATACCCGGTCCCACATCGGCAGAAGTAAGAATAATGCTTGACGGTGTCATCTCCAGCGTAAGCTTGCCGCCATGGCTGTGAATAATCAGATTCAGTTCCGCCTCATAGCTTGCAACTGCTATGCGGCGCAAAACCGTGCCCCCGATACCAATTTGCTTAAGTTTGCGTTTGATATTGGCCGAGACGTCCCCCGCCGTTTGAAACTCGCCGGCATTTATTTCATAGGTATTTTTCAGAATGGTAGATTCCATTGGCATTTCCTCCGTTCAGCTCATGCGCCGGTTCTGACGTTTTTGCTGCGGATACCCGCTTCATACATCAAACCGCAGGTAGTATAACAGTTATGTGCGGTGGCCAAAACCACGATATCCAGTTCGTCAGCTTCTTCAAGCAATTCATCGGAAGGAATCTTGCCACGCGCATAAACGATGCAGTGAATATCAAGCATTTCTGCTGTGCGCATCACATGAATATTGGTCAAACCTGTGATCAACACAGTCTTATCAGTAACAAAAGCCAGCACATCGCTCATCAAATCACTGGAAAAAGCGTTGTTTACATCCTGATCCAGTTTATCCTCGCCACACAGCACCCTGGCGTCCAGAAGGGTCACCAATTCTCTGATCGTCATGAATATAGCCTCCTATGTATCATTCAAAGTATGATAAACGGTTTGAATATTCCAAAGGGTAACGAAGGTTTGATATTTCAGCTTTATTCCAGCCGCAGCAACGCTTTCATCGTCCGAAAATCCGGATGCAAAAGTATTGAATTCATCAAAAACAGCAAGAATCGCTTCAACCGTCTCGGGCTTTGGCGCAACGAAACGCTGTCGCAGGCGAAGGGAGACAATATCCATTTGCGTTTTCATCGCAAGAACGCTTTGCACAGTCTCCTGTACGGACACTTCCTGACGATCGAGCGCAACAGAAAGCTTCTGGAGCTGTATAGCCAGCTCATGAACATGCGAGAAAGCAGCCTGAAGAATGTTCAGCTGGCCCTGCATTCCTTTCAGACGCAGAGTGACACCCGGAAAAGAAATCTGATACAGGTAAGAATCAATTTGATGCTGTTCCCTTAGCTGTTCACGTACATTTTGTGCTTCCTGTTCAGCAGGATAAGCGGAAGCCAGTACCCGAAACCGTCCGTTTTCCCAAAGGTATCCAGCAGCTCCCCGTTTTTGAAAAGCCAGAGCAGACTGCCTGGCTGTTTCTTCATTTTCAAAAACGCCCGTCTGTATCGCATACCACATGTATTCCGGGAGTTCAACATCAATCTCTGTCCACGTTTCATCAAAGCTTTCATCAAGCGGTACTGGTGTTGAAAAAGGAACCTTCTGGAGCAAAAACGCTTCGCCTTTTTCTTTTGCAAATACACCCGACATTATAAGCGCAAAAGCCAGTACAAGCAAAACGCTGCAAATCAGGCGGTTATGATTTCGTTCGGTCGGATATACACGTTTCCTTTTTTCCATTCCGATCAACCTTTCTCTGAATTCAAAAAAAGATATGATCCAAACAGAAAACCTATGAAAAACAGCTACCCTACCTCGCCCATATTTCTGGAAAGTATTATACTGTAAGCGGCACAAGAATGCAAGTGTGCACGGAAATGCCGATCATCCGAAAAATCCATAGCATTCGCCGCTCAGATATGCTATACTGAATATACGAAAATCCACCGTCAGCAAGGAGCTATGCAACGATGCGCTACCACATCGATACTATTCCCGTATGGGAAGCCATGGAAAAAGAAACTGCCTGTCCCCTTTGCGCGCTATACCAAAAGTGTGAAGAAACCGAGATCGACCGCAGTCTTGGCGGAAGCGTCATGGAACCGGACGCCAGAATCCGCGTAAACGAGCGCGGTATCTGCTGCAAGCACCATCAGCAGCTTTTTATGATGCAGAACCGTTTGGGACATGCTTTGCTGGTGGACTCTCACAGCAAAGAACACTTGAAGAAACTGGACCAGCTGAATAAACTGGTTCCCGCACCCGCAGCCAAAAAGAGTATTTTCGGCAGCAAAAAAGACACTTCCATTGCTGAACTGGCCGATGCACTGGAGCAGCTGAGTACCAGTTGTGTAATCTGCGAAGATATCGACAGCCATATGCAGCGATATATGTATACCTTTTTACATTTGTGGAAAACAGATACAAAGTTCCGTAAAACCTGGGAATCTTCAAAGGGCATGTGCCTTCCGCATGCCGCGGAGATGCTTCGCCATGCCGCCAAACACCTGAATGCAGCGCAGCAGTCCGAATTTGCCGGCAGTATGATGCAGCTGATCAAAAGCAACCTTGCGGAAGACGAGAAAGATCTGGAATGGTTCACACTCAAATTTGATTACCGCAATCAGTCCAAACCCTGGGGCAACAGCCGCAACGCGCTGGAACGTACGATCAACCGACTGCGTGGTTTGTGCATCGCGCCGGATGCGCCTAAAAAAGACTGAGCTTTGTAAATAGAAAAGAAGCGCCGGAACAGCGCTTCTTTCTATTTTAATCCAATGGATTCTTTCCACGGTCAAACTGTTCAAGGGTTACGCCGGCTTCCTCAAAAATCTCCAGCGAGAACTTGTCGGGATAACCTTGCTCATAGACTACCCGCTTAATGCCTACGTTCACGATCATCTTGGCGCACACTGAGCACGGCTGGTGCGTACAGTAAAGCGTGGCTCCATCGATTGAAATACCAAGCTTTGCAGCCTGCAAAATCGCATTTTGTTCCGCATGAATGGCATAGCACAGTTCGGCACGGGTTCCCGATTCGATATTGAGCTTACGTCGCATGCATTCACCGCGCTCGCGGCAGGTTTTTAATCCGGCAGGCGCACCATTGTAGCCGGTTGTCATAATGCGCTTGTCTTTTACAATCACCGCACCGATACTGCGGCCCTCCACATTGCAGCTCGTCCACGTGGAGATCAAATAAGCCATTTTCATAAAGCGAACATCCCATTTATCCATGGTTTCGCCTCCTTTTCTGCCTTGCATTATACACCAGATACCGGCGATTGACAACTTGCATTTTTCCATCGTTCAACCCATAGTCTCTCTTATGGAGGCGAGGCCATGAAATTAACGGGCGGAAAAAGACAAACCGTTTTTTTAACAGGTATCAATTCAATCGTCAGAGCGCTTGGGCTGATCATGCGTATATGGATTTCGCGGCTGGTTGGAGCTGAAGTAATGGGGATCATGGAGCTTGCACAAAGTGTTCATATGACGGCTATTGCTCCCCTGACTTCAGGACTTCCCGCAGCTGTTACACGCATTACAGCCAAAGCCAATCAAACTCAAAAAAAGAACGCGCTTGCATCAGGTATGCATCTGGTGCGTAAAACGTCGTTTATTCTTGTTCCGCTTTTATGGGTATCTTCCCCTGTTATCGCACGCTGCATGGGCGATATACGGGTATTGCCATCACTTTGGTTTACTGCCCCCTGCATACTGATTCTGGGGTATTCCGGCATCTATAACGGCTATTGTTACGGTATAGAAAAAACCGTTCTGCCTGCGCTGAGCGAATTAATTGAACAGGCCGTGCGTTTTTTTCTGACAATTTTTCTTATAAAGCAGCTGCGTTTTCTAACGCCCTCCTGGCAGGCGGCTGTCCCAGTATCCGCAACAATGATCGCCGAAATAGCAGGCCTGTGGTATGTAATGGCATGTTCCAAGGGATTATCAAAAACAGCTTCTCCGTCAGGCGATTGCATAAAAGAAGTCTTTCATTTGGCTTTGCCGACCACACTGACCAGAATAATTCAAACGCTGTTGCGTTCTTTTACCGCTATGCTGATTCCGCGCAGGCTGCAGGTAAGCGGCCTGACCCCAGCAGAATCGACGGGTCAGCTTGGTATGCTCAACGGCATGGTCGTGCCTGTATTGATGATGCCAGGCATTTTTACCAGTGCTCTATCCATGGTATTGATCCCCAAAATCGCAAAAGCAGAAGAAAAGCCTTCTGAACTCAGAAGGCTCATCTTGCTAAGTATGTACGGCGCTTTGCCTTTGTCTTTTTTGTGCGCTCTGACAATTTACTTCTTTTCCGATCACCTGGCAAATATCGTTTACCATCAACCTGAGCTGTCTCGCCTGTTCCGTCTCTGCGCATGGCAAGTCCTGCTGCACCCCATTAATCATCTGATCGGCAGTACGCTTTCTGCTCTGGGACTTCAAAGACGATTACTCAGCATTTCAAGCATTTGCTCTGTAGTAAGCCTGTTTCTCACCTGGCATGCAGCTGCTGTTCCCGATCTTCGCATCAGCGGCGTCATTTTCGTTCAGTATGTGAGTCAAATGCTCTCCATCTTGCTTGGTATAGGAGCGCTATTCAAATGGAAACTTGATCGGAATAAGGCTCCTGATGATAAATCCGTCTAATTTCTTCTGTTTCACGTCCATCAGCATGATACACAACAAGCGGCGGCATCCACAAAAGCTGAGGTTTGGCATTTTTCATGGCTTCGACCATCACAAGATACGGAGCCTTTTCTACCTTGGCGCAAACCATTCTGATTTTCTTGGGTTCCAGTCTCGCCTTGCGAAGCGCGTCAAACAATTCCAGCATGCGCTGGGCGGGAAAGACAATATACAAGCGTCCCATATTGCGCAAAACAGCTGCGCACGAAGCCGCAACATCGTCAATGGTGCAGTCGGCTTCATGTCTGGCTATAGACACACCGCTTTTTTCGCTGGTCAGCGTTCCCCCGCGTTTACCGTACGGCGGATTGCACACAACGGCATGCATTTTTTCGCGGCCTGTTATTTTCCAGGCATCCCGCATATCTGCCTCATGAACGGTAATTCTGCCCTGCAGACCGTTCAAGTTCACAGATCTTGCAGCCATTTGCGCCATCTCGGATTGAATTTCAAACGCTTCAAACGTACAAGAGGGCTCCTTTTGGCTCAAAAGCAACGGAAGAATGCCAGTGCCTGTTCCCATATCGGCCACCTTTTCTTTCGGTCTCAGTCTGGCAAAATCCGCAAGCAGCACCGCATCCATTCCAAAACGAAACGCCTCGGAACTTTGGATGATTCGCAGTCCATTATACTGCAGATCATCAATTCTTTCATTGGTTTTCAATAATTCATTCATATTTATCTCACGTTCAGTTGTTTGGCGGGACAATACCCTTGTTGCCCCTGATAGGCAATCCTGTACCAGTACCTGCCCGTCAGAAGGACTTCTACTTCCTCGCCAGCCGGGATAACAAAGAGACAGCCACCGGTTTCAGAGCACATATCATACACAAAGGTATCCTCCAGAGCCGTTGCAATCATAGCACGGTCCGGCGTATCGAGCGTTACGTCAAGCACAAGACCGCCAATGGTAACAAACGGGTCCTGTGTCTTCGTTTCTTCCTCCTCAGGCGTCTGCTCAGTCGAGGGCAAAGAGGTCTCTGCATCATTTGCTTCCCCTAAGGGCTTTTCATATATCAAATAGCGAGTCATCACATAGCCTGTGATTTCTTCGTAAATGATCGAACTCCATTCCGTGCCATTGGCAAGCATGGTTACCTGCGAATACCGCGGAACAGAACCCAGAATCCGGGAACGCCCATCCGGTTCGCTGCGAATATTCAATGAACCGGATGTGGTATTCACCCACATCTTTTTCGTTTCTTCAACAGGCTTCTCTGCTTCAGCTTCCGGTTGCTGCTCCTTTTGATTCTCAAATCTCAGATACCTCGTCATCACATAGCCTTCATAGCTAAGATAACGTACGGCGCACCAGCCAGTCCCGTAAGCAGTCACCTGCAAAGCGGCATTGCGCGGAACAGTTGTCAGAATATCACTGTACAAACCCGGCTGCATGCGCAAGTTAAGAGACCCGTTTTGTGTATCCACATAGGCATAGCCCTCACAGGATCCTTTTTCATTTTCGCTCTTATCAGCAAAACCGTCTTCCGGTTGTGAAGACCCATTATGAAACGACAGATATTTTGTCATCACAAAGCCATCAAAACCAGCATAATGAACAGCCGTCCAGCTATTGCCCCTGCTCATAACCATTACCTGTGCCCCTCTTGGAATGGTTATCATCACACGGCTGCCCGTATCAGCCTCGGAACGAAGATTCAGCGAACCGCTAACAGTATTGACAGTTGCTGAAATGCGGCTCGAATGTTCTTCCGTTGCATCCTGTTCCGGGGTCTCATCACCTGTTTCAGGCGCCTCACTATCCGTCTCGGGCGGCTGTTCTTCATCGCTGATGTATTGCAGGAATTCAGCTAGGATATAACCCTCGCCTGCATCGCAGGATACCTTACACCACGATCCGTCATCATCGAGAACGTTTAGACTGCTGCCGGCCGGCAGCCTGTCCACCAGTTCGGCAGTTGTTGAAGGTGAACGGCGCATGTTGACGGTGCCTGTTCCATCCTGTGTGATAACAATTGCTTTCCGGCTTCCTGTACTCAAATCCGAAGACGGATAATGATCCATCACAGAAGAAATATAGCCCGTATTCACATATGCCGTCAGCGCCTGATACTGTACTCTGGCCCATGACCCGGTTTTACTGAAAACCGTCAGTATCGCCTCAGCGGGAGCGGTGCCAAGGATTTTGCTGCTCATACTATTGCCTGCACGCAGATTGACATAGTCATTGGCCGTAACATATGCAAAGCCCAAAATGTCTGTTGCAGCAACCGGCTGCTGTTCTGGCACGCCGCTTACCACCAACGTTTCAGCCGGCACATACCCAATAAGCTCACCAAAGCGAATCTGTACCCAATTTCCTTCTTGATAAAGAACTTCTGTCAGCGCGCCATTACCAACCGAACCAATCACTTTTGCATTGGACAACGGCGCAATACGGATAGCAACAGAAGCCCGATTACCCACGAGCGTTACCATGCCGGTACATTTTCCGTTTGGCTGTTCAAGTTCAGCCGGGGGTTCAACGGTGATTTGCTGATCCGTCGATGAAGCGCTTAAAATACTGTTGGTAAAGCTGTGTTTTACACGCTTACACCCATCATAATAAAATCCCAGAATCTGATCGTGGGAATAGCCCATCTGAGCCATGTACATCGCTCCTCGCTGAGACATGCCCATTCCGTGACCATATCGTCTGGCCTGCAGGACAAAGCGTCCATTCCCTTTCTCCACGCTCCACAGTTCATTTTGCATGGATTGAATGTTCATACCCAGAGGGGCTTCCAATTCCGTGAATATGTCGCATGTCTCCGTCAGCGTAACCAGCGAAAGCTGTCCCGAAGCGTTATCAGTAGATACCGTAAACGTAAAATCCATTTTGGTATACAACCTGCTGGGTGAAGCGTACATAGGCGTATGAGGCGTTACGTTTTTGAGCGTTTTGAGAACAGTATTTTCTTCAGACGCCAAATAGCCGGAACGCTGCAATCTGCTGATCGCCTTGCTTTTCAGAAGGGCAATCAGTACGGATGGATTGCTTGCATCAGAAAGATCTTCATAGACTGTTTTCTTTTTTACAGTCGAGGAAGGATTGGCAAAATCAAAAGGATCGTCCTTTACTTTCATGTAGGCATACGCAGAACCGGTGCGGTTTGTTTCCGTCTGGCCGCCGTTGCTCGCCGAATAATAGGTGGTGATATAGTCCGATCCATACATCAGAACAATACCCTTGGTAGCATCCACAGCGGCAGTACAGTTTGCGTTTCCGGAGGGCGTTCCGCGGTACACCTGATCACTGGTTGTATCCTTTACATCATAGCGGCCGGATGTTCTTTTTTCCATCATACGAACCGTATAGGTACGCGCAGCAACCGCCTGTGCCTTTAGCGCTTCCATTCCGGAGGAATTTCCCATCTCATAAGGCAAAACGCCATACAGGTAGTTTTCAATATAAATATGTGCTATGGTATACAGCGTATAGCTTCCGCCGCTGTAAACAGCCTCAAACGACAAGTCGCCCGGATATGGATTCTGACTATCGCGCGACTGTGCAATCAGAATCCCATTGGCGCCGTTTGCACTGTGACGGCGAAGCGAAAAACTCTGTCCCATATGGTAGGTTTGGCCGTTGTAGGAAAGAGTCAGATTGCCTGTAGAAGCCGAAAAAGCAACATGAAGTCGGCATCCATCAGGAATGAATTCTCCGCTATGACTCAGACTGTAATTTCCATTCACAGTCAGGTCAAGTGAGGAAGGATTTCCCAGCGAAGAAAGATAAACACGCACCATGCCGTCTCTGGTAATGGAATCGTTTTGCAAAGGCGCAGAGCGCACCTGCACGCTATTCACATCAGCAGCCAACGCTGCTCTGTTCAGGAAAAGGCACA
This sequence comes from Clostridia bacterium, assembly GCA_017547285.1. Classification (GTDB taxonomy): domain Bacteria; phylum Bacillota; class Clostridia; order Christensenellales; family Aristaeellaceae; genus Limiplasma. The sequence goes on from JAFYQB010000148.1 coordinate 74,041, forward strand.
GAACCACAGCGGCCAGCAGGCAAGCCGTCATCTTTTGTAATTTGCTGTATTTCACTGGCAGCATCGAACGGCAACTCCTTCGGCATTTTTGTAATACTTTCGTAATCATTTTGCATTGTATCACAAGCGCTGCGTTTTGTCCACGTTTTTACCGTGTCAATCTCTGTCAGTAGACAATCGTTGTTTCAAAATTTCCTGTTCCGTCCACCATTTTTGTATTTTTCCGCTTTGTGGATCAACCGCTGCCAGAAGCTGATAACACTGCTCTCCTCCTCGGCCGATGCGCGATATAAATCCATCCGGCAACGCCTCCGCATTTCCCGCCCATACTTCGGCTGATATGATTGATCCGCCTTGCAGCTTTTGGGAAACAGAACCAACGCTCCGGATTCTGGCAGCAATTGTTTCCACCCTGGCAGCATACCAAAGATAAGGTCCGGCTGCAAGCAGCGTTGGATTTATGATTCCCATCCAGACGCCATACAGGCCCAGAAGAGTCAGTAACAGCCCACAGCCAAACGAAAGCCATGCGAGAAAACGTTTCAGCGATTCTTGCCATCCGGCATAAGCAGCCAGCAGCACAATCAGTCTTGCGCCATCCAGCGGCCACAACGGCAGCGCATTCACGATAGCCATCGATGAATTTGCCAGAAAAAAGTATTGTTTCAACAATGTATTCGTCCCGCAGAGGTCACACAACGCTGCGGCCACGGCACTGCCTGCAATCCCGGCGGCAGCGATCACAATCTGTTTCCATCGTTCTGCAGATTCAAATTGCCTGATATCCATCATTCCGCCGAACGGAGTTATTTCAACACTATACGCGCAAATTCCACATAAATGTACCGCCAGTAAATGTGCTCCTTCATGCACCAAAAGAGCTGCCAGTGCAGCAAGCGCCAGCCGGCTGTCAGCAAACAGAAATCCCACCGCAAATAAAACCGTTCCGGCAGGATGAATACAGATTCGAACCTGCTTTTTCATTCAGCAAACGGCTTCAGGCTGTTCGTTACATCTACTGATTTTCCATTCATTCTCATTTCAAAAGCGAGCGGCTGCAGATCCAACACCTCACCAAGGATTTCGCCTGCATGAATCTCAGCCCCCACATCCACATAGCTTTGCTTCAGATTTCCGTATACGCTTTCCGTTCCGTCCCAATGGCGTACACGAAGAATTTTTTCTTCGTTCACCCCATGAGCAACAGCCATTACTTCGCCACCAGCAGCGGCTCGTATATCTCCGTCCACGCTGTTAAGCAGCAAATAAGGTTCCTCCTGCGACCATGCATGAACAATCTCACCCTGAACCGGCGAAAACAGGGAGATGCCGGGCGTTTCCTGCCATACCTCACGAATTTCCGCCGGCAGAATACTGTTCACGAATGTCAGTTTACCAACGTTTTCATTCCACTGCATTCCAACGCTTTCCTGCAAAACGCCAAATACGCTCTGTGCTTCAGGCTGTTCGCTGCTGCGAACAGCAATCAATACCAGCGCCAATCCGCCTACAACAGCAAGATTCCTTGCCAGTTTATCAAACTGCAGAAAATAGTATCCAAAACTGCGTTTTCTGGTTTCCACTTTCTGCACACAAACCGGCTCTGCAAGCAGTCTTCCAGCCCGCTGTTTTACTTTGACCTGTTTCACGCAAGTCTGCCTCTCCAAAAAAAATCCCTCCCCTGCATTCAAAAGTATGCAGAAGAGGGAACATTCATGTGTGTTACAGGCAGCTCTTTTTACGCATATATTCAAGCGTTCGTATCAGCGCAAGCTTGCCGTGACTGTAGGTAAGCCCTCCCTGAAGGAAGGCCAAATAAGGCTCACGCATGGGCGCATCCGCGCTGAGCTCAATGGACGCGCCGCTCACAAACGTACCAGCCGCCATGATAACCTGGTGTTGGTAGCCGGGCATATCCCACGGTTCAGGCAAAGCCATGCTGTCTATGGGCGAAGCCGTCTGGATGCCCTGGCAGAAAGCAATCAGGCGTTCAGGCGTTCCCCATTCCAACGCCTGAATGATATCCGTGCGGCGTTCATCAGAAGAAGGCGTGCTCTTCAGGCCGAGCTCTTCGCAGATAGCGGCTGCCAGAACAGCGGTCTTGACAGCCTGAGCTACCACATGAGGCGCCATAAACAAACCCTGATAAAAAGGCTGATAACTGCCCGCATAGCTGCCAACTTCACGGCCGATGCCAGGGGCAGTCAGTCGGTAGCTGATACGCTCGATCACGTCTTCACGGCCTACCAGATAGCCGCCAGTCGGCGCAAGGCCGCCGCCGGGATTTTTGATCAGGCTGCCTACGCATACATCCGCTCCGTACTGAGTGGGTTCTTTTTCACACACAAATTCGCCGTAACAATTATCCACCATCAGAACGGCTTCGGGGAACTCCTTGTGCAGCATATCAGCCAGCGGAGCGATATCTTCTGGCATCAGGCTCGGGCGCGAGGAATACCCGCGGCTGCGCTGAACAGCAACCACGCGGGTATTGGGCTTCATGGCAGCGCGGATGCCCTCCAGGTCCAGATGCCCGTCATCGGTCATTTCCACCTGTGCATAGCTGACTCCCATTTCCTTCAGCGATCCCGGGGGACAGCCACGAACGCCAATTACATCTTCCAGCGTATCATACGGGCCACCGGATGCATACATCAGTTCATCGCCGGGACGCAGAAGACCAAACAGGCACATGGACAGCGCATGGGTGCCGGAGGCGATTTGCGGACGAACAATCGCAGCCTCCGCCTCAAACAGTTCTGCAAACAGTTTTTCCAGCGTATCGCGCCCCACATCATCATAGCCGTAACCGGTGGTAGGTGCAAAGTGCCGGGACGCCACTTCGAACTTCTGCAAAGCATTCAGAACCTTTTCTGTATTAAACAATGCAATTTCATCGATCCGTTCAAAAGCAGCCTGACAGCGTTTTTCTGCTTTGTTGACGAGTTGTTTCATTCCTGTATTCCTTTCCGAAATCCTTTGATATGCTTCATAGCAGTTTCAAAGCGATTTTCTGGTGCTTCTGTAATCCAGATGGTTTTGGGTTCCGTGCGCAGCCAGGTACCCTGACGTTTGGCATAGTGCCGCGTATTCAGAACGATTTGCCACACCGCATCATCTATGTGCTGCAAACCTTGAACAACAGGAATCAGTTCCTTATATCCAATTCCCTGCATCGACTGCATCCCAGCCGTAACGCCGCTTTTCAGAAGCGCTTCCACTTCCTCCAACAGCCCCTGCTGCATCATCAGATGCACCCTTTTTTCAAGCCTTGCATACAAAACTTCTCGCGGCATGTCAATGGCCAGCGGAAGAATGGAAAAAGGACGCTCTGGTTCATCCTGCCTCTGCCGGCTGATCGGCGTTCCGGTCAGTTCATAAACCTCCAGTGCACGAATCACACGGCGGATATCATTGGGATGAAACTTAGTCGCAGACGCCGGATCAACCTCGGCAAGCTGACGGTGAAGGTGTGCTTTCCCCTCCGGCTCTTCCGCCATGGCATAGAGCCTTGCGCGGATTTTTTCATCCCCGCCCGCATTGCCAAGAGACAGCCCATGCATCAAAGCTTTCAGATACAGGCCTGTGCCGCCAACCAGAATAGGCTGCTTGCCGCGTGCAGCAATTTCACAAATCACCTTTTCAGCATTCTGGGCATAATCAGCAACAGCATAGTTTTCTGTTGGATCCACAATATCCAGCATGTGATGCGCAACCAACGCCTGTTCCTCAGCGGTAGGTTTGGCTGTTCCGATATCCATTCGGCGATAAATTTGCATGGAATCCATGCAGATAATTTCCCCATCCAGCTTCTGTGCCAGTTGGAGAGCCAGATCGCTTTTTCCGCTGGCTGTCGGACCGGCTACAGCAATAACCTGTGGTTTCATGCTCTTCTCCTTACTGGATTCTCTTAAAACGCTTTTCCAACGCATATCGGGTGATTTCGGTCACGATCGGTCTGCCGTGAGGACAGGTAGGCATCGCTTCGCTCTTCAGCATTTCCTGCATAAAACCGCGGATTTCAGTTTCACTTAGCTTGTCGCCGCCTTTGATGGCGCGCTTGCAGGCCATTTGTGCAACCCTTTTTCTCAGTCTTTCGCGCGTTACCTGCCCCCGCCCGGCCTGCCATTCAGCCAAAGCCTCCAGAAGCAGTTCCTTCGGTGAATCATTCACACCAAAAAAAGTGGGAATGGCATGAAGCGCAACGCTGGTTTCATCAAACGGTTCCACTTCAAAGCCCGCTTCTGCCAGCACAGGCGCAAACTCGCTGACCAGCGTCATATCATACGGTGTCAGTCGAACCAGCTGCGGTGCAAGCAGCTTTTGAGAAATACGTTCACCTTCGAATCGCGCCATCATCTGATCGTACAAAATACGTTCATGGGCAGCGTGCTGATCCACAAGCAGCACACGATCGCCTGTTTCAAACATCCAGTAGGTATCAAAAAGTATGCCAGCCATTCTTAAAGGCTGTTCCATTTTTTCAATTTCCGGCAGTACCGTCTGAACGGGCGGCTCTTCGGCTGGCTCATCGGCCGGTTCAGGAGGATGCAAAACCGTTTCTTTTTTGATAACGGGTATCGTTTCAGCCGTATGTTCAGCAACCGGATGGATTCTGCCAATTGATTCACTGCTGGATACAGCGATTTCCGGTTTACTTGCCGGCACATATGCCGTACTCATTGTTTTCGGCATGGCCGGTGGAACAACAACGGGTTTTACAGCATAAACAGCCGGACTTTGCTTCATCATCTGAGGAGCCTCAGCTTTGACAGAAATAACCGCCGGTTTCAAATCCCGCAATGTTTCAGCAATATGTTTGTCCTCCACCGACTGCCTTTCCTGTGTACGCTCTGCAAAAGGACGTTGCTCGACAACCGTTTTGGATACCGCATCCGGTTTGTTTTCCACCTGGTTTTCAGGAACATGAACAACTGTAAAAGAGTTCTTCTTTACTTCGGGCTCCGTTTCTTTTACAGGAGTGCTTAGCTTTGCGCCAAGACTTTCGTCATGCATGGCATCCCGCACAAGGGCTTCCACAGCAGCGGCAATGGCCATTTCGTTCTGAAAACGAACTTCCAGCTTATTGGGATGTACATTCACATCCACATTCTGTCTCGGCAGTTCCAGAAACAGTGCACACATCGGAAAACGGCCTATCATCACCCGGCCTTCACAGCCCTGTTCCAAGGCTCGGCTGAGTAAACCGCTGCGGAAGTAACGTCCATTTACAAAGAAGGACTGATTCTGCCTGTTGCCGCGTGAAAGCTCTCCTGCGCCTACATATCCGGTGACAATGACGCCGTTCATGTGGCCGGATACCTTTTTCATTTGCTGGAAAGCCTCGCGTCCGTAAAGCGCATACAGCGCGGATTCCAGCTTTCCATCTCCTGTGCTGTGGTACACCGTTTTACCCTGAGAAACAAAACGGAAGGCAATTTCGGGATGCGACAGTATCAGACGAAGCATATAGTCTGATACCATGGCCGCTTCAGTAGCAGGTTTTTTCAGGAATTTCAGCCTGACAGGCGTATTGAAAAACAGATCCTCCGCCACGATCGTAGTGCCTACCGGCGAAGCAGCCTGACGAATATCAGTAAACTCTCCCGCTTCTACAACGGCACGGGTACCAAACGGAGCATCCTGCGTGCGTGTTGTGCAGGTAACGCGTGAAACTGCTGAAATAGAAGCCAGCGCTTCACCGCGGAAACCCAGCGTATGAATATCAAACAAATCCTTGGGTTCGGAAATTTTGCTGGTGGCATGGCGTTCAAAAGCCATACGAATCTGTTCGGCAGGAATACCTTTACCGTTATCCGAAACACGCAGGTATTTGATACCACCTTCGCGCAATTCCACTGTGATATTCTTCGCGCCTGCGTCAATGCTGTTTTCAACCAGTTCTTTCACGGCAGCGGCAGGCCGTTCCACAACTTCGCCTGCTGCGATCTGTCCGATTATCTCCTGAGATAGTTTTCTAATAACAGACATGGGTTCTCCTTTAGAGTTTGCGCGCCTTTTCGCGCAGGCGGAAAAGAATATTGAGCGCATCCATGGGCGTTACGGAAAGCACGTCCAGATTCTGCAGTTCTTCGATCAGGTCATCCTGAGGCAAATGGAACATATCCGTCTGCTTGGCTTCCTTCTTCTTTTTTTCCAGAATATTGGCAGAAATACTCTCCTGATTGATGTCGCTCACTTCGAGTCGTGCCTGGATCTCATGTGCACGGGCGACGACTGGTGCGGGCACACCGGCCAGCCGGGCAACATGTACGCCATAACTCTTATCCGCTCCGCCCGGCATGATCTTGCGCAGGAAAATAACGTCTTCACCATGCTCAACAACGGAAATGCAGTAGTTTTTTACTCCCGCAAAACGACCTTCCAGCTCACTCAGTTCATGATAATGAGTAGCAAACAGTGTTTTTGCGCCGATCTTTTTGGGATCCAGCAGGTACTCCACTACTGCCCAGGCAATGGCCAGACCGTCAAAGGTACTGGTTCCACGTCCTATTTCATCCAGAATAACAAGCGACTTATTCGTAGCGTTGCGCAGAATCGCCGCGGTTTCGCTCATCTCCACCATAAAGGTGCTCTGACCGCCGGCGAGGTCATCCGACGCTCCGATGCGGGTAAAGATACGGTCGCAAAGGCTGATGCTGGCTTCCCTCGCCGGAACAAAGCTGCCAATATGCGCCATCAGCGTAATCAAGGCAACCTGACGCATATAGGTGCTCTTGCCCGCCATATTGGGGCCGGTAATAATCAGCATACGCTGATCCGCTGTATCCATTTGCACATCATTAGGTACAAACGGAGCGTCTGTTACCATGCGTTCCACAATAGGATGACGGCCTTCCACAATATGAAGAACACCGTCTTCATTCATAACAGGCTTCACAAAATCATTTTCGCGGGCGACCGTTGCAAGCGACAGCAGGGCGTCTGTTGTTTTCAGGATCAGCGCATTCTGCTGAATTGCTGCAATTTCTTTGGCAATGGCCTCACGTACTTCGCCAAACAGCGTCATTTCAAGTGAAAGCGCCATCTGCTGTGCATTGGTAATTTTGCGTTCAATCTCCTGCAGTTCCGGCGTGGCATAGCGTTCGGCATTGGCAAGCGTCTGTCTGCGGGTATATCGAAGCGGGACCATGTTCAAATTGCTTTTGGTCACCTCGATATAGTAACCAAAAACCCGGTTATATTGGATTTTCAGGTTTTTGATGCCGGTAATCTGACGTTCAGCGGTTTCCATATCCAGAATCCACTGTTTGCCATTCTGCAGAGCCTCGCGATACTCATCAAGCTCAGCATGATAGCCTTTTCTGATCACGCCGCCATCACTGATGGTCAGCGGCGCATCAGGATCAATGGCGCGCTCCAGCAGATCACACAATTCTTCAAGCGGCGCAAGCGTATGAGCCAGCGCCTGTACAGGGATCTCAGCAAAACTGCTAAGCATTTGTTTCACAGGCCCGACTGCACGCAGGGAACGAAGCAGCGCAAGACAATCCCGGGCAGTCAGGCTGTTATAGCTGATTCTGCCCAGCAAACGTTCCATATCCGCTACGTTTTCAAGTGCCTCGCCGATTTCTTCCGCCTCCATATAGCGGTTGCAGAAAGCTTCCACTGCATCCAGGCGGGACTGAATACGTTTCAGATCCGACATGGGACTTTCAACCCATGATCTGAGCAGGCGCGCGCCCATGGCTGTATGCGTTTTATCCAGCAGCCACAAAAGCGAACCGCGGCGTTCTCCCGTACGCAGACTTTCCGTCAATTCCAGATTGCGGCGGGTCATACGGTCCAGGAACATGGTGTTTGCGCCCTGATAGATGCTCAGCTGAGTAATATGACACAGCGTGTTTCGTTGCGTATCATTGAGATAATACAAAAGCGCGCCAGCAGCAATAAAACGCTTGTCGCGTTCATCCAGTCCCAGCGAAGACAATGTCTGCACCTGAAACTGCTTCATCACAAGCTGTTTGGCGTTTTTGGCAGCAAAAGCGCTCTCCGGCAGCTGGGAACAGCTCAGATTTTCGGAAAGCTGAGGCGTCAGCTTTTCCATGTTGTTGGTCACGATCTCGTGAGGACGAATGCGCATCAGTTCATCGCGCAGCGTCTTTTCTGCATCCACCAGCTGATGTACGACCAGCTCACCGGTGCTGACATCAGCGTAAGCCAGCTGTGCAGCTTTTCCAACAAAAGCCACGCAGAGCACATAGCTGGCACTCTTTTCATCCAGCTGAGCGGGATCAACCACCGTGCCGGGGGTGATGATCCGAATGACATCACGCTCTACCAAACCTTTGCTGAGCGCAGGATCAGTCAGCTGCTCGCAAATCGCGACCTTGTAACCTTTTTCAATCAGTCGGGCAGCATACGTAGAAGCAGCATGATACGGAACGCCGCACATGGGAGCGCGTTCTTCCAGACCGCAGTCTCTTCCGGTCAGGGTCAGTTCCAGCTCTTTTGAAACCAGCTTGGCATCCTCAAAAAACATCTCGTAAAAGTCGCCGAGACGGAAAAAGAGAATGCAATCCTTGTATTTATCTTTGAGCTGCAGGTACTGCTGCATCATGGCAGTCAGAGCCATATTCGCTGCTCCTTTCGTATCTCAAATAGGGCGCGCGGGCAAAATTGTCCGCGCGCTTTGGGTGACCTTAGTGGCAGCCGCTGCAGGTGCTGCAGGAACCGCTGCAGCCTTCTTCCTGTTCTTCTTCGCCGGTCACAACATAACGGATAATGGAATTAACCTTCTTCATCATGGCGTTGAAAGCATCGTTGGCTTCACGCATCTTGTTGAGCACTTCGCACTCGTCGATGGCGCGTTCCACTTCCTGCAGTTCCTGACCGGCCTTGGCCAGAGCGCCGTGATCCATGTTGGCGTCCGCCAGCAGACTCTCCACGGCCTGACGCTTCTCGGAGTAAGAAGCGATCAGCTGAGTGGCATTTTCATCGCGCATGGCAGCCTGTTCGGCCAGACGCATGGTAATATATTCCTGACTTTCCAGAATGGCTTCCGCCAGCATTTCGGCCTGATTGAGTACCTTTTCCATTTTCAAACTCACCTTTCTTTTCTTTCGCCGCGCAGTGTATTGACCGCGGCGGATGTAATGGTAACAGGGATGATTTTGCCGATGTCTTCGGCGGTACCGTCCAGCGTGACGGTGATATTGCGCGTGCCCTTGCCGGATACCTTGTTGGGATCGCGCTTGGACAAGCCTTCGATCAGCACGAATTCCTGCTTGCCAATCATGCTTTCGTGAACGCGTGCAGTAGACGCTTCCACTTCACGAATCAGCTTTTCAATGCGGCGGGAAGATTCATCATCCGGGATCCGTCCGGGCATGCGGGCCGCCTGCGTGCCCTCACGGGGAGAATAGATAAACGTAAAGGCAGCATCGTAGCCCACCTCGCGCACCAGAGAGCAGGTATCTTCAAACTGCTCTTCTGTTTCGCCAGGGAAGCTGACGATCAAATCCGTCGTCAGACCGATATTTGGTACAGCTGCACGAAGCTTCTCCACCTTGCGAAGATAATCTTCACGGGTATAGCGGCGGTTCATCAGTCGAAGGATCTCATTGTTGCCGCACTGCACAGGCAGGTGCAGATGATTGCAGATGTGTTTGCCCGTAGCCATCACTTCGATCAGTTCATCGCTCAGATCCTTGGGATGAGAGGTCATAAACCGGATGCGCGGAATGCCCATATTATCCAGCTCGCGCAAAAGTTTGGGGAAGGTATCGCCATTCTCCGAACCATTGCCGTAGCTGTTCACATTCTGCCCCAGAAGCATGATTTCCTGTACGCCATTTTTAAGCAGGCCTTCCGCTTCATGCAGAATATCCGTCATACGGCGGGAACGCTCATGACCGCGCACATAAGGAACAATGCAGTAAGAGCAGTAGTTGTCGCAGCCATACATGATGGTGATATAGGCGTGATGCTCGTTGAGACGCTTGATGGGCAGTCCCTCTGCAATGATCGTATCCTCATTGGTCACGCTCACAATGCGCGTGCGCCTGTTGAGCAGATTCAGCAAAAGCGTCGGCAGGCGGTGCAGGTTGTGCGTGCCGAACGCCAGATCAATGAAACGGTACTGTTTCAGAATCCGCTGCGCCATTTGCGGCTGCTGCACCATGCAGCCGCACACACCAATCACCAGCTCCGGCTTATCCTTCTTAAGTTCCTTGAGCCACGTAACATTGCCCAACGCACGGCGTTCGGCATTGTCACGCACACAGCAGGTATTGAACAGCACCAGATCGGCATTTCGGCGGTCATCTGCCTCCGTCATGCCCATCTGCAAAAGCATGCCTGTCAGTTTTTCGCTGTCATGCGCATTCATCTGACAGCCATAGGTTACAATATGAAAGTTTTTGGGGCGGGAATCCATATTCAGGATCTGCTCAATTGCATTCTCCTGCTCTAGACGGTCCGCCTCAGTTACATAAATGGGCTGATAACTCACGTTAGTGGTTCCTTTCCATCAGCCGCGCCAAACGCGGCCGGTCTCGCAGCAACGGCTGCAGGAATCCGTCAAAAGGTCGCGCAGAGAGTCACCGGTGCGCTTACGGGTCATTTCCATCATACCCAAGCGGGTAAAGCCATGAATCACATTCTTTACACGGTCGTCACATACCGCTTCTTCCATGGCACTTAACACCAGCTGGCGCTCTTTCTCGGAATTCATATCAATAAAGTCAATCAGAATAATGCCGCTCAGATTGCGCAGCCTGATCTGGCGTGCGATTTCCGGCACTGCGCGCAGGTTTGCTACCGCTGCAAGGCTCAGTTCCCCTTCCGCCTTGACCGCGCTGCCAGAGTTGACGTCAATGGTCTGCAAGGCTTCTCTTTCGTCAATGATCAGGCTTCCGCCGTCAGGCAGGGCAACGCGCCTGTTCAGCGCAGTTTTCAGCTGGTCTGCGACCTTGAAACGCTGCCACGCTTCCAGCTCTCTGAGTGTTTGAACGTCGTGTCTTGCGCTGTAATCACGCAGGAGCACTTCCTCCATACCGGTCTCGGTATGCATAACAGCGGGCGCTTTGCGGCAGGATGCTGCCCCACTGATTTCCAGCCAGTGAGTCCAGAGCGTTTCGGCTTCCTCGGCCACTTCCTGTTCGGAAGCAAACAGCGCCGCATGACGAACAATCAGACCAAAACGATCTTTGGCAATGTTTTTGCCAAGCGTTTTTGCGCGTTCACGATCAGCTGTATCTTCTACGCGTTTGCTCAGGCCGATAAAACGGTTGCAGGGCATAAGCAGAACGTATTGACCCGGCAACGCAATATCCCGGGTCAAAAACGCGCCTTTACCGCCTTTGGGCGCTTTCTTTGCCTGAACAAGAATCTCCTGTCCGGACATAAGAGAGGCATTGCCGCAGGTCTGATGATAGCTTTCCGCTTCTTTCAGCGGCAAAAAACCGTTCTGTTTCAGCCCAATCTTTACAAACGCGGCCTTTACATCAGGCAGAACGCGCTCTACTCTGCCCAGAAATACTGTGCCAACAACGCCGTCCGTCTCTGCATTCTCCTGATAATATTCCAGAAGGGTATTCCCCTCCAGAAGCGCAACACGGCGAAGCGTTTCTTCCTCGCGGATCAGGATCTGATACGGCGCGCCCATCACACTTCCTCCATAGGAACGAGCGAACCGGTCTTCGCTTTAGCCAGAATATTCTTGCGGTAGATCAGGTGCGGTATCTCGCCGCAATCAGCAAATTCACGCAGAGAATCAAACCACAGTGAAGGTTTGAGCATGCCAGCCTGCGTAGCAATGGTACGCAGCTCGATCACATACTCATTTTCGTTTTCTGCAATCTGACCAGCAATCACAAAGGGACGGATATCGCAGGGATTCTCTCCGCTCTTGGTACGGCGCTGTGCAACATAGCTGTCAAGAGCCATAAAGGCTTCAAACTTTCCCGCTGCTTTCTGGCCGTCTTCCGTTTTGGCGAGGGTGATACGGTAATCAGCACCTGCCACAAGGGACATCAGCGCAGGGAATTCATCCGGCACAGAGCGACAGAAACGGATCTGCAGGCAGGAAGGCAGCGCTGCATTCATGCGGGTAACAAACTCATTTTCCGTCAGTCCGTCTTCCACAGGCACTTCCATCAGCTCGCGCAGACCGATCACGCCTACGCTGAGCGGCGCAGCAAAGCTTAAGCGGATGTGCGGGTTGAAGCCGTTGGAATACTTGACGGGCAGATTGCTGCGGCGCAGTGCACGCTGCACAGTACGCATCAGGTCCAGATGGCCGATGTGACGAAGAGGCGCGCCTTTTTCAAATACAACCATCATTCGCATCCCTTGCACACTCCCTTCAGCTTCTGCAAGCCGCAGCCATTGCAGCCGTCACGGCAATCGCGCGTAGTTTCAGCATGAATGGCTTTTTCGTACTCACGGCGCAGGAAGGATTTGCTGATACCGGCATCAATATGATCCCAGGGCAGTACCTCATCCAGTCCGCGAACACGGTGAGCATAGAAATCAATATCCAGACCACAGTCATCAAACGCCTGCTTCCAGGTATCATACTTGAAATGCTCCGTCCAGCCATCCAGCAGACAGCCCAGCTCCCATGCACGGTACAGCACCTCGGACATGCGGCGGTCGCCTACGGCAAAGCAGGCTTCCATCTGGCTCACAGCAGAATCATGATAATGGAACGCCGCAGCCTTCATAGGACGGAAGGCATCCTTCACCATATGCTGCTTGCGGATCACCTCATCCGGGCGATCCTGCGCGCACCACTGGAAGGGCGTAAAGGGCTTGGGCACAAATACAGAAGCGCTGCAGGTAACTCGCAAACCCTTTACACGCTGCTGCTTGGGTACGGCATAATAGGCGCCAACGGCCGTTTGCGCCAGTTTGGCAATGCCCAGCAGATCTTCATCCGTTTCGGTGGGCAGACCGGTCATAAAATACAGCTTGACTGCGCTCCAGCCGTTGGAGAAAGCATTGGTCAGGGTCTCAACAAGGTTTTCTTCGGTTACATTCTTGTTGATGACATCGCGCAAGCGCTGCGTACCAGCTTCGGGGGCAAACGTCAGACTGCTCTTCTTCACCTTCTGAGTGTGCGTGAGCGTATCCTGCACAAACTTGTCCACACGCAGACTGGGCAGGGACAGTGAAACGCGCTTTTCCTTAAGCTCATCCATCAGTCGTTCCGCCAGTTCGGAAATACAGGAATAGTCGCTGGAAGAGAGCGAAGAAAGCGAAATTTCTTCGTAGCCGGTCTGTTCCACAGAAGCCCTGGCCAGTTCAACCAGCTTGTCCACGCTGCGTTCACGCACCGGACGGTACAGCATGCCTGCCTGACAGAAACGGCAGCCGCGGGTACAGCCGCGCATGATCTCCAGCATGATGCGGTCAAACACTACCTGCACATAAGGAACAGGCGGATTGGTGGGCACGTAGGCATTTTCAAAATCGGTGATGATGCACTTGAGCACGCGCTCCGGAATCCCTTCCTCCGTAGGTTTGAGGCTCTTGAGCGTACCATCCTCGTTGTACTCATCCTGATAAAAACAGGGTACGTACACGCCGCGCAGCCCCGCCAGCTTTTTGAGCGTATCACGGCGGGATACGCCGTTTTTGCGGCACTCCTTAATGATATTCGTCAGCTCAATGATCACGTCTTCGCCGTCGCCGATCATAAAGGCATCGATGAACTGGTGAAGCGGTTCGGGGTTAAAGGCACAGGGACCGCCGGCAACCACGATGGGATCAAACTGCGCACGTTCGGAGGACCGGACAGGAATGCCGCCCAGATGGAGCATTTCCAGGATATTGGTATAACTCATCTCGTACTGCAGCGTAAAGCCAACGATATCAAACTGATTAAGTTCTGTCCGGCTTTCCAGAGAACAAAGCGGAACTTTGTTCTCCTTCATTTCCTTCAGCATATCTACCCAGGGCATACACACGCGTTCGCACACCGCATAGGGCAGTTTGTTCAGAATACCGTACAGAATCTTCATGCCCAGGTGGCTCATAGCCACTTCATAAGTATCCGGGAAGCAGAAAGCAAAGGAAACCTCCGCCCGGTCAAAAGGTTTGACCTCCGCGTTCATTTCGCTGCCGGCATAACGCGCAGGCTTTTCCACCCGGGAGAGCAGCGCATCAAAATCGTAGTTCATAGTTCCTCCTTCAAAATGCGTAAACGCATACAAAGATATGATATCATGCCAGCAAAACACTTGCAAGCATTCGCGCAAAAAAAACAGGAGCCGGTTCCAAACGGCTCCTGTAAACGAAGAAATCACTTAACCGATGAACGCGCCTTCGGATTCCAACTGTCCCTGCAGCTGCTTTACATCAATCTCCTTCACGCCAACGCCGGTCTTGCCGGCCAGTCCGGCTGCAACGCCTGCAGCGTGACCCAGTGTAGCAACGATAGGCATAATGCGGATAGATGCCTGTGCCTCGTGCGTGGCAGAAATACAGCGGCCTGCGACCAGCAGGTTATCAGCGTTTTGGGGCAGCAGCGCACGATACGGGATGGTATACCAGGTACCATCCTTAAAGTAATAATGGCTGGTGCCGGAACCGGCTGGATTGTGGATATCAATGTCGTAGTTGCCAGCGGCGATACGGTCTTCAAACTTTACACAATTGATCAGATCTTCCTGAGTCAGCACATATTCTCCTATGATCATGCGGCTTTCACGCACGCCGATCTCACTGGCAGAATAAAGCAGCTGGCTCTTTTCGCAGCCTGGGACATTGTCGCGCAGGAAATGGTACAATTCAAACATCTGCTCGCGGGCCAGCATTTCAGCCTGCGTCACATCGAAGGGATTCGTGGGGTCCAGCTTGATAACACGGGTGGTGTTAAAATGCATCATGCCATCCACGTGGGTATAAAACATCAGCACATTTTCACGTGGATTTCGGATCTTTCCTTCTTCTTGAAACTGTTTATACAGCTTCTGCATCAAAGGACGGTTTTTGTCAAGGGTGGGAATATCGATGTTGCCAATGCGGAAGCATAGTGTCATCGGCTGGCACAGATGGTCTTCATCGCGTCCAAGACGGAACGGGCAGCCGGCCATCATCGCCAGATCGGCGTCTCCGGTGCAGTCGATAAAGTACTTCGCCCGAAAGGTCATGACGCCGCACTTGGATGCGACCTTTACAGCTGTAATGGTTTCGCCGCCCTTCTCTACGCCGCACAGACAGGCATGGAACAACGGCTGTACCCCCTCGCGTACAAGCAGCCTGTCCATGGCCAGTTTCACATATTCTTCATGCAATTCTTCGCGCGGGTCCCCCTGATAGCCTCCCGTATCCCGCAGGATCGTCTGCAGTTCTGCAAAAAAGCCCCGGCTCAGCGCAAACTTTTTTCCGTCCCGTCTGGTGGAGTAAGGCATAAAAGGATTGATCAGACAGGTTGCAGGAGCTCCGCCTGCAAATCCGGCTTTCTCAATGAGCAGTACTTCCATGCCCATACGCCGGGCAGAAACAGCGGCAGCTACGCCGGTCAATCCTGCGCCAACCACAATCAGATCCCATTTCCTGTCGGTCATACCGCTTGTCTGCATACGCTTCACTCCTTTTCAGGTACAAAAAAAGTGGTGGGGGCGAAGAGACTCGAACTCTCAATCCCATAGGGCGGCGGATTTTAAGTCCGCATTGTATACCAATTCCAACACACCCCCACGCACGAACAGATTATATCACCATTCTGTTCCGGGCGCAACGGCTGAAAATGCGAAATTTGACATCGTTTATCGGTATATGATATACTGAGACATCATATTTTGGAGGGGCTGTTGGATGTCGGTTCTGTAAAGGAACGCTGGTTGCCACAAACGCAAAGAAAGGCGGTGCATGACCGTCAGCTTTGCTGTGCGATCCTGCAGAACAAAAATCCGGCAGTCTTTTGTTGTACTCTTTTGAGCTTCGATTTTTCTCTGCGAACGTTCCAATTCCGTCATGCGAAGAAAAAGACGGAGGTTTTTTGCAAAAATGAATACGCATTACAAAGTCCTTGAATTTGATATCATCCTTTCCCAACTGGCCGACCATGCGCACGGCGCTAATGCCAGGAGTCGGCTGCTGTCCCTGTCACCCATCCTGGATGAAACGCTGTGCAGAAGGGCTGTCCTGGATACAAGCGGAGCGCGTCGGCTGCTGGAAAGCTGCGGCACTCCGCCTCTTGCCGTGATGGACAGCATTCAGGAATGCCTGCATCTGGCTGAAACGGGCGCCATGCTTCAGCCAGACCAGCTTTATCAGATTGCCCGCTTTACGGTAGCATGCAGCCGGATGGCTGACTACCTCCGCAAAGCTGAAGCCTGTGAAGACCGTATTTCATTTTACGGACGTGCTTTCTGCGATTTAGGCGAGCTGTGCCATTCCATTGAAAGCAGCGTAGATGAAGAACGGGTATTTGATGATGCCAGTCCGCTTCTGCGCAAGCTTCGCAGGGAAATGGAACAGCTTGAAAGCAAAATGCGCGACAGACTTTACCAGCTTGCTCAAAGCAGGAAAAAATGGCTTGCCGATACTTTTGTGAGCAAACGCAACGGACACTACGTGCTTCCTGTTCTGAAACAGTTCCAAAACCAGTTTGCCGGAACAGTCATCGATGTATCCCGCAGCGGCGGAACCGTTTTTATGGAACCTGCATCTGTGGCGTCCATGCAGCAGGAATGGAATGCAGCGGCCATAGAGGAAGAACAGGAGGTTCGCCGCATTCTGTATACGCTGAGCGATCTTACGGCGCAGCACGCATCTGAACTGACGGCCAACGCCAAACTAATGGATGATCTGGATGTGCTTTTTGCCAAAGGTTCTTACAGTCTGGAAACGAAGGCGCGCGAGGTTTTCGCAACCCGCAGCCGCCATATGGCGCTTTATGGCGCACGCCATCCCCTGCTGAATCCCGATAGCTGCGTACCGCTTGATCTGGAGCTGAACGAAGCATACTGCGGCATGGTCATCACCGGCCCCAACACTGGCGGCAAAACGGTTGCGCTGAAAACAGTCGGTCTTCTTACCCTGATGGTGCAAAGCGGTCTGCACATTCCATGCAATGAGGGCAGCGTTTTGCCTATGCGCGACCATGTGTTTTGCGATATAGGCGACAGTCAGAGTCTTTCGCAGAACCTTTCGACATTCTCCGGACATATGACCAACGTCATCCGGATCATGGAGGAGATTTCACAGGATAGTCTTGTGCTGCTGGATGAACTTGGCAGCGGTACCGATCCAGCGGAAGGAACCGGCATCGCCATCGCAGTGCTGGAAGCGCTACGCACAAGCGGCTGTTGTTTTCTTTCAACCACCCACTACGACCAGGTCAAGAACTATGTGCAGCAAACGGAAGATTTGATGAGCGCCCGAATGGCGTTTGATCCCGTAAACCTTCAGCCGCTTTACCGCCTGGAGATGGGAAAAGCCGGAAAAAGCTGCGCACTTGAAATCGTTCGCAGACTGGGCATGCCAAGCACGATCGTTGCTTATGCAGCACAGATTGTACAGGAGGGGCTTCCTGTTCACACACTCCCCTCGCCTCGGCTCTCCAGAAAGCCAGGCAGGCTGATCAGCCGTTCTATCCCCTCTGCCGTTCGGATTCAGAGCTGGCATATGGGTGATTCTGTCGAAGTGCTTCCCGAGAAAGAAAAAGGGATCGTCTATCAGCCGGCTGACGAAATGGGTAACGTAATTGTACAGATCAAAGGCGAAAAGCGAACGGTGCGGCACAACAGACTGAAACTTCTGGTATCTGCCTCCGAACTCTATCCTGACGACTATGATTTTTCCATTATATTTGATACCGTTGAAAACCGTAAAGCACGTCATATTCTTTCCAAAAGATATGACGCCGATGCCACTGTGATTCTGAAGGAAGGCAACGGTCAAAATTAAACAATTGTTTCGGCGGATGCAGTAAAAAGGCTGCATCCGCCGTTTGCATTCTTTTATTTCAGCCAGTACATACTACCGCTGAAGTTTAATAGATGAAAGGATGCGAGTAAATGTCCGTAGGAATGATCCTGTTAACAGCAGCCGCCATTCTGGTCTTTTTTGGAGTTGCCCAACGCGTGCTTGACAAGCTGCGTCTGACCGACCGAACTGCACTATTGCTCATAGCGCTTATGTTTTTTGGCACGCTGATCCCCAATGTAGTGCTCGGCAGCGTTGCCATCAGTATTGGCGGCGCCGTGATTCCCGCCGGCATCTGCGTTTATCTGCTGGTCCATGCAGGCACCAATCGCGAGCGGCTTCGCGCTGTTATCGGCTCGTTTGTGTCTGCCGGGATCATCTATGCCTTTTCCGCGCTTATGCCGGATGAGCCGGAGGCGATCATCATCGACCCGCTGTATTTGTATGGACTCATCGGCGGAGTGACGGCCTATCTGCTTGGCCGTTCCCGTCGAAGTGCTTTTATCTGCGGCATATTCGGCGTTTTGCTGGCAGATGCAGCCGTAGCAGTCGTCAACCGTATGAAAGGGATCGAGCAGGCACTGGTTCTGGGAGGCGCAGGCGTTTTCGATGCAGTGGTTATCAGCGGTTTGACAGGTGTTATTCTTTCCGAGCTCATTGGCGAGATCATCGAACGATTTGTACGCGGCCATGAAAGCCCGGCAGGATCCCGAGTTCATAACCCGATTCGAAGAAAGGAGCGCTGACCATGAAACGATTCCTGCCTGTTTTGCTGCTCTCCATGTTCCTGCCGGTATTCGCATCTGCCGAAACAACAGTCTATGCCATTTATGACGAACAGGGTGTTCTTCTTACGAAGGTCTGCGCAGAAAGCAGCGAAGGTGACGAATATATCAGCCAAAACAATCAGCATTACCGTATCCGGCAGGTAGATCCCGGCAGACGCACTGCGATTGCCGTTCATCTGGGCGAAGCAGACATGCCGGATGTCAGCTGGCTCGCAATGGAGGACGGGCAGCCGGTTGCGTCCATCGGACAGAAAAAAATCGCACTGTACTGTACGCACAGTGATGAAAGTTACATCGAAGGCGATGGCACTGAAAGTGTGGAAGGTAGCGGCGGCATCTATGACATCGCCCATGCCTTTGCCGATTCGCTGGAAGAAATGGGCGTGGATGTGGAAGTCAGTACCGCTACGCATCTCCCACACGATGCCGGAGCCTACCGCCGCAGCCGCCAGACAGCTGTGGAGCTTCTGAAAGACCGGCCTAATGCTATTTTTGATATTCACAGAGACGGCATCCCCGATCCGGAAGAATACAGGACCAAAGTGGGCAATCAGGAAATGAGCATGGTGCGCCTGCTCGTAGGCAAAAGCAATCAGAACAGCGAAGCCAACATGAATTTCGCCAAACAGATCAAAGCTGTTGCAGATAAAACGCGTCCCGGACTGATCAAGGATATCTACATGGGCAAGGGAACCTATAATCAGGATCTTGCACCCAGAAGCCTCCTCTTGGAGTTTGGTACCCATACCCTGCCCAAAGAACTGGTCCTGAATGCTGTACAGCCCATGAGCGAGGTAGTGTACAAAGCACTTTTCGGAGGCGTAACGGGTTCAGCCGGCGCAAGCGACGTCACGCGCGGGAACCCATCAGAGAAAGCGTCCGAAGAAACGCGTCCGGCCTCCGAGGACAGCAAAGGAGCCGGATGGAGCGTGTGGCTGATTCTGGGACTTGCAGGCGGTCTTGGACTTTTCGCGTTTCTTTCTACCGGCGGACGGGGCGGCATGCAGAAGTGGGGGCGGAGCTTCAGCGAAATGACCGGCGGCCTGTTTGGCAAAAAACCGCGCGGCAGGCAGTAGCTGATTTTCTTTGCTTCTTCCGGAAAATATGATATAATGCGATAGGCATTTTTTGCACTTTTAACCGGAGGACAGCATTGTGTTTACACCGAGATATCAAAACGAGCAGACCGATCATCTGATCGAAGCGCTGCTTTCTCTGAATAACGCTGAGGAAGCCTATCGTTTTCTGGAAGATGTGCTGACCATCCAGGAAATGAAAAGCATTACCCAGCGGCTTGAAGTGGCTGTGATGCTTCGCAACAGGGAAACCTATCAGGAAATCGTACGCAAAACCGGCGCATCCACCACGACCATCGGCCGGGTGAACCGTGCGCTGCAGTACGGCTCAGATGGCTATTCCGTTGTTTTAGACCGTCTGGAACAAACAACACACGAGTAATACGAGGTTCTTTAACGCATGAATTTACAAGGTTTGAACCGTGAACAGCGCAAAGCTGCCGAAACGCTGGAAGGCCCCGTTCTGATTCTGGCCGGTGCAGGCAGCGGCAAAACGCGTGCGCTCACCTACCGCATTGCCAACTTGATCGATCACGGCGTTGCACCGTGGCATATTCTGGCCATTACCTTCACCAACAAAGCCGCCAAAGAAATGAAGGAACGCGTGAATCAGCTGGTTGGTGAGAGTGGAAACGATGTATGGGTGAGCACCTTTCACTCCATGTGCGCCCGCATCCTGCGCCGCGATATTGAAAAACTGGGATACAGCCGTTCCTTTACCATCTATGATGACGACGATCAATCCAGCGTGCTTAAGGAACTGTACAAGACGCTGAACATCGATGAAAAGAACATGAATCCCCGCGAAGTACGGGCAAAAATCAGCGACGCCAAAAACCGCCTGCTCGGGCCGGATGAATGGTTTGCTGAATCTCCGCGTGATTTTCGCAGTCAGCAGTTCCACGATCTGTACAGTGCATACGAAAAGAAGCTTCGTCATTCCAACGCGCTGGATTTTGACGATCTGCTTGTACGCACCCTTGAACTGTTTGCCGATCATCCGCCGGTTCTGGAAAGCTATCGTGAAAAGTTCCAGTACGTTCATGTAGACGAATATCAGGATACCAACTTTGCCCAGTATTCGCTGGTCAAGCTCATCACCCACAAAAGCCGCAATCTCTGTGTCGTGGGCGATGACGACCAGAGTATTTACGGCTGGCGAGGAGCGGATATCCGCAACATTCTCTCGTTTGAAAAGGACTATCCGGACGCAACGGTAATCAAGCTGGAACAGAACTACCGCAGTACCGCCAACATTCTGGACGCAGCCAACCAGGTGATCGCCCACAATGAAGGCCGCATGGAGAAAATGCTGTGGACAGAAGCCGAGGAAGGCGATCCCATTCGCGTCTTCTGCGCCGGAAGTGAACGTGACGAGGCCGCCTGGATCTGCGACCGCATGCAGCAGCTGCGGATGACCGGGCATGACTTTGGAAAAATGGCTGTTCTCTACCGCTCCAACGCACAGAGCCGCGTGATTGAAGACATGCTGGTTCGTGCCGGTATTCCCTACCGTATATACGGGGGTCTGCGCTTCTATGACCGCAAGGAAGTCAAGGACATCGTAGCCTATCTGCGCGTGATTGTAAATCCGTCTGACGACGCAAGTCTGCGTCGCATCATCAACACCCCGCGGCGCGCCATCGGCGATACCACCGTTGCCGAACTTGCCAAGCACGCCGAACAGGAAGACATGCCGCTTTTCAGCGCTCTGGTGGATATTCCCGAGTCGTTGTCCTCCCGGCCACGCAAATGCGTTTCGGAATTCGGCGACCTGATGAACGATCTGATCGTAGCCAAAGAAGAGATGGGCCTGTTGGAATTTGTTACCCATCTGATTGAAAAGACCGGCCTGAAAGCACAGTACACGCGTGATGAATCCGACGAAGGCAAAACACGCATCGAAAACATCGATGAATTTCTGGGTGCGGTCGCTGAATATGAAAAAGCAGCTGAAACGCCCACACTGGAAGACTATCTGGAAAATGTAGCGCTGGTTTCTGATCTGGATAACGCTGAATTCGGCGCCAAATGCGTAACACTGATGACCGTTCACAGCGCCAAGGGCCTGGAATTCCCCATCGTTTTCATGACCGGCCTGGAGGAAAATGTTTTCCCCACGGGGCGCAGCGTTCAGAACGACGAGGGCATTGAGGAAGAACGCCGTCTTTGCTATGTGGCCATTACCCGTGCCCAGAAGCAGCTGTACATCAGTTATGCCTCTCAGCGCATGCTGTATAACCAGGTTAATTACAACGCCCCCAGCCGTTTCCTGCGCGAGATTCCGACCCGTTTGCTGGATAACCAGCTTACAGCCAAACGAGAACGCAGTTTCCCCGCGCCAATGGAAAGTCATGTTTATTCCACGCCCAAACGTCAGCCTCGTTATCAGGCCGCAGAGAGTGGTCATGGTCTTGGTGCCGGACGAAGCGCTCTTGGTATTCCCGGAGTGCAAAAGGGTTTCACGCCGTCTGCCGCATCCAAAATGCCGTCCGGAGCTGCACCGTCATTGTTTAAGGTTGGCGATCGTGTAATGCACCGCAAGTTCGGTCAGGGCACCGTTTCTGAAATTCGCGGCACTGGTACAGATGCCCGTGTGATGATCCATTTTGCTTCATATGGCCTGAAAGAATTTGTGCTTTCTATTGCTCCGATCGTAAAGGTGAATGATTGATATGACGAACATAAAAGATCGTATGCGCGTGCTGGCAGATGAACTGAACAGAGCTTCCGCTTTGTACTATACCAGCGGCGATAGTCCCATGAGCGATGCTGAGTGGGATCAAAAATACAATGAGCTGCTTCAGCTGGAAAAGGAGTCGGGTGTCGTTTTGCCCGGCTCCCCTTCTGTGCGTGTCGGTGCGGAGCCGCTATCCGCCTTTGAGCCTCATCGGCACATCAGCCGCCTCTGGAGCATGGATAAGGTGCAAAGCAAGGAAGAACTGCTTGCATGGATGCAGCGGACAGAAAAACTGCATGCTCAGCTCAGCGACGGCCGTGAAGCGCCTCTGCCCGAATTGAAGTATGCCGTCGAATACAAACTGGACGGTCTGACCATCAACCTTACCTATCGTGATGGTCAGCTGGTGCAGGCTGCCACCCGCGGAAACGGCGAGGTCGGTGAAGGCATTCTGCCGCAGGCACGCACCATTCGCTGCGTGCCGCTCACCATCCCCTACAAAGGGCTGCTGGAAGTTCAGGGTGAATGTATCATGAAGCTGAGCACGCTGGAGGAATACAACCGCACAGCGGATGAACCGCTCAAAAACGCCCGAAACGCCGCTGCCGGAGCGCTGCGGAATCTGGATCCTGCTGTTACAGCCAGCCGCAGGCTGGACGCGTTCTTCTATCAGGTAGGCACCATCGAAAATCCGCCCTACAGCGATATGGACGGCATGCTGGCATTCCTGCAGGAAAACGGCTTTCCTACCAGCAGGTATGAAGAACACGCGGATACCTACGAAGAAATTTGCCACCGAATTGATAAAGTAGAAGAAAAGCGGCCCTCGCTCGATTTTCTGATCGACGGCGCAGTTGTCAAGGTTTGTGATCTTGCAACGCGTCAGGCGATGGGCAATACCGAAAAATTTCCGCGCTGGGCTGTTGCCTACAAGTTTGCTGCGGAAGAAAACACGGCTATGCTTTTGGATGTAACCTGGGAACTGGGCCGTACCGGCAAACTGACGCCTCTTGCCCACCTTACCCCTACGGAAATTGGCGGTGTAACAGTAAAACGAGCCACGCTGAACAATTTTGGCGATATCCAGCGCAAAAACGTTGCCATCGGCTGTGACGTCTGGATCCGCCGCAGCAACGACGTAATTCCCGAAATCATGGGCCGTGTAGGCGATGCCGGTGAAAACGAAACGGTTATCCTTCCACCGACAGTATGTCCTGCCTGCGGCGAACCGCTGGTGGAACGCGGCGCACATATTTTCTGCCTTAACCGAAACACCTGCAAACCGCAGGCCGTGCAGAGACTGGCTCATTTTGCCGGACGCAACGCCATGGACATTGATACCTTTTCCGACAAAACGGCTGAACTGCTGTATGATACGCTGGGTGTACACGACTGTGCGGATCTGTACCGGCTGACCGTCAATGATTTGCTGGTTCTGGATGGCTTCAAACAGAAGCGCGCGGAAAACCTGATTGCCGCACTGGACAAAAGCCGTCAGTGCACACTGGACGCATTTCTCTTTGCTGTAGGCATTCCCAACATCGGGCGCAAAACAGCTCGCGATCTGGCGCAGCATTTTGGCTCTTTGGAGGCAGTAAAAACTGCAACCGTGGAAGAACTGACTGCAATTCCTGAAGTGGGCGATATCGTCGCCAACAGCGTAGTCGAATTCTTCAGTTTCCATGAGAACATTGAAATGATCGAACGTCTTCTGGCCGCCGGCGTGGTTCCGCGCCACGAAAGCGAAGCAGTCAGCGACTCCCTGGCCGGCAAAACCATTGTCGTGACCGGCACTCTGCCCACCCTAAGCCGGGAAGACGCTGAAAAGCTGATTGCCCGGCACGGCGGCAAGCCTTCCGGCAGCGTCAGCAAGAAAACCGCTTTTGTTTTGGCAGGAGAAAAAGCAGGAAGCAAGCTGACCAAGGCTCAAACCCTCGGCATTCCTGTAATTGACGAAGAAACTTTCCTGCAAATGATCGCTGAGAATTGACAAAACATAGACAAATTTGTCTTTTCCTCTTTTATCGTGTTTGAAGTTATGCTATAATGAATTGGTGTCTACCCCACCCATTATTCCTAAGGAGGCTGTGAATCCATGCAGTATTCCCGCGAAGTCGAGGAAATGGTATGCGTGAAGAAGGGCCCCAACCATGGCCCCGCTCCCATTCCCGAAGAAGGCAAGTGGATCCAGGCGAAGGAAATCAAGGATATTTCCGGCCTGACCCATGGCATTGGCTGGTGCGCTCCTCAGCAGGGCACCTGCAAGCTGACCCTGAACGTTAAGGGCGGCGTCATCCAGGAAGCTCTGGTCGAGACCATCGGCTGCTCCGGCATGACCCACTCCGCCGCTATGGCCAGCGAAATTCTCCCCGGCAAGACCATTCTGGAAGCGCTGAACACCGACCTGGTGTGCGACGCTATCAACACCGCTATGCGCGAACTGTTCCTGCAGATCGTGTACGGCCGTACCCAGTCCGCTTTCTCCGATGACGGTCTGGTCATCGGCGCTGGTCTGGAAGACCTTGGCAAGGGCCTGCGCTCTCAGGTCGGCACCATGTACGGCACCCTGGAAAAGGGCCCCCGCTACCTGGAAATGGCTGAAGGCTATGTGCTCCAGCTGGCTCTGGACAAGGACAGCCAGATCTGCGGTTATCAGTTCCTGTCTCTGGGCAAGATGATGGACGCGATCAAGAAGGGCATGAGCCCCAACGAAGCCTACGAGAAGAACATTGGCACCTACGGCCGTTTCAAGGCCGAAGACGGCGCCGTGAAGTGGATCGATCC
>JAFYQB010000149.1 GCA_017547285.1 Clostridia bacterium
ATGTGCGTCAGCTTCGGAAGCCTTGCGCAGCAAGGCTTTCCTTACACCGTTTGCCGCCCGGCGAGCCGTCAGGCGAGTAGGCAAACGGTGCATTCTTCGGCGGAAAAGATCGCGTCAGCGAGCTTTTTCGACGGCCTGAGCGGACGGTACACACCGTCCGCTTTTTTCATGCATGTTTTTTCCCGGAATGGTCAAGCTATCCATGATGATTTTGATCTATACGGGAGGCGGCTTATGAAAAAAATCCTTGCCGTACTGGCTGCGCTGGCGGTGGTTTTGGGCTTTGTAAACATTTTTACCGGCAGGCGGACAGTGCAGGACAGCGCGAACGCTGCGCGGGATCCGTCCGCGGGCAGCGTCTATTATCTGAACTTCAAGCCGGAGCAGGCGCAGCAGTGGGAACAGGTGGCGCAGCAGTACACGCAGCGGACCGGCGTGCCGGTCACGGTCGTTACTGCGGCCTCCGGCACCTATGAGGACGCTCTGCGCTCTGAGCTGGCCAAAAGCGACCCGCCCACGCTTTTTCAGGTCAACGGCCCTGCCGGTCTGCGCACGTGGCGGGAGTGGTGTCTGGATCTGCGGGATACGCAGCTGTACCAAAGCCTGCAGAGCCAGGAATTTGCCCTGGAGGATGGGGGAGAGATCCCCGCCGTGGCCTACGCCATTGAAACCTACGGCCTGATCGCCAACAAACGCCTGCTGGACAAATACTGCGCCATGGACGGTGCAGTGATCGCGGATGCATCCGAAATCACCAGCTTTGAAACGCTCAAAGCCGTAGCGGAGGACATCCAGTCGCGCAGGGGGGAACTGGGCGTTCTGGGGGCGTTCACCTCGGCGGGCATGGACGCCAGTTCCGACTGGCGTTTCAAAACGCATCTGGCAAACCTTCCTTTATATTATGAATATCGTGACGAGGGCGTATCATCCGCCGCAGCCATCCGCGGAACCTATCTGCCGCAGTTCAGGCAGATCTGGGATCTGTACATTCACAACGCCACCTGCCCGCCGGCCATGATCGGCGCCAAAACAGGCGAGGATGCCGCCAGCGAGTTTGCCCTGGGCGAGGCGGTGTTCTATCAGAACGGCACCTGGGCGTATGCGGATGTAACGGCGGAGGGCATCCCGGATGAGGATCTGCTCATGCTGCCCATCTACTTTGGCGTGCCGGGCGAGGAAAACCAGGGCCTTTGCACGGGTTCGGAGAACTACTGGTGCATCAACCGCCGGGCGGATCCGCAGGATATCGAAGCCACCAAAGCCTTTGTGGACTGGCTGGTTTCCGCGCCGGAGGGGCAGCGGGCGCTCACGGAGCAGCTGGGCTTCACTACGCCGTTTGCATCCGCCCAGCCGCACAACGCCCTGCAGCGCGCCGCGCAGCAGGATCTGCAAAGCGGGCGCGAGCAGGTGAAGTGGGTGTTTCCCACCATCCCCTCCGACCGCTGGAAAACGGCTGTGGGCGCGGCGCTGCTGGAATACGCGCAGGGCGGCGCCGGCTGGGACGCGGTGGAAACCGCTTTTGTGGATGGCTGGGCGGCGGAATACAACGCCGTACGCTGATGGGAGCGCTGCATGGAACGTAGTTTGAAACGCTGGTGGCCGGTTTTTGTGCTGCCCACGGCGCTGGCTTTCGGGATTGGGTTTGTGATTCCGTTTGCTATGGGTCTGTACCTGTCTTTTTGCGATTTCACCACCCTCACGGATGCTGTTTTCGTGGGGCTGGACAATTACATCCGCGCGTTTTCGGACGCATCGGGGGAATTTATCCACGCTTTGTGGTACACCGCGCTGTTTGCGCTGGTCTCCACCGTGGTCATCAACGTGCTGGGGCTGGGGCTTGCGCTGCTGCTTACGCGCGGCTTTGCGGGCACGCAGCTGTTCCGCACGGTGTTTTTTCTGCCCAATCTGATCGGCGGCATTGTGCTGGGCTGGCTTTGGCAGGTGCTGTTAAACGGCCTGCTTGCGCGCCGGGGCGTAACGCTGGTCACCAGCGAGTGGTACGGGTTCTGGGGGCTGCTGGCGGTGGTCAGCTGGCAGCAGCTGGGGTACATGATGATCATTTACATATCAGGCCTGACCACGCTGCCGGAGGATGTGCTGGAAGCCGCCGCCATGGACGGCGCAGGCCCCCGCCAGATTTTCCGGCACATCAAGCTGCCCATGCTGATGCCCTCCGTAACGGTCTGCACCTTTCTGACGCTGACCAACGGTTTCAAGCTGTTTGACCAGAACCTTGCGCTGACCAACGGCATGCCGGGCAGCCGTTCGCAGCTGCTGGCGCTGAACATTTACACCACGTTTTACGGCCGTGCAGGCTGGGCGGGAGCGGGGCAGGCCAAGGCGGTGGTTTTCTGCCTGATTGTGACCGGCATAGCGCTTTTGCAGCTTCGGCTGACCCGTTCGGAGGAGGCGCGCGCATGAAAAAACGCTTTTCGTGGTTTACGGCGGCCTTTGCCGTTCTGAGCGCGGTCTACCTGTACCCGCTGGCAATGGTAGCGTTCAACAGCTTCAAAAAGAAGGCCTACATCAGCCGCCAGCCCTTCGCGCTGCCAACGGCGCACACCTTTGCCGGGCTTGCCAACTATGAAAAGGGCATTCAGCTCACCCGTTTTCCATCGGCGGCGGTGACCAGCCTGTTCATAACGGTGTGTTCGGTGGCGCTCATTGTGCTGTGCACGTCCATGTGCGCGTGGTTTTTGTGCCGGGTGCGCACGCGGGCGGGCCGGGGGCTGTACCGGCTGTTTGTATTCAGCATGGTCGCGCCGTTTCAAATGGTTATGTTCACATTGAGCCGGCTGGCGAACCTGCTGGGGCTGAACACGCCGCAGGGCATTGTGCTGATTTACCTTGGGTTCGGGGCGGGGCTTTCGGTGTTTTTGTTCACGGGGTTTGTGAACGCCAGTCCGGCGGCGGTGGAGGAAAGCGCGCTCATGGACGGCTGCAGCCCGATCCGGCTGTTTTTTGCCATTGTGCTGCCGGTGCTGCAGCCTGCGGCGGTATCGGTGGGGATCCTGCAGGCCATGTGGATCTGGAACGACTACCTTCTGCCGTATCTGGTGCTGGATGTACGCCGCTTCCGCACCATTCCCATTGCGGTGCAGTATCTGCGCGGCGGCTACGGCAGCGTGGACATGGGGGCCATGATGGCGCTGCTGGTGCTGGCCATCATACCGGCGGCGGTGTTTTACCTTGCGTGCCAGCGGTGGATCGTATCCGGGGTGATGGCGGGCGCGGTAAAGGGGTAACAGATATGTAACGTTCCCTTCTGTATTCCGGGCAGAAGGGGGCGTTTTTTCCATTTTGGGGCAAGAAATCCGTTCGGAAATACGAAGTTATTGTTACCATTCTCTTGCAATGCTGCGCAAGGGCGCGGCATGCGGCGGAGCGGCTGAATACGGCCGCTGCGGGCTGTGAAGGCATATACAGCGCCATTCAGGAATTCCACATTATTCCAAAAAAGGAAAAATTCAAAACGGATGGCTGTGTGTTCTGGCGGCGGAAAAACCACATTTGATAAGAAATTTTGAATAAATATGACGAAAAGATTAACGAATACACGTATGCGGTGTTGACATGCTGGTTGACAAGTGGTAAAATTTGAATGTATTGTACCTTCAATGGGGTTTTCTACCCTTTTGGAGGTATACGCGCCGCTGAAATGTGCTTTCCGGCACTGTGTTCCACCTCTTTTGAGTGGGGGAGCATTTGCCATAGCAGCACATTCCGCTGGTATGACAAATGCTTCCTGTACACAGAACTGGTGTAAGGGAGGCAGCTCGGAATGCCGTCTCAGGCGACGCGAGAACCAAAACCGCGCATGCAGCGTGCATGCAGCAAAAAATAAGGAGGAGACCCAAACCATGAACACCCGTAAACTGCGCAAGGCCATCCTGACTCTGTGCTCCGCTCTCCTGCTGGTCAGCCTGAGCGTCGGCCTGACTGTTGCCTACCTGACCGATGAGACCGAACTCGTGAAGAACACCTTCACCGTTGGTAAGGTTGCCATCACTCTGGACGAAACCGATGTTGATGAGTACGGCGTAAAAGACGGCGATACTCGTGTTATCACCAACGATTACAAGCTGATGCCCGGCCACACCTACACCAAGGATCCCACCGTGCATGTTGCTGCTGACAGCGAAGAATCCTACGTTCGTATGCTGGTCACCATCAATCTGGTGGATAAGCTGACCGAGGCTTTCGGCGTTGACGAGTTCCTGCCCGAAGAGTATGTTAACGGCTGGGATCGCAGCAAGTGGGAAAGCTACGCTATCACCACTGTTGACAACGTCTGCACCGTTGAGTTCCGTTATTACACCACCGTAAGCACCGTTGACGCTGCTGCCAAGGATCTGGAGCCCCTGTTCACCGAGATCAAGGTTCCCGAAGGCGCTGAGAACGAAAAGCTGCTGGCTCTGGAAGACCTGCAGATCGACATCAAGGCTCAGGCCATTCAGGCTGACGGCTTTGCCAATGCCGACGCTGCCTGGACTGCTTTCGCTAACAAGTAATCAGCAAATCTAACCACCATTTTTAAGGAGAGATTCCCATGTCTAAGAAGAATCGCGCTGCTCTGCGCCGCAGCCTGCTCACCCTGAGCCTGGTTCTGGTCGTTGCTTTCGCTGCTGTTGGCGGCACTCTGGCTTGGCTGACTTCCTCTTCTGAACAGGTTGTCAACACCTTTACCACTGGTAAAGTGAACATCACTCTGGACGAAGCTGATACCAATGAATACGGCGTAGCTGTTTCCGGTGCTTCTCGTGTTACCGAAAATGACTATCTGCTCATGCCGGGTCACACTTATGTAAAGGATCCCATTGTGCATGTGACGGCTGACAGCGAACCTTGCTATCTGTTTGTTGAAGTGATCAACGAGCTGGCTGCTATCGAAGCCGACACCAAGATTGTTGATCAGATGAAAGCCAAAGGCTGGGAAAATCTGAGCGGCAATATCTACTATTATAGCACTGTTGTCGATGCTCGCGACGGAGCGAAGGATATCCCCGTTTTCGAGACCTTCAAGGTTGTTGGTACTCTTGAAAATGGCACTACCTACGACAACAAAACCATTAAGGTTACTGCTTACGCCATTCAGGCTGACGGTTTTGATACTGCTGCTGAAGCTTGGGAGCAGAAACCCACTACTTGGCCCCAGTAATCTGGCTGGAAGGGTTGTTTGTTAACGAAAACCCTACAGTGCATGACACAAATTAAAAGGAGATCATTCCCATGACTAAGAAGACCCGTGCTAAGATGCGCCGCGCTCTTTTCACCATGAGCCTGGTGCTGGTCATGATGATGGTTGCCGTTGGCGGCACCATCGCTTGGCTGACCGACACTACCGATTCCCTTGAAAACGTCTTCACCACCACCGAAATTGACATTGACCTGACGGAAACTACTGGCACCTCTTACGCTATCGTTCCTGGCGTGGATATCACCAAGGATCCTAAGGTAACTGTAAACGCTGATAGCGAAGCTGCCTGGGTGTTTGTCAAGGTTGAAGAAGTTAATTTCCCCGAAGGCGAAATTATGACCTACGAAATTGCTGATGGTTGGGCACTGGTTGACGGCGAAACTAACGTTTACTATCGTGCGGTTGCGAAGAATGAGACCGACAATCAGGACTTCTATGTAATCAAGGGCAACGTTATTGTTGTGTCCGATGAAATCACTAACGCTGATATGGACGAAATCACCACTCCCAAGCTGATCGTTACTGCTTATGCTATCCAGCAGGCTCAGTTTGAAACTGCGGAAGATGCCTGGGCGGAAGCTGAAACTGGCGCTGTAAAGTATGTCAAGCCCTAACAATAGGGTATGAATGCCGTCCCCGCAGCACCAGCCGCAAGGAACGCAGCATTGGCTCCCTTGTGTAAAGGGAGCTGCCCCGAAGGGACTGAGGGATTGTAACCGCCTCTCCTGCTGAAACCAGCGGGGGAGGGCAATCCCTCCGTCAGGCCTTCGGTCTGCCACCTCCCTTTGTACAAGGGAGGCGGGGAACGCCCCTCCTGCCTTCCCCACCCGGGGAAGCCAAACACAGCGGCATGACCGCTGACCCTAATGGTTGCAATGCACGAAAGTGCCTTGTATACACGCGCACAACCCAAAAAAAGAAAGGAATGGACCCAAAATGAACAAGAAGAAGCTCCTCGTACTGGCCATGACGCTCTCCATCGTTGCTATCCTGGCCATCGGCGGCACCCTGGCCTACTTCACCGACACCGATAGCGAACTCAACGTCTTCACCCACGGCAATGTTGAAATCGAAATCGATGAAATCTTCCCCGAAGATGAACTCATGCCCGGTTCCGCTACCGAGTGTGCCCTGCAGAAGGAAGTCTACGTTGAAAACACTGGCGACAATGACGCTTGGATGTGGGTTGAAATCCTGATCCCCGCCGCCATCGACGTTCCCGGCAACGCCTCCAAGAACGACCTGCACTTCAACTACTATGACACCTACAAGGATGCCGAAGGCAACCTGGTTGTCTGCTCCTCTGCTGTTGCTACCGCCAACGGCTACACCGGCCCCGAGTACGTGATCAACGAGCTGTATCTGGGCAGCACCAAGATTGATGGCACCGAGTTCAACCGTTATCTGCACTACACCGAGAACGACACTGCCAAGGCTAACGGTGAGAAGACCGCTGCTCTGCTGGCTCAGGTTTACATGGACAGCCGCGTGAAGCAGTGCACCGAAGAAGGTCATGACGAGGGTTGCCTCGTTCTGCAGAGCGGCAAGCACTATCCCGAGAACATCTGGGAGATCGTTGTTAACGCTTACGGCATCCAGGCTGCTGGCATCGACAGCATCGAAGAAGCCATCAACACCTACTACGCTGAGAACGAGCCCGCTATCGTTCCCGGTCTGTAATTTCTGATTTTCCCCGGCCTGCCCCCCTTAACAGGGGGCGGGCCATACGGGGACGCCCGTCCCCGAGCCGGACGTCCCCCTGTGGCCCGCCACAAGCGGCCGCATAATACCGATCCAACGCACGCAAGTGCATGGAGATATGTGTACATCCAATAAGAAAGGAATGGAACAACCATGAAAAAGAAGATCGTATCTATGGTTATGGTTTTCGCTATGATCGCTGCTCTGGCGATCGGCGGCACTCTGGCTTACTTCACCGATACCGATTCTGCTACCAACACCTTCACCGTTGGTAACGTTGAGATCCGTCTGAACGAGGACGAGCGTGCCGAAGACGGCACCAGCCTGCAGGACTTCAGCGATAACAAGAAGCTGCTGCCTCTGGTTGGCTCTGCTCAGAGCAACGACAAGACTACTGTTGATAACTCTGAATACGAAGTGGAAGCCGATTGGCAGGTTCCCAATGCCGCCAACTGGGTTGATAAGATCGTGTCCGTAACCAACACCAGCACCGAAAAGGCTTATGTACGCGTGCTGATGGCCTTCCCCGCCAAGATGGACGATCCCGTTGCCTCCAACATGCTGATGCACTGGAATATCGACCGCAACATGCCCGATGATGAATTCTGGACTTACGAGGACACCGGTATCACCATTACCATGGGCGCTGATATGGGCACCGACTACAACCGCTACAACATTTACAACTTCACCTACCAGCCCGAGCTGGAAGCGAGCAAGACCACTGAATGGCCTGCCATCAACGGCGTGTACATCGACAGCCGTGTAGATGCAATGCAGGATGAAAATGGCAACATTACTTACCAGATTGCAGAGACCGGCAAGAGCGCTTTCTTCTTCGCTGGCGACGGTCCCAGCATCTACGTGCTGGCTCAGGCCGTGCAGGCTGACGGCTTCGCCAATGCTGAAGAAGCTCTGGAAGCTGGCTTCCCCGATCTGGAAGCCAATGCTCAGACTTGGTTCAACGCCGTCCAGGACTAATGTCTTCCCGGCCTGCCCCCCTCAAAAGGGGCAGGCCATACGGGAGCATCCGCCCAAACCGGGTGTTCCCCTATGGCCTGCCAAATGCGGCCGTAACCCCAACCGTGTACAACGGGAAACGGCTTTGATTCCCGCTTTTCATTCAAACGGCGTTTACTTCGCTCTTCGAAAGGAGATCCACCCGCATGACCAA
The DNA here is from genome assembly GCA_017547285.1 of Clostridia bacterium. Taxonomy (GTDB): domain Bacteria; phylum Bacillota; class Clostridia; order Christensenellales; family Aristaeellaceae; genus Limiplasma. Next base: position 8,073 of record JAFYQB010000149.1, read on the forward strand.
ATCCCGCATTGCCCTGATCGCTCTGGCAGTTTGCTGCATCGCGCTGCTCAGCGCAGGCACCGCCGCCTATTTTACCATTCAGGCAACCGCATACAACGTGATCACCACCGGTGTGCTGGACATGACCCTGCACGAAAAAACCGCCGATGGCGCAGAACCCGGTACTCCGCTGGATAAGCTGCCCGACTGGGAGGATATTTTTAATGTGGTTCCCGGCGCGGAGTTCAGCAAGATCGCTTATGTGGAAAACACCGGTATGCAGGATCTGTTTGCTCGTGTGAAGATCACCACGACCGTGACCGACAAGGACGGCAACCAGCTGCCCACCGACGTGATGACCCTGACGCTGGATACCACCGACTGGATCGAAAAGGACGGCTGGTACTACTACAAGAGCGTTATGACCCCCGGGCAGAAAACATCGCCCCTGCTCAAGAGCGTGCACTTTGATTTGCTGATGGGCAACGAGTACCAGAACGGCACCAGCGTGGTAACCGTTACCGCGCAGGCTGTGCAGGCCAAAAACAACAGTGAAGACGTAATGACCGCCGCAGGCTGGCCTGCGGATATGGCTGAATAAGTGAGGAGGTAGAACAGTGAACAAGAAGTTGATTGCATTGGCAACCGCCCTGTGTATGCTGGTTGTTGGCTGCGCCGCGATGTACGGCATGCTGGGCAACGGCACGCTGGCTACTTCCATTGACAGCGCCAGCACGCAGAGCCATATGGTGGCGGATGAACCCGCTCCCGCTCCTGTGGTTGAGGAACCCGCTCCTGCTCCTGTGGTTGAGGAACCCGCTCCCGCTCCTGTGGTGGAAGAACCCGCTCCTGTAGCTGAAGAGCCCGCTCCCGCTCCCGTGGTGGAAGAGCAGCCCGCTCCCGCTCCTGTAGCTGAAGAGCCCGCTCCCGCTCCCGTGGTGGAAGAGCAGCCCGCTCCCGCTCCTGTAGCTGAAGAGCCCGTAGTTGAACAGCCCGCTGAAACCCCCGTGGAAAATCAGCCTGTGGTCGAACAGCCCACTGAGACTCCCGTGGAAAATCAGCCTGTGGTAGAAGAGCCCACTGAGACTCCCGTGGAAGACCAGCCCGTGGTCGAACAGCCCACTGAGACTCCCGTGGAAGATCAGCCCGTGGTCGAACAGCCCGCTGAGACTCCCGTGGAAGATCAGCCTGTGGTCGAACAGCCCACTGAGACTCCCGTGGTCGATCAGCCCACTGAAATCCCCGAAGAGACCATCGTCCCCGTTGCGCCTCTGAGCGTTTCTGCTTACGCCAGCGCCGATTTTGTGGATGTTGGCAATGCCTTCACCGCTTACGCTGCGGCCAATGGCGGCGTGCAGCCCTATCAGGTGGCTGTTTCTGTGCAGCTCGACGGCGCGGAAATGAAGTATGCTGCCTATCAGCTGGGCGAAAATGAAACCGCTTCTGTTGAATATCTGCCCCTGCAGGGCGGCAAGTACACCGTGACCGTTGATGTGACCGACGCTGCCGGCACTAGCGCCAGCGCCTCCGTGCGCGTGGGCGCCCGCGACCGCAGCATGGACAACAAGAACGACGGCAAGTGGGAAAAGCTGGCCAAGGCCGTTGAACTGACCGGCGACTGGCGCATGGATGTGCTGCTGGTTGCGCAGAGCCAGCTGGGCTACACCGAAAACGAAGTTGACTTTGTGATGGACGCCGAAGGCCAGAACGGCTACACCCTGTACGGCGAGTGGGCAGGCAACGCCTACGCCGACTGGTGCGCTGCCTATCTGGGCTGGTGCTTCGAACAGGCCGAAACCGGTCTGCCCATGCGCATGGCCGCCGTGAGCGATTGGGTGAGCAGCATGCAGGGCCGCAATGCCTTCCGCGCTGCCGGTGAATATACCCCCGAAGCCGGCGACATCGTGTTTATCATCCCCAATGAGGAAGCCGAGATCGGCCATATCGGTCTGGTGGAATATGTGACCGCCGATGTGATCGGCACCATTGAAGCCAACGTCGGCAATATGGTGGACCGCCGTACCTATGAACTGGACAGCGAAAAGATCGGCGGCTTTGGCAGCATGGTCGCGCTGATGGAATCCGCCAACGTGAACCACGCCGAGAATGTGGCTCTGCCCTACGAAGTGGAAGACGTGACCGACTTCTACGCCTACCTGAATACCGATAAGACCGTTAACCTGCGCAACGGCCCCAGCACCAAGACCATGCGCAAGGCCACCCTCAGCGGCGTGGGCACCCCCGTGCTGGTCACCGCTCAGGTGGAAAACAACGGCGATCTGTGGTACCTCATCCAGTGTGAGGACGCTTACGGCGAACAGACCGGCTACATGATGGCCAAGTTCCTGGACGGCAGCGCCCCCAAGGCTGAGGAAGAAACCGTGACGCTGGAACTGAACGTGGAAGAGGATGAGATCCCCGAAACCACCGAAGAACCCATTGTCGAAGAACAGCCCGAAGTGACCGAGGAGCCCGTGGTTGAAGAAATGCCCGAAGTCATCGAAGAAACTGTGGTGGAAGAGCAGCCCGAAGTGACCGAGGAGCCTGTGGTTGAGGAAATCCCCGAAGTCACCGAAGAAACTGTGGTGGAAGAGCAGCCCGAAGTGACTGAGGAGCCCGCAGTTGAGGAAGAAACGGTTGTGGAAATCGTGCTGAGCGAAGCACCGGCCTTCCTGAGCGATGTGGAAGAAGACCTTCCTGCGGAAATTACCGCGTGGGCGGAAGAAGTGATCGCCAGCGAGGAAATGATCGACCGTGCGCTGAAGGCTCCCAGCCTGGACAGCCTGGTCATCGAAGGCGATGCGCTCATTTATGTGCGCACCGGCGAAAAGATTGCAACCTTTAACGCTGCTACCGGCGAACTGATCGATGATCAGAGCGGCATTGTGGTGGCTGTGGTGGATATGGCTAGCGGCATGGTCTATCCCGTAGAAGAGAATGCCGGTAACGAATAAATACCGTCGCGTATACGACAGATCGGAGGATGATGAGGGATGAAAAAGACATTCAGACTGACGGCGCTCATTCTGGCGCTGCTGATGCTGGTGAACATCTCTGCGTCGGCGACGACAACCGGCATCACGCTGAATGAACTGGATATCGCTACCTATACCAGAATGTTCCAGTCTGCCAGTCAGGCGGCTCAGGAGTCCGAAACGATGGAAGGCCCCGTGCTCAGCGCCCCCTGCAGTGCCGATAACCAGTACTGCGTGCTGCTGAGCCAGCTGGTGGAGCTGCCCACGGCGCAGGATCGTTATGATTTCATGAAGGACCTGTACAGCGAGGATGACTCTGATGTAACGCTGGAAGGCGTGCTGCTGCACTATGTCTATTATGGGGACGAGCACAACGCCGCCGGTAAAATCTGCGAGTGCAAAGTTCCTGCTTTCGCGCCCGAGTATGAACCCGGCGTGCTGAATGTTCACGATGAAGAATGTCCCTGGACGTTTGCCAATTTGAGCGTGGCGGAGCAGTATGCTGTTGTGATGATGCTTGCGGCCCCGCAGCGTGAATCCTATATTGAACTGTTGAGCGCCGAGCAGGCTGCTGCATTGGAAGCCTACATCAATGCCATGGAATCTGGCGATGTATGCGATGGCGAAGGCTGCGGCTACGCCCTGCTTCAGAGCATGACCGGCCCTCAGCGTTACGCTCAGCTGGTTGAGTGGATCAACACCTCCACCGATTCTTTTGGCAGCATGTACAACGTGTTTATCAACCACGTGTTTGACAAGCATCCCACTGCCACCGAGGTTTGCCTGTGCGATGACTTCCCTGTTCATTACAGCACACTTCCTTACGGTTCGTTTAATCATGTGAACGGTGTGGACGTCAATTGGCAGCCTGTGGACTGCCCGTGGCATTTTGATCAGCTGACCGAAGAAGAGAAAGTCATTGCGTTTGGCGCAATGACCACTGTGCAGCGTGCGCAGATGAAGGACCAGATGTCTCAGGACGATTGGGACGCTTGCACCGTCGCACTTTCCGGTGCTGATTACAGAGCCTTGGAAGCCTATCTGGCTTTGCAGAACAGCACCGATCCTGAGGATCAGGAAAAGCTGGAAAATGTAAACAAAACTGAACAGACTGTAACCAGTAATGGTGAAAGCGAAGATGAACCCAGCACGGATGTAGCCATCAAGGTGCCCCAGGGTGCGTTTGATGTGGATTACATCATGAACGCTGCCGCTTCTGTGCTGAATGATATTCAGCAGGCGGCGATGGATGCGCTGGTAGGTTTGCGCCAGCTTGCTGTGTTTGATATCCGCTTTGAGGAATTGGCTGGCGGCGGTAAGCTGCAGCCCAATGTCCCTGTAACCCTTACATTTGAAGTGGATGTATCCAAGGTGAGGGGCAGCAAGCTGTTCGTGCACCACCTCAAGGATAACGGCGATGGAACCTACACAGCTGAGGAGCTGGGCTGGGTGAATGTGGATAAGAGTCAGAACACGCAGAAGGTTGCGGTAACCTGTGGTTCCTTCTCTGCGATCGCCTTCTCTGAGAATTGCGATGGTGGTTCTGAAAACGGTGGCTGTGGTTTTAAGGAATTTGCAGCACTTGAGAGTGGCTTTGAGCGCGAAAAATGGTTGATGAATCATTTGACTGACGCTGAAGTGAACTTTGCTACTCAGTTCAACGCTTTTGTTATGTGTGCTCTTGAAAACCATGGTGATGTAGCGGATATTAATGAACTGATTTGTCTGTGCTTGGGTTACATGAACACCCCCGCTGATTTCCATTATGGCGATTTGAATCATGAGGTTGACGCTCAGGACTTTAACGGTGATATCGTTCCCTGCCCGTGGCACTTCAACCAGATTCCGGTTGAAGATCAGGCGACCGTGCTGAATAGCCTGACCACCGAAGAACAGAAGGCCAATTATCTGGCAACGCTGAATGATGACCAGAAGGCCGCTCTGGATGCCTACATGAACGCCTCCGGGGAAGAAGAGCAGTGGGTGACCGATCTGAAGGATCACATGCCCGGTGAGGACATTGATGGCTGGATCGCCCAGTACAACCCCACCGAAGCAATGATTGCCCGCGCCATGCGTGCCACCAGTCTGAGCAAAGTCATTCTGGAAAGCGATAACCTGAGGGCGGATTCCGAGCTGTACTACGTACGCACCGGCGACCTGATTGCGTACTACAAGTACAATGCGGCCGAAAACAGGGGCGAGATCATTGAGCCCAGCTGCCAGCTGGTGGTTGGCTATGTGAATGTAGAAACCGGCGAAATTAGCCTTGTAGATGGGAACTGAACGCCCCGCACACCGCAGGGTTTGGAGGGATGAAGAATGAAGAAATGGTCCAGGCTGACGGCATTGATGCTGGCTTTTGTGATCATGTTCAGCACCGTAAGCGGCGCGCTTGCGGCGGTTGAGGTGGATTACGAAGCATTGATGCAGTGGATCCAGAGTGTGAAGGATGCACATGGTCTTGGCGGCGTAATTCAGCTGATTCGCGGCGGTGAAGTGCTGTTTGAGCCGGTGCCGTTTGAGCCTACAACTGTTGGACCGCAGTATACCCAGAAGGGCACTGTGGCGCTTTCCGCCTATTCGGAAGAAGATGAAACTCCTGTTTTGGTTGCGGAACTGGAACGACACGGCAAAATCGATCTGGTTGCGCCCGCTGCCGGTCAGTGGAAGGTTTTTGTGCCTGCTGCCAATGCATGGATCGACGTGAACGGCGAAACGGGCAGCACCTTTGCGGTTACCATGGCAAAGCTGCAGAGCATGTTTGCGGATAATGATACCGTAGTTTTGTGCTGCATGCTGAACGAAACGCAGATGACCGAAATTGTGGCGGTAACGGTCAGCGATACGGTTACCGAGCTGACTGCTGCCGTTAACGAGAAACCTGCCAATACCAAAATGAAGGCTGTAGCTCCTTCAACAGCGGCTTATGCTGCCAATACCCCTGTGGTGACTGCTGAGGGGGATGCGCCTGCCATTCATAATGTTACGGTTCAGTTCTTGTTTGAGAATGGCGATATGGTAGCAACGCCCTACACTGCAACGGTTGGTAACGGACAATCGTATACAGCTTCGTTTGACTTGCCTTCCATTATGGGCTATGAGCCTGATCTGGAACGCTTCCCGGAAGAACTTAAATATAATGCGGCAACCGACACTACGGCAGCATCCTTTACCTTTAAGCTTGGCAGTGTTGAGCGGGATTACAATCTCGTCATCACTTACATTCCTGCTTTGGTCGATTACACCGTTTATCATTATGTACAGAACGTAAATAATGATGAATATACCCTGTATCACGAAGAAACCAAACAGGGTTATACGGAAAGCTATGTTCCCGAAGTAGCTTTGGTGTATGTAAACGAAAACGAAGAAACCGTAGTAGTGGACAGAGAACATTTCCCGGAATTTGAAGGTTTCTATTCTCTGCCGTATGTAAAGCCTCAGATTGCTGCTGACGGCGATACCTATGTGGAAATCTATTATGACCGCAACTACTACCTGATGCTGTTTGAACTGAACGGCGGTTACGGCACAGAGCCTGTTTATGGCCGCTATGGTGCACAGGTAAGCGTAGCTAATCCGGAAAAGACGGGTTACACTTTCGGCGGCTGGTCTCCTGCGGTGCCGGGTACCATTCCTTTGGGCGGCGGTACCTATACTGCCCAGTGGACCAATGCGCAGATGGTGAATTACTCTGTTGTGTATTGGCGTGAAAAGGCCGACAGCGAAGAATTTGAGTTCTGGGGTTCGGAAATCAAGCAGGCTGTTGCCGGTTCTACCGTAAGCGGTTCCGACAGCGTGCCTACCAGCATTTCCAACGCTATGATCAATGGTGAAACGGTAAATGAAAAGCCGTATTTCACTTACAACGATGGCCGTACCAGCAAAAATGTTGTCATTGAAGGTGACGGTTCGTCTGTAATCAACGTTTACTACAACCGCAATTACTACACCATTGTGTTCACGGGCTATGGTAAGTGTGCGCTGGAAGAGCATGAGCACAATGCGAACTGCGGCGAGCCTAGTTGTTTCCTTGAGGAACACGATCATGAGGAATCAGGATGTACCAGCTCCATCACCTGCGGTCAGGTTGAGCATACTGCACATACTGATGAGTGTTTGATTTGTAACGAGCCTGATCATACGCATACTGCAATTTGCTATATCACCGACTACAGTCGGAATGGACGATGCAGGGATAATCATTCGAATAATAATGCAGCAGATGGTACCACATCCAGTCATCAGTATGGTCGCTACACACTTACATGTGTTAAGTATGGGGACAATTGGTACTATTATGATATGGACAATTCTGTAAATACGAACACATGTAACGCACATAAACACAGTGCTTCTTGCTACAAGGATGCGCTGCACACGCATACGGATAACTGCATTACCTACTCCTGCGGCAAGGAAAATCATACCCATTCAAGCGGCTGCTATCAGGATTGTCCTGAAATGTTGCATAAGCATACGAATGTCTGCTACACCAACAACAATAATAATGTCATCTACATTATTACCGCCAAGTATCAGCAGACGATTGGTGATATCTGGCCTACGTATGACGTTCTCAAAGACGGCGAATATGCCTACGAGAATAGTAGCGGTAATGTAGTGAGTCAGAATGGCAACATTTTCCGCGGCTGGAATATTGACGGTGTAAGTGCTGAAGCGGTATCCAAGCGTATCAACATGACGAATGATTTGTGTGACACCAGTGATGGTATCAAGAATGCCACTGCTCTATATAGCGCAAGTTACACCAATCGCTTGTATTACATGTTTGAAAGCTTCGATCAGACAACTCAAACGACAAGTGATACCCGCAAATACCGCGACGGAAAGTACTACGACAGCGACCCGATTTACTATCAGGAGCTCAACAGTAATTCCGAAACCTTTGGACAAAAAGATATCCTTGGCATGACCAAAAAGGGTGTTGTAAGCAATTCTTCGAATGGCTATTACAACAACTGGCTGTATTACGACCGTGTGCGTTCCACTTTGAGGTTCCAGAATGTTGCTATAGTTGAGAAGACCGTATCCAACATCATGTACGGCCAGCCGTTGGCAGACTATACAGCTGACGGCGTTAAGCTGAGCGAGTATGTGCTGACGGACGATCAGTATCCTGTAGCGGATCTGGTAGGACTTTACAAGTTTGACGGCTGGTACACCACGCCTGAATGCTATGAAGGTACTGAATTCAACTTCGCTACAGCGACCATGCCCCTTACCAATCTCACGCTGTACGCCCATTGGGTGCCGATCAATCATCGGGTTCGCATTTACCTGACCGTGGCGGATGCGGACAAAGAGACAAACCAGATCGGCGATACGCTGGACGCGCCTCACGGCTACAAGCTGAGCGCAGAGGACCGTCCTGCAACGCCCACCAATGGCGGTCTTAACTTTGTAGGCTGGTTCTACAAGACCGAAGAAGGCGAAGAAAAGGCGTTCGACTTTAACAACATGGCCGTGACCCGCGATATGGACGTATACGCAAAGTGGAGTTCCAACATCCTTAAGCAGTACTATGTGTACTATCAGCTGGAAGACGGAACGGATATTGCCCCCTTCACCACCGGCAGTGAACTGCTCGGCAATACGGTCTTCTTCGAAGCCAAGGGCGGCGAAGATGTGTACGAGCCGTACCGCAACTCCGGTTATTTCCCCGATACCGTGAGCCATAGCATTACTATGGACGTCGACGATGCGAAGAACACGTTTACCTTCGTGTATAAGAAAGGCGATCCGGTTCCCTACACGGTCAGGTATCTGGAAAAGGATACCAATGTTGAACTGCGTACTCCGAAGTATGTAGCAGACAACATGCGCGCTGTTGTAACTGAGAACTTCGTTGTCATCAACGGCTACATGCCGGATGCGTACCAGAAGCGCCTGGTTATTGACGCGACCGAGGGTGCAGTAAACGAGATCATCTTCTATTATACAAGAGATGAACTCCACGCCTATTACAGGACTTCTCACTACCTTGAACCGCTTACAGAACAGGATCCTGAGCTGTGGGAGGAATATACCTCCACTGAGGCAGTAGGCGATATCGGCAAGACCTACACGGCTGAACAGCTGCCCTCCATGGAAGGCTTCGTATTCGCCGAAAGCATGACCGAATACAATAAGCTGAGCGGCGTGCTGACTCAGGAAGGCCTGCACCTGAAACTGTACTATATCCGTAAACTGTATCCGTACACCGTGCGTTACCTTGAAGAAGGCACGGGTAAGGTGCTGAAGGAACAGAAGACTGCGGAAGGCAAGTATGGCTGGCGGTACATTGAAGAAGCTCCCATCATCGAAAACTACACGCTGGTTTCGGAAACCTCTCAGCAGAGTCTGGTAATCAAAGCGGTCGCTTCTGCCAACGTTATCACCTTCTACTACAAAGAACAGGAAGCCGTTATCAATTACGTGCCTGTGTTCGGTGAGAACGAAAAAGTGATGGATGAAAACGATTTGCAGACGATTGGTTCTTTGAACCGCACTTCTGAAAATCTGCCCATCATTAACGGCGTTGCGCTGGGTTCCACCGCAACCCTAGCCAAAGATGCTGCTCCCACTTACAAGTTTGTGGGTTGGTTCAGCGATCCGGACTGTGAGAACGAGAACTTGATCACTACTGATCCCACTTTCAAGCCTACCCGCGAGGAAGGCGCGTTGTGGGAAGCCGCTACCTTCTACGCCAAGTTCGACTGGAACGTTGCCGACCTGACCATTACCAAGGACGGCCTGACCGCAACCAACGGTACGGACAGCGCCATCTTCAAGGTGACCGGTTACACCGCCGACAGCGCTGCGGAGAAGACCTGGTACGTGTCTCTGGCCAACAACGGCACCGCTGTGATCAAGGATCTGCAGATCACCAAGCCGTATACCGTAACCGAAATGGAAAACTGGTCTGTGTACTACGAAAAGACCGAGGCCGAATCCGGCACCATTCAGGCTGGCGAAAACAAAGTATCCTTTACCAACAAACCCCTGACCGACAAGTGGCTGCATGACGAAAGCTATGAAGTCAACTTTGATGACTGAATGGAGGTGAGCAGTAATGAAACTGAAGAACCATAAAAAAGGTTTGACCATCGCGGTTCTGGTGGCATTGCTGCTGACCTTCACGGTCAGCGGTACCATCGCTTTCCTCACGGATAAAACCAATCCCGTGCAGAACGTGTTTACCCCCACCAAGGTCGACACGGAAATTGCAGAAACCATCGTTGATGACGCCAAAACCAGCATTACGGTTTACAACAAGCTTACTGCTGACGGCTGCGTGGACGCTTACGTGCGTGTGGCGGTTGTGGGCAACTGGTGCGATGACAATGGCAAGATCGTAAAGCCCTGGGCGCTTTCGAAAGATGACATCAACCAAGCAGCCTGGACCAAGATCGGCGATTATTACTACTATAATTCCATTCTGCCGGCCGGTACAGGTGATGAATTTATCTACACCGAAAACCTGCTCGCCAATGGCGTAACCATTGCCAAGTCCAGCAGCGAAACTGGGTACGAAAACCTCCACCTGGTAGTGACTGTCATGCAGCAGGCGGTTCAGGCCGAAGGTATGCTCGCAAACAGCGCACAGGAAGCTTTCGGAATGCTGGAAAAGATGAATGATTAAGGAGGCATCAGTATGAGCAAAAAAATCTTTGCGCTGGCGCTGGTGCTGATCCTTGCGCTGGCTGCCGTGGGCAGCGCACTGGCCGATACGGCGGTGCACCTCAAAATCACCGACGATCAGATGAACGTGTACTACAAGTTCGATCCCGAAAGCACCGACCTGTTCGAGGACTTTAAGGATCTGATGCCCGGCGATACCGTGACCCAGGATATCCTGGTGAACAACGTGAGCGGCAACATCGTGCGCTTGTGGCTGCGCGCTGACCCCGTGAGCGAGGACGATTTCGACTTCCTGAACCAGCTGAAGCTGACCGTATCCACCCCCAGCAGCGATATCTTTGATGCCACTGCCGGTGTGCAGGATGGGCTGGCTCCCAGCGAAAAGTACCCCTTCGGCGTGCTGCTGGGTACCTTTAAGCACGGCGGTAAGGTGAACCTGCAGGCCAACCTGGAAGTGCCCATTGAGCTGGACAGCAAGTATATGGGCCAGATGGGCATTGTGCCGTGGACCTTTACCATCGAGCAGGTGCAGATCGAAGACACCCCCGAAACCGGCGATGACTTCACCCTGTGGGCGTGGGTCATGGTCGCTGCGGCGCTGGTGGCGTGCATTGTGTTCCTGCTGATGAAGCAGCGGAAACAGCGCATCGAAAATGAATAACGACCCGAGAAGCCGCAGGATCGCGGCTTCTCTTTCTTTGGCTGAAAGGAGTGGTTTGCTGTGAAGAAAAAAAAGAATTCTTTGATTCCTCTGCTGATTGCTGTGCTGGTCGCGGCACTGATCGCGGTGGTGGGGTATATCGTCCTGAAACAAATGGAGTACGGCCAGAGCACGGAGTTCTACAGCGGGCTGCGCGGCCTGCTGTAAAAAATCCTCCTGCGTAAGGGGTTGCTTGTAACGCTGCGTAATATGGCACAATGGCGGCGTAAGGAGGGAAAAAGCCATGTCCCAATACACCACCGGCGAAATTGCCAAGCTCTGCGGCGTGACCGTTCGCACTGTGCAGTACTATGACAGCCGCGATCTTCTGGTGCCCAGCGAGCTCACTGAGGGCGGGCGGCGTCTGTACTCGGAAGAGGACGTGAAACGCCTGAAGGTGATCTGCATTCTGAGGGAACTGGGCCTGAGCATTAACGTGATCGTCCAGCTGCTGAAAGAGGAGGATCCCGCCAGCGTGATCGATGTGCTTTTCAGCCAGCAGGCACAGGTGCTGACGGAAGAGATCGCCGAAAAACAGTCTCAGCTGGAACGCCTGACGGAATTGCAGAAAGGGCTGAAAGGCGTAGAGCATTTCTCGGTGGAATCCATCGGAGACGTGGCGAAAATGATGGAAAGCAAAAAGAAACTGAACCGATTGTATGTGCAGTTTGTCGCCATGGCCATTCCGCTGGAACTGATTGAATGCGGGACCATTGCGCTGTGGATCATCAAGGGCATCTGGTGGCCGTGGGCTGCATGGCTTGTGGTGATGATCCCGTTTACATGGTGGTTTGTAAAGTACTATCACAAAAAGGTCGCCTATCTCTGCCCGCAGTGTCATACCACTTTCCGCCCGGTGATGAAGGAGTTCGTCTGGGCAAAGCATACGCTGCGTACCCGTAAGCTTACCTGCACCTGCTGCGGGCATAAGGGCTTTTGCATTGAAACATGGGGAGACGACGTGAAGTGATCCGAAAGTTCCGCAAACCGCTGCTGTTTGCGCTGGCGCTGCTGCCGTTTTCCATGGTGGGCGCGTACTTTACTGCGCTGTATCAGCTGGATTTTCTGGATGAAGCGACCGTATCGCTGCTGATGGAACAGCTGGGCAGCACAGGTGCATTCATTGCTGTTTACATGGTGCAGATCGCGCTGTATATGCTGGTGATGGGGGCGGTAGGGTATCTGCTTGCCGAAAAGCTCGGTCTGATGAGGCCCTTCCGTTTTGAAAAGACGGCACTGCAGAAAACGCTTCCCCTGTGCGTGTTGGGCGGCGTGCTGTTCAGCCTGGATTACTGGACGTTCGGCGCTTGGATTCCCGGTGTGAGAGAAGCCATGGATACCACAATGAGCTTTCATGTGGTGATGGCCTCTGTGCTGTACGGCGGCATTGTGGAAGAAATCATGATGCGGCTCTTTCTGATGAGCCTGCTGGCATGGCTGGGGTGGAAGCTGTTCTTCCGCCGCCATGAAAAAGCGCCTGTCAAGGTGATTGATGCTGCCAATGTGCTGGCAGCGCTGGTTTTTGCGGCGGGTCATCTGCCTGCCACAGTCATGATCTTTGGCCAGCTCACCCCGCTGATTCTGGTGCGCTGCTTCCTGCTGAACGGCGGCTTTGGCATGCTGTTTGGCTGGCTGTACCGTAAGTACGGCATTCAGTATGCCATTCTGGGTCATATGATGGCGCACATGGTCAGCAAGCTGATCTGGTTCCTGTTTGTATAATCAAACCGCCTCCGCGTTTGAATGCGCAGAGGCGGTTTTTCATTGGGCAAAAGCTATTTGATTTTGACATGGATGCCCACAAAGCAGGTGTAGGGCTTGATGAGCGTTTCAAAGAACTGCTGATCTCCAACGGCGAATTTGTGACTGGTGGCGAACCATTCGCTCCACGCTTGATCAAAACAGTTCATCTCCCAGGTTTCAAGCTGTGCGATCCGTTCGCTGGTTCCGATGATCGCCTTCCATTCGGACGGGCTTTTGAACATGTAGGCTTCATCGCCCAGCCATGCAGGGAGCAGTTCCTCCGAACGTCCTGCGTATTCATCCTTTACACCCGGAATGCCGATCCATACAGCGGCGCCGTCCTTCAGGAACGGCAGGATCTTTTCTTCGAAAAAAGTTGCGCCGGTGGCAAAGTAATGATAGGCGTCGATGCTGATCAGCGCGCTGAACATTTGAGCATCAAACGTCAGGCAGTTGGCGTCCTGGTGCACGGGAATGACCTGTTCGCCGACGCCCCAGTCTGCAAAGCGCTTTGCATTTTCTTCTGCAGAAATCCAGAGATCGTTGGCATAAACGGCTGCTTGGGTTTCCTTGGCAATGGCATAGCTCGTCAGGCCTTTGCCGCAGCCCAGATCAAGCACGTTTTCACCAGCCGGAAGAGAGAATGGATAGCGCTGGAATAATGCTTCCAGAATCCGCAGGCTGTTGGGGCCCATCAGCATATCAGCCGTCATGAGTTCCCGGAATAATTCAACATTCATGGCCGAAAACAACCTTTCCAAACGATGATAAGACGCCACAGCAAACCGGTTGCTGTGGCGTAACGCGTTTGATGAATCGTTACACAACGCGGAAGAATTCAACTTCCTCGCCGTCGGGGCCGGCTACGAAGGCCACATTGAGGGTGATCTTCCTGGGGGTGGATTCCAGGGGAGCAAACTTGGGGGCGATGAGGGGCTTGAAGCCGGCGTCCAGAGCGATCTGATAGGCTTCGTCCACATTGTCCACGCCCATGGCAAAGTGATTCCACTTGCCCTTTACGCTGTACTCGTCGGAGCCGTTGGCAAACAGCTCGATATGACCGCCGTCACCGATATCCAGCATCACGATCAGCTTTTCGCCTTCGCCCCAGCGCACTTCTTCCTTCATGCCCAGCGCCTTGTACATGCTGAGGCTCTTTTCAATATCCGCGCAGCGAAGCGCGATGTGGTGGAAACCCATGCCCTTGATGATTTCATTGGCCATTGGTAAAACACTCCTTTTTGTATGGAAACGCTTTGGTGGTGGTTCCATTATACAACGCAATGCCGCTGCCGTCAAATATCCTTTGTCAGGCTGCGGGGAAGACGCATATCCTCCTGTTTGACCTTTTGCCAGTCGAACAGACGGGTCAGTTCCTCCAGCGAGGAGGGACGTTCCTCCGGCAGGATCCCTGAACTGAACGCTAACTTGCCCAGCAGTTCTTCAGCAGTAAATCGTCTGGACAGCGCGGTCAGATCCAGATCCTTATCGCGCTTGGCCAGTCTGCGGCCGTCCGCGTCCATCAATAGCGGAATATGGACATAGCGGGGGAGAGGGTAACCCAGCTTTTTCAGCAGATAAATCTGGCGCGGCGTAGCGGACAGGATGTCGCGCCCGCGAACCACTTCATTCACGCCGCTCAGCGCGTCATCCACCACCACCGCCAGCTGATAACCGAACAGCCCGTCCGAACGGCGAAGGATGAAATCGCCGCAGTCTTTGGCAAGATTTTCGGATTGTACGCCGTACAGGCCGTCTGTGAAGGTAACCACTTCATCCGGCACACGCAAACGCATGGCGGGGCGGCGGGTTTGGGCAAGCTGTTCCGCTTCCTCTGGTGTTAGAGTAGCGCATGTACGCTGATACACCACCTGCGTATCCCCCAGATTGGGTGCGGCGCTGGCCATGAGCTGCGCGCGGGTACAGAAGCACGGGTAGATCAGCCCCTGTTTTTGCAGCTGTTCCAGATGCTGCTGATAAATCGCAGAACGCTCTGACTGAAACAGCGGTTCTTCGTCCCAGCGGAAACCAAACCACGAAAGATCCTCAATGGCCTGCAGGCTCAGCCGATGCGGGCAGCGGGGAACATCCAGGTCCTCAATGCGAAGCAGAAAACGCCCGTCCTGACTGCGTACGGACAGATACGCCAGCAGACAGCACAGCAGATTGCCCAGATGCAGCCGTCCGCTTGGCGTGGGTGCAAAACGGCCTGTAACGCGGTCTGACATAAAACGGCTCCTTCCTGCATGAATGTTTGCACAAACACCCTACCGTCAAATGACTGAAATGTCAAGAAGAGCAGCGGTGAAAATTGCGGAAAGTTTCACAATGACACACTTGTGACACGGCTGTTCTGTATACTGAAACCAAAGAATCCCGTAAATTCAAGCGCGGGATCAATCGCAAGGAGGAACTGAATACATGAAAAAGCTGCTTTCCATCGTGCTGGCCGCCGTACTTGTGCTGGGCGTTATTGGCACTGTACAGGCCGAAGAACTGAACGGCATTGCCAAAGGTTTTGGCGGCGAAGTGACCGTTGTTGTGACCGTGGAAGACGGTAAGATTACCAATGTTGTTGCCAAGGGCGATAACGAAACCCCCGGCATCGGCACCAAGGCGCTGGAAGAGCTGCCCGCCAGGATCGCAGAAGCCGGCAATACGGATGTGGACGTGATCGCCACCGCTACCGTGACCAGCAACGCCATCAAGGCTGCTGTGAACAACGCGCTGGATCCTGTTGCCTATCCCTATGTTGTGGAAGAAAAGCCCGTTCTGGAAAAGGCGAGCGCGACCGCTGCAGACGCTTATGTGGGTCTTGGCGTTGCCAGCATGGGCCGTCTGGGCCCCGGCGCTGATGATCAGGGCGTGCCGGTATACAGCTTCAACCAGGTTGTGGCCGGTGTTGTGTTCGACGCGGAAGGCCGTATTCTGATGTCCAAGGTGGACCAGACCGAAGTGGCCACCCCCAACTATGACGGCGCTACCATGCCTCATTTCTCCGGTTTCCCCGGTCAGCTGCCCTATAACAACGATGCTGACCACGACGCCAAGGTGGACGGCAAGGTGGAAGTGACCGAAGACAGCTTCCTGGCCGAAGTGGAATCCTGGCAGACCAAGCGCGAGCGCGGCGAAGGCTATGTGATGGGCACCGGCTACTGGGCTCAGCAGATGGATACCTTTGAGCGCGTATTCGCCGGCAAGACCGTGGAAGAAGTGAAGGAATGGTTTGCCAGGTACTGCTCTGACCGCAACGGCCGTCCCCTCAAGGCCGGCAGCTCCAACGAACAGGACGCCGCCAAGTATGACGCGCTGACCGATGAAGAGAAGACCATGCTGGCTGACGTGACCGCCGGCGCCACCATGAGCCTCAACGACGGCCACGGCAACCTGATTGCCGCGCTGGAAAAGGCTTATGAAAACCGTGTGCCTCTGAACATCGAATCCGCTGCCGCCATGGGTCTGGGCGTTGCCAACATGGGCCGCATCGGCCCCGGTGCGGACGACAAGGATGTGCCCGTATACAGCTTCAACGATGTGTTTGCTTTCGTGCTCTACAATGAGGACGGCACCATTGCCGCTTCCGTAGTGGATCAGCTGGAAGTAGCCACCCCCAACTATGACGGTTCCACCATGCCCCACTTCTCCGGTTTCCCCGGACAGGGCGGCTACAACTATGACTCCGATCACGACGCCAAGGTGGACGCTGTGCTGGATAACGATGACAACGGCTTCCTGGCCGAAGTGGAATCCTGGCAGACCAAGCGCGAGCGCGGTGAAGGCTATGTGATGGGCACCGGTTACTGGGCTCAGCAGATGGATCGCTTCCAGCAGGTGTTTGCAGGCAAGACCACTGAGGAAATCAACGAGTGGTTCGCCGCTTACTGCTCCGACCGCAACGGCCGTCCTCTGAAGGCCGGCAGCTCCAACGAGCAGGATGCCGCCAAGTACGATGCCCTGAGCGAAGAAGCCAAGACCATGCTGGCGGATGTGACCGCCGGCGCCACCATGAGCCTGAACGATGGCCATGGCAACATTCTGGCTGCTCTGGAGAAGGCCGCCGCGAACAAGGTAGAAATCGAACTTACGATTGGTAAGTAATGCTCCGGGGCATTCTCCGTATCCTGTATGGAGGATGCCCTTTTCTGTATTTCCGCTTATGTCCATGCAACAACGAAAGGAGCGAAACTCTCTATGAAGAACAGCGCCATTGCTGATCTGATCCTTAGCGGTGCATTCCAGCTCTACGGTCAGCCCAAATGGACCTTTGGAAAGAACACCTGCAACACCTACGAAGTATTTGCCGAAAAAATCCTCCTGCAGGATGGGCAGCTTGTCAGCGCTCAGCCTTTTATTGAAGTGATTGAGCAGAGCGAGAGCCTGACCCTGCTGTTTTCCAACTGGTTTTTGAAGGCGGCTGTTCGTTCGCAGGCGGAACTGAACGCCAAAACGGAAAGCCATGTGACGCTGTCCGTGAACCTGCTGCCGCATTATGCCTGTCAGGATTCATTTGTGCAGGATGTGCTGGACGTGCTGGAAGCCAACGGCGTACAGCCGCAGAAACTGCAGTTTGAACTGAGCGAGGCCCAGAACCTGAATGAAAAAGGCATTGCCAACCTGAATCTGCTGCATGATGAATACGGGATTGGTTTGTATCTGGCGAATTTTGGCAAGGGCTATTCCAATATCGATCTGCTGACGGAAGTTCATTTTGACGGCATTGAGCTGGACCGTTCCTATGCCGCGCGTGTGCCGGAGCATGAACAGACCTGCCGCCTGGTGGTAGCCATTCAGCATCTGGCCTACACGCTGGATATGATGGTCTGCGCCAAAGGTATTGAAACGCAGGATCAGTTCGAGTTCTTTGAGGAAATGGAATGTTTCAAGGGTCAGGGCTACCTGATCGGCGAGCCCATGAACATGGAAGAGTTGACGGAATATGTTGGCGCACATGCGATTCATGCCCAAACGCTCTAAATGAGTTGCATAGAACAAGAGCGCCGCTTACACGGCGCTCTTGGCATTTATTCAGTCCTTATTCGGCGCTTTTTTCAGTATCCGCCATCGATTCAAAGCTGTATCCGATGCCCCAGACGGTTTTGATCCGCCAGCACGGATGTTCAAACTGATCCAGCTTGGCCCGCAAACGCTTGATCTGGGAATCCACGGTGCGGGCATCGCCGTAGTAATCCATTCCCCACAGGGTATTGAGCAGGTTTTCGCGTGTGAATACCTTTTTGGGATAGGAGGCCAACGTCCACAGCAGATCGATCTCTTTTCTGGAAACATTCACAGGTTTCCCGTCGATCAGAACCATGTTGTTTTCCAGCTGGATCTGCAGATTGTCCACCCGGATCTCCTTCGGTGCAGGATCGGATGGATCAGCGGTACGGCGGCGTGTGACCGCACGAACACGGGCCATGACTTCACTCGGTGAAAACGGTTTGGTCACATAATCATCCGCGCCGGTATCCAGCCCCAGGATACGATCCACTTCCTCTGTTTTGGCGGAAATCATGATGATGGGAACCGCCGAAAACTGCCGGATCCGTTTGCAGACTTCCAAACCGCTGATCAGGGGCATCAGTACATCCAGCAGGATGATATCGTATGGGGTGTTCCGCACTGCCCGGAGCGCTGCTGCGCCATCATATACACAGTCCACGTCATATCCTTCATTGCGTGCATATTTGGTCAGGACATCGGTGATCTGCACATTGTCGTCTGCGATCAGCATGTGCATAAAACCATCTCCTTTGAATAGGTGCTTATGTCCATCATAAATCCAATTTGAGTCAAAAATATGTCAGCATGCGTGAAATGGTTTGAATGTTAGAATTTTAGCTACAGGAGAGTGCAACATGTCTGCATACATCCCCGATCCCGTTGTCAAAAGACTGCCCATGTATTACCGTTACCTGAAGGAATTGGAACGGAACAATCAAATGTTCATTTCATCCACAGAACTGGCGAAACTCACGGGCCTGACGGCCTCGCAGGTGCGTCAGGACGTCAATGCATTCGGCGGCGAAGGCCGTCAGGGCTGCGGGTATCCTGTGATTGAAATGCGCAAATACATTGGCAAACTGCTGGGCAAAACCACTGTGAAAAAAATGGTCGTTGTCGGCATGGGAAATCTGGGAAGGGCCATTGTTCGCTACGAAGCCTTTTTTCATGACGGGTACCAGACGAGCGCTGTTTTCGACTGTCAGTCGCAAAAAACCGGTTTGAAAATCGGGCCGCTGACTGTGCAGCATATCAGGGATCTGGAAAGCGTTCTGGCGGAAAATCCGGCAGATATTGCCGTGCTGACCCTGCCTGCTTCCGCTGCACAGGAGATGGCGGAACGGCTGTACCGCTGCGGTATCCGGGGATTCTGGAATTTTGCGCCGGTGGATCTGCACCTTCCCGACGATGCATCCGTCGTCAATGTTCATCTGGACGAAAGCCTGGAACTGCTCAGTTACAGGCTGAATCAGAAGAAACGGATTCAGCCGTAAAGAGCAAATGAATGCAAAAAACAGACCTGAAATGCTGCTTTCAGGTCTGTTTTTGAATGTTCCTGGTTATTTTGCCGTTTGCCGGGCTGCGCGGCGGTCTGCCAGCGTTGTGATCAGCAGGCCGGTCAGGATCAACGCGCAGCTAAGCGCTTTTCGCATGGTAAGCGCTTCGCCAAGGAGCAGCAGGCCGAAAAGAATGCTGGTCAAAGGCTCCAGCAGGGAATAAACGGCTGCATCTGCATCGCCCACAATGCGTACGCCCGCCTGAAAAACCAGACTGCCGCCAATACTGACCAGCAGGGCAGTCAAAGCGGCAAACAGCCATGCCTGCGGAGTAAGCGCCAAAGTAAGCGCGCCCATGCCAAGGCCTACGCCGCCGCACAATGCCGCGCCGGCCAGCGAGGTGACGGTCATCAGCCGGTACAGCGGCAAAGGCTGCGCTGCCTCTTTTTGCAGAAGGATGATGTAGGCGGCAAACACCACGCCGGACAGCAGCGCCAGGCTCATCCCGATGGGGGAAAGACCGCCTTCGCCGGTTTCCACCAGCAGCATTGCGCCGGCTACACCCAGCAGCAGACCGGTGATTTTCCACGCACCGGGACGCTGACGATAACGCAGAATGTGATAGAGCATCACAAACAGCGGGTACAGAAAGTGCAGTGTAGTGGCAATGCCTACGGGAATATAACTGTAGGATGAATACAGCATCAGCGTGGTGGCAAAGTTCAGGCAGCCAAGGATCGCGCCTGTGCGCCATTGCTGCAAGGAAGCTTTGTATCCGGGTGTGGTAAGGCGGCCAAGCGCGATGAGTACCGGCAGCGGAATGACCGCGCGCAGAAACGCCATGTTTACGCCGTTGTTGCCGCCCGCATAGGAAAGGTTGGCCAGAATGGGGGTAAACCCAAACACCACCGCAGAAAGAAAAACGTAGAAAATGCCAAGCGCCCGGTTGCTTTTCATGTTGGCCTCCGATGTTACGAAACGAATAGAAGTCGCGCTGATATTATAGCGGTTTGTGCGGTTGATGACAAGCAGGCGAAATGGAACCGCGGTGTTGAAAGGACGTTTTGCTTGACTTGCCGGCAACCCGTTTCCATGATCTGCGGCATACCTGTGCCATGCTGCCGCTGCAGAATGACGATGATATCAAAAAATGATCAGCACCGTTAACAACCGTAAGTGGTCACTTGCGTCCCAAAATAGAAAAAAGCCCTGAAAACGCAAGGTTTTCAGGACTTTCCTATGGCGGAGACGGTGGGATTCGAACCCACGTGCGGTTGCCCGCAAACTGATTTCGAGTCAGCCCCGTTATGACCACTTCGATACGTCTCCGTG
>JAFYQB010000150.1 GCA_017547285.1 Clostridia bacterium
AAGGACGGCAGCTACAAGATGAGCATCCTGAAGGCCGCAGACGCCGAAGGCAACGCCTGTGCCCGTTTCTTCTACGAATATCCCGCCACCAGCGGTCTGGGCCACTTCCTGCACACCTATGTGTGTGACGGCAATCCTGTGATCCCCACCTACCAGGGCGAGCCCGAGCGCGTTTCCATTCCCGCTGACATCGACGCTTTTACCGTCGAGCTGTGGGAAAACCTGAACGCTGACAACAAGATTTCTCTGTTCGTGCGCTACACCGATATCGAAACCGGCAAGTTCGAGCAGCGCATCCTCAACAAGCACCAGTAAAGGAGAATCACCATGACTGAACTGGAACTGAAATACGGCTGTAACCCCAATCAGAAGCCTGCCCGCATTTTCATGAAGGATGGCGAGCTGCCCATCAAGGTGCTCTCCGGCCGTCCCGGCTACATCAACTTCCTGGACGCTTTCAACGGCTGGCAGCTGGTCAAGGAACTCAAGCGCGCCACCGGCCTGCCCGCTGCCACCAGCTTCAAGCATGTCAGCCCCGCCGGTGCAGCTGTGGGTCTGCCCCTGACCGAGACCCTGCGCCGCATCTACTTTGTGCCTGCTGATATGGAGCTGTCTCCTCTGGCCTGCGCTTATGCCCGTGCCCGCGGCGCTGACCGTATGTCTTCCTTCGGCGACTGGATCTCCCTCAGCGATGTGTGCGACGTGCCCACCGCGCTGCTCATCAAGCCCGAGGTTTCCGACGGCGTGATCGCTCCCGGCTATGAGCCCGAAGCTCTCGAAATCCTCAAGTCCAAGCGCAAGGGCAACTATAACATCGTGGAGATCGATCCCAACTACGAGCCCGCCAAGCTGGAGCAGAAGGATGTGTACGGCATCACCTTCGAGCAGGAGCGCAACGAGCTGAACATCACCGACGATTTCTTTGCCAATGTTGTGACTGAGAACAAGGAAATGACCGAAGCCGCCCTGCGCGATCTGGCCATCTCCATGATCACCCTCAAGTACACCCAGTCCAACTCCGTGTGCTACGTGAAGGACGGTCAGGCCATCGGCATCGGCGCCGGTCAGCAGAGCCGTATCCACTGTACCCGTCTGGCTGGCGACAAGGCCAACAACTGGTGGCTGCGTCAGCACGAGAAGGCCCTGAACCTGCCTTTCATCCCCACCCTCAAGAACCCCGACCGCGACAACGCCATCGACCGCTACATCTCCGATGAGCCCGAAGACGTGCTGGCTGAGGGCATCTGGCAGACCCTGTTCACCGAAAAGCCCGAAGAATTCACCAAGGAAGAAAAGAAGGCCTGGCTGGCTCAGCTGACCGATGTTGCTCTGGGCTCCGACGCTTTCTTCCCCTTCGCTGACAACATCGACCGCGCTTACCGCAGCGGCGTGAAGTACATTGCCGAGCCCGGCGGCTCCATCCGTGACGATGTTGTGATCGAAGCCTGCAACAAGTACGGCATCGCGATGGCCTTCACTGGACTCCGTTTGTTCCACCATTAAGCAGGGGCTGAGCCCCTGCACCCCGGACTGCGCTTCGCGCAGGGGTTGAGCTTATTGTTTGGTCTTGCATCTAAGACCGCCGAGGGTCACACCTGCGGTGAGCAAATGTAATGTTACATTCGCTGCGCGCAGCGCCGACCCTCGGCTCGCTTGCGTGTTATGCGTTCCTTTGTTAGTTGACTTTGGGCATACGAAGTATGCCCAACACACGGGATTCCTAAGGGCGAAGCCCTTAGGCGGGTGCAGGGCAGAGCCCTGCTTCGTCCCCCTCAGGAGGTTTTATGAAAGTACTCGTAGTTGGTGGCGGCGGACGTGAGCATGCCATCATTAAGAAGCTGAAGGAAAGCAAGGAGATCAGCCAGCTGTACTGTGCGCCGGGCAACGGCGGCATTGCGGCGGATGCGGTCTGCGTTCCCTACAAGTCCACGGAAGTGGAAAAGATCGCTGCATGGGCGGCGAATGAGAAGATGGATTACGTGGTCGTCGCTCAGGACGATCCGCTGTGCATGGGTCTGGTGGATATGCTCAAGGAAGTGGGCATTCCTGCCTTTGGCCCGGACAAGCTGGCTGCTCGCATTGAGGGCAGCAAGGTCTTCTCCAAGGATCTGATGAAGAAGTACGGCATTCCCACCGCCGCTTATGAGACCTTTGAGGACATGGACAAGGCGCTGGCCTATGTAAAGACCGCCAAGTGCCCCATCGTTGTCAAGGCGGATGGTCTGGCGCTGGGCAAGGGCGTGCTGATCTGCATGAACAATGACGAAGCCGTTGAAGCCGTAACCGATATGATGGCTGGCGGCAAGTTCGGCGCTTCCGGCAGCCGCGTGGTCGTTGAGGAGTTTCTGGAAGGCCCCGAAGTGAGCGTGCTGGCTTTCACCGATGGCACGACGATTCGTCCCATGGTCAGCAGCATGGACCACAAGCGTGCGCTGGACAATGACGAAGGCCTGAACACCGGCGGCATGGGTGTCATCGCCCCCAACCCCTATTACACCGCTGATGTGGCTGAAATCTGCATGGAAAAGATTTTCCTGCCCACGCTGGCCGCCATGCGCGCCGAGGGCTGTCCTTTCCATGGCTGCCTGTATTTCGGCCTGATGGTCACCAAGGATGGTCCCAAGGTGATCGAATACAACTGCCGCTTCGGCGATCCCGAAGCGCAGGCTGTGCTGCCTCTGCTGGAAAGCGACCTGTTCACCATCATGCGCGCTACTACCACCGAAACGCTGGATCATGTGGAAGTGAAGTTTGCCGATAAGGCCAGCTGCTGCGTGATTCTGGCCAGCGGCGGCTATCCGGTCAAGTACGAAAGCGGCAAGGTCATCAGCGGTCTGAAAGCCGCTGGCGAAACTGCCTGTGTGTATCATGCCGGTACGAAGCTCAATGAAAACGGCGAGATCGTCACCGCCGGCGGCCGCGTGCTGGCTGTGACTGCAGTGGCGGAAAAGCTGCCCGAGGCCATCAAGGCTTCCTATGCTGCTGCCGACAAGATCAGCTTTGAAAAGCTGCATCGCCGTTCGGATATCGGCGCCAGGGCGCTGAAGGCGTTTGAGGCATAAGGGCATCATTTGTCCGGCTCAGCGAATGCATAGCCTTCTCCTTGAGGAGAAGGTGGCCGCCGCAGGCGGTCGGATGTGGTGAATGCGCTGGGTGTGTGCGGGCTGAATGAGTGGCTTTTACACCTCATCAGTCACCTTCGGTGACAGCTTCCCCTCAAGGGGAAGCCATACGCTGTCCCCCTCTTGGCTGTGTAAATCGCAGCCAAACGATAGGATTCTTAAGGACTTTAAGTCCTTAAGCGGGGTGCAGGGGCAGAGCCCCTGCCTCGTTCCTCCCATCAATATATGGAGGTATCATATGGCTGTTTATCGCGTTTATGTAGAGAAGATGCCTGAGTACGCCGTGGAGGCGCAGGGCCTTCTGAAGGAAATCCGTCATATCCTGCTCATCAAGAGCGTTACCGGTGTTCGTATGCTCAACCGCTATGATGTGGAAGGCATCGACCGCGACCTGTTTGAAAAGTGCATGCCCATCGTGTTCTCCGAACCTCAGGTGGACGTGACCTATGAAAAGCTGCCTGAGGGCGATTATCAGGTGATCGCCGCCGAGTACCTGCCCGGCCAGTTCGACGCCCGCGCCGCCAGCTGCGAGGAGTGCATCCAGCTGGTCAGCCAGTGCGACCGTCCCACCGTACTGACCGCCCGCGTGTACCTGTTTGAAGGCAATCCCACCGAGGAAGAGATGGCCCGCATCCGCAAGCACCTGATTAACCCCGTGGAAAGCCGCGAGGCTTCTCTGGAGGAGAAGGCCACCCTCAAGCAGCAGTACGACCAGCCTGAGACTGTGGAAACCCTGACCGGCTTCATCGCCATGAACGATGAAGAAGTGGCCGAATTCGTTAAGAAGTACGGCCTTGCCATGGATGCGGACGATCTGGCTTTCTGCCGCGCCTATTTCCAGAGCGAGCATCGCGATCCCACCCTCACCGAGATCCGCATGATCGATACCTACTGGTCCGATCACTGCCGTCACACCACCTTCCTGACCACGCTGGACAAGGTGGAGATCGAAAAGCCCGCTGTAGAAGCCGCTTTCAAGCGTTATCTGGCTATCCGCGAGACCGTGTACGCCAACCGCGTGGGCGGCCCCAAGCCCATGAACCTGATGGATATTGCCACCATCGGTACCAAGGCGCTCAAAAAGCAGGGCAAGCTGCAGAACATCGACGAGAGCGAGGAAATCAACGCCTGCTCCATCAAGATCGATGTGGATGTGGCCGGCAAGAAAGAGCCCTGGCTGCTCATGTTCAAGAACGAGACCCACAACCATCCCACCGAGATCGAGCCTTTCGGCGGCGCTGCCACCTGTATCGGCGGCGCCATCCGCGACCCGCTGTCCGGCCGTACCTATGTGTATCAGGCCATGCGCGTCACCGGCGCTGCTGATCCCCTCAAGCCCGTAGCAGAGACCATGCAGGGCAAGCTGCCCCAGCGCAAGCTGGTCACCACCGCTGCTGCCGGTTATTCCGCTTATGGCAACCAGATCGGTCTGGCGACCGGCCTGGTAGATGAAATGTATCATCCCGGCTACGCTGCCAAGCGTCTGGAGATCGGCGCTGTGGTTGGCGGCGCTCCGGAAAAGAACGTTCGCCGCGAGCGTCCCGCCCCCGGCGATGTGATCGTTCTGCTGGGCGGCCGTACCGGTCGTGACGGCTGCGGCGGCGCTACCGGTTCTTCCAAGAGCCACAAGCTGGAAAGCATCGAGACCTGCGGTGCGGAAGTGCAGAAGGGCAATCCCGTTGTGGAACGCAAGCTGCAGCGTCTGTTCCGCGATGAGAAGGTTACCCGCCTGATCAAACGCTGCAACGACTTTGGCGCTGGCGGCGTGAGCGTTGCCATCGGCGAGCTGGCCGACGGTCTGATGATCGATCTGGACAAGGTGCCCAAGAAGTACGAAGGCCTCGACGGCACCGAACTGGCCATCTCCGAGAGCCAGGAGCGCATGGCTGTGGTTGTTGCCGCTGAGGATGCTCAGACCTTCATCCAGTATGCCAACGCTGAAAACCTGGAAGCCACCATCGTGGCTGAAGTTACCGAGGAGCCCCGCCTGCGCATGAACTGGAAGGGCAACATGATCGTTGACCTGAGTCGCGAGTTCCTCAACTCCAACGGCGCGGAAAAGCACGCGACTGTCTGCGTGAAGGACGCCAATGTGGAGAATGTGCCTTTCGAAGGCAACACCTTTGCCGAGAAGCTGACCAGCATGGCCGGCGACCTGAACATCTGCTCCAAGAAGGGCCTGAGCGAGCGTTTTGACTCCACCATCGGCGCAGGCACCGTTCTGATGCCCTTCGGCGGCAAGTATCAGCTGACCCCCACCCAGACCATGGTTGCCAAGCTGCCCGTGCTGGAAGGTGAAACCACCACCGTCAGCGGCATGGCCTATGGCTTCCATCCCCAGGTGATGGCGCAGAGCCCCTATGAAGGCGCTTACCTGAGCGTTGTGGAAAGCATGATGAAGCTGGGTGCTGCCGGCTTTGATACCACCAAGGCTTACCTGACCTTCCAGGAGTATTTTGAGCGCATGACCGGCGCTCCTGAGCGCTGGGGCAAGCCCATGGCTGCTCTGCTGGGCGCTCTGGACGCTCAGATGGACTTCGGCGTGGCTGCCATTGGCGGCAAGGACTCCATGAGCGGCACCTTCGAAGATCTGGATGTGCCTCCCACGCTGGTTTCCTTTGCTGTAGCCCCCGGCGACAGCGCCGAGGTGATCTCTCCCGAGTTCAAGGCCGCTGGCCACAAGCTGTGCCTGCTGAAGGCAGATGCTTTTGACGCTGAGGCCATCAAGGCCAACCTGGCCAAGCTGTACGAAGCCATCAAGGCCGGCAAGGTGCTCTCTGCATGGGCGCTGGGTCTGGGCGGTGTGGCCGAAGGCGCTCTTAAGATGGCGCTGGGCAACCGCATCGGTGCCAAGCTGGAGAACATTGCGGATCCCTTCTGCCAGGATTTTGGTTCCGTTATGCTGGAAATGGCGGACGGCGAAGTACTGGGCGATGTGATCGGTGAAACCGTTGCCGATTATGTGCTGTGCTATAACGGCGAGTGCGTGAAGCTGGACGAGATCCAGAACGTGTACGAGAGCAAGCTGACCAAGGTGTTCCCTTACTATGCTGACGGCGAAAAGGTGGAGACCGTGACTTATGCGGCCAAGGAGTGGGCCAAGCCCGCCATCCTGACCCACAAGCCTGTGGCTTTCATTCCCGCCTTCCCCGGCACCAACTGTGAGATCGATACCGCCCGCGCCCTGACCCGCGCCGGCGCTGATCCCTGCATCCTGCTGATCAACAACCTCACTCCCAGCGCTATCGGCGAGAGCATTGAAAAGGCTGTCAAGATGATCGGCGAAAGCCAGATGATCGTGCTGCCCGGCGGCTTCTCCGGCGGCGACGAGCCCGATGGTTCCGCCAAGTTCATCACCGCGTTCTTCCGCAACCCCATGATGAAGGACGCTGTGCACGAACTGCTCAAGAACCGCGACGGCCTGATGCTGGGTATCTGCAACGGCTTCCAGGCGCTGGTCAAGCTGGGCCTGGTGCCCTACGGCGAGATCATCGATACTGATGACAAGTGCCCGACCCTGACCTTCAACACCATTGGCCGCCACCAGAGCATGCTGGTCCGCACCCGCATCGCCAGCAACAAGAGCCCCTGGCTGCAGCTTTGTGAGGCTGGCGACATCCACAACATCGCCATTTCCCACGGTGAAGGCCGCTTTGTGGCCAACGACGACGTGCTGGCTATGCTGAAGGCCAATGGCCAGATCGCCACCCAGTATGTGGATATGGACGGCGATCCCACCATGGATCTGCGCTACAACCCCAACGGCAGCGTGATCGCCATCGAAGGCATCACCAGCCCGGATGGCCGCGTGCTTGGCAAGATGGGTCACAGCGAACGCGCTGGCATCGATCTGTACAAGAACGTGGAAGGTAACCGCTTCCAGCCCATCTTTGAAGGCGGCGTGAAGTATTTCAAGTAATGAGGGAGGGACGCTGGGGAGGCGCTGCCTCCCCAGTCCTCCTTAAGAATCCCGTTATTTGGGCCCGTGCTTGTTTGCACGGGCCTTTTGCTGTTGATTTCGGTGGGTACACGGGGTATAATACAGTTATCCAATCCTGCTGAAGGAGAATGAAAAAATGAATACGGTACGTTTTGATTTGTCCCGGAATGACGGTCAGTTCAAGATCCTGAATGCAACCAACGGCGGCCCCTGGCACAAACGGCATGTATACGATCAGGTAAGAAGCAACTTTGCAGATTATAAGGCAGCAAGGATCCCTTATTCCCGCAATCACGACTCCGCAGCCTGCGGCGTTTACGGCGGGCCTTACAGCCATGACATCACCCGGATTTTCCCGGATTTTAATGCTGATCCCTGCGACCCGGCGTCTTATGACTTTGCCTGTACGGACGAGGCCATTCTGGTCTGTCTGGATGCAGGCACGGAAACATTCTTCCGTTTGGGTCAGACCATTGAACATCAGATCAAAAAGCACGGCACCATTCCGCCCAAGGATTTTCACAAGTGGGCGGTGATCTGCGAGCACATCATCCGTCACTACAACGAGGGATGGGCGGATGGCCTTCATCTGAATATCCAGTATTGGGAAATCTGGAACGAGCCGGATCTGGACAAGGATGATTCACCCAACAAGCGCACATGGGGCGGTACACGAGCGCAGTTCTTTGATCTGTATGAGATTGCCGCCAAGCATCTGAAAGGCTGTTTCCCGAAGCTCAAAATCGGCGGTCCTGCGCTGGCGGGTGATCTGGAATGGGCGGAAGCGTTTTTGCAGGAGATGAAAAGGCGCGGGGTTCCGCTGGACTTTTTCTCCTGGCACATCTATTGCACTGAGCCTGATGCGATGATCTGCAAAGCCCGTCAGGTGAAAGATCTGCTGAATCAGTATGGCTTTGGACATGCTGAGAGCATTCTGAACGAATGGAATTATGTGAAGGGCTGGACGGAGGAATTCTGTTATTCCATCGAAGCTATTCACGGCATCAAGGGCGCGGCCTTTGTGATGGCCTGCATTTGTGAAGCGCAGCATTCGCCGATCGATATGCTCATGTATTATGATACACGTCCTTCTGCGTTCAATGGCGCGTTTGATTTCTACACATACAGGCCGCTCAAGGGCTACTATCCGCTGTACTGGTACGGCATGATGTATGACATGGCGCGGGTGATCAAGGCAGACGATCAGCCGGAAAACATATATTCACTCTGCGGTATGGATGCACAGGGCAAGGCGACAGCTATCATCACTTATTACAGTGAGAATGATGCTGCGGCTGATCAGAGGGTAACGATTGATTTTGGCCGGGAAAGCCAATGGGAAGTTTACCTTGTAGATGCTGACCATCACGGCGAACTACTTTGCGTTACGGATCAGCTGACGTTTGATCTGAAAGTGCACAGCATGCTGCTGGTACGTGAAAAATAAAAAAGGCCAGCAGAGTCCGCGCAGGCGGGCTCTGCTGGTTTTCAGACTTCTTTGGATAAATACTGAACGATCAGCAATGTTCCGCTTTGTACGGAAACCACGGCTGTTTCGCTGGTGTGCTGATTGCTGACGCCCAGCGGATGGTCGCTGGTAAGGGTATATCCCTCCAAGGGATAATACAATCCCTGCAGGGTAACACCTTCTGCCTTGTCGCCGTGGCAGAAGATACTGACGGTGGTTCCTTCGGGACGATGGGGGAGGGTCATGCTGCTGTTGGTCAGTGCATAGGCGTCGTACTCCGGCGCGATCAGGCGCACGGATGCGCCCATTTTGCTGTAGCGCGCCATGCTTTGAAAATTGGCCAGCAGGTGGTCGATCCGTCCGCCAGCGCAGCCGCAGAGCACAAATGCGCGGTAACCCATGGCGTAGCCCTGCGCCAAAGCGATACCTGTATCGGTATCGTCCTTTTCCACAGGATGTTTTTCCAGAGGTACGCCACCCGGCAGGGGATGATCGCCCAGTGAATCCAGATCGCCGATCAGCAGATCGGGTTTGATGTTCATCTTCTCCAGCGCACGCAGGCCGCCGTCTGCTGCGATCACAAAATCTCCGTCTTTGGGTTGAAGATCGCGAGGGGTAAATTCGCCTGCGCCTGCAATATAACAGATTTTCATGGCATGCCTCCTGTATGGAATAGCGTTATTGTATCATTATACAGATGATTTGACAATTTGCTGATGCGAAAAAAGCCGAGTCCTGAATGTTTTGATATCATTTGCAGGGATTGTGTTGTTTTTATGAAAGTTACATGATAAAATAATGATGTTAGAGTTCGCGAATACGGAGCCGGATGAGCAGTATCATGCAGCAGCCGCTTCTGTGATCGGGCAAAGGAGTGCGCAAGTTGCCTAAGAAACGGTTGAAGGCTGTACTGAATGGCGTTTTTCTGCTGGTGATATTCGTGCTTACGGTATGGGCGGCTTTCCGGGGTGAAAACCTGCCGCAGGTATGGGAATATCTTACCGAAGCAGATCCGTTCTGGATTTCGCTGGCAGCTGTGTGCGTTGTTGTGTTTATTCTGGGCGAATCGGTGATCATCCATTTGCTCTTGCGCACATTAGGCACAATCGTACGGTTCGGCCATTGCTGTTTGTACTCGTTTGTCGGCTTTTTTTACAGCTGTATCACGCCGTCCGCTTCGGGCGGGCAGCCTATGCAAATCATCAGCATGCGCAGGGATGGGATTCCTGCAGCGGTGGCTACCGTGGTGCTGGGGATTGTAACCATCACCTATAAGCTGGTTCTGGTGGTGGTGGGTGTAGCGGTGATTCTGATCAGCCCGCAGCCGCTGATGGAATATCTGGAACCTGCCAGACTGCTGGTATGGCTTGGCCTGGCGCTGAATGTGGTATGCATCGCAGTGCTGATGATGCTTGTTTTTTCGCCGGTAGCGGTTCGGAAAACAGCGGAAAAAGCCATGGCTGTGCTGCAGCGTTTCCGCACGTTCAAGCATCCTGAGAGAATGCAAAACCGTCTGAACCGGGCGGTGGAACAGTATGCGGGCACGGCGGAGTATTTTTTGAACCACAAGTGGATCATGATTCAGGTTTTCGTGATCACCCTTGTGCAAAGATTGATCCTGTTTGCGGTGCCATGCTTCACATACATGGCGTTCCATCTGTCCGGAGAAACGTTTGTCAACATTCTTTTGCTGCAGGCGATGATCTCGGTAGCGGTGGATATGCTGCCGGTTCCGGGCGGAATGGGCGCCTCTGAAAACCTTTTCCTGAAGCTGTTTGTGCCGGTTTTCGGACCGGAGCTGGTGCTGCCTGGTATGGTGATCAGCCGCGGAATCAGTTACTATACACAGCTTCTGCTGAGCGGAGTAATGACGCTGGCTTCCATGTTCATTCTGAGGGAAAAGAAGCAATAAAGGAGTTAGATCTATGCGCTTTATTGGATTTTATGATTATACGGTATTTCTCACTTACTTCAGTCTGATTTCGTCCGTGCTTGGCATGACCCGCGCCATTCACGGCGATTACAAGCTGGCCATTTTCTGTCTGGCCTTTTCGGGTATCTGCGATGCGTTTGACGGCATCGTCGCGCGTACCAAAAAGAACCGCACAGTGGATGAAAAGAATTTTGGCATTCAACTGGATTCGCTGTGCGATGTGATCTGCTTTGGCCTGTTCCCGGCCATGATCTGCTATCTGTTGGGCGTGCGCGGCACGCTTGGCGTGATCCTGGTGGTGTTTTATACCCTGTGTGCAGTCATTCGTCTTGCGTTCTTTAATGTGCTGGAGGCCAAACGCCAGGCTGCTGAGGGCGGCGTGAACAAGGGCTATCGCGGACTGCCGGTAACTTCCATTGCTTTTCTGCTTCCGCTTACGTTCTGGCTGCAGTTCCTGGTTTCTGATATGACGTTTCTGGTGCTGCTGCATGGCGTTTTGCTGCTTGCAGGTTTCCTGTTTATTCTGGATTTCCATCTGCCAAAGCCCGGCCCCAAGACCATTATTTCTCTTTCGCTGGTGCTTGCGCTTACGGTGGGTGTGATTTACGCCTACACCCGCTTCCGTGTGCCGGAACCCACGGATGAGACCAATGCCATTGTGGAAGAAATCTTCGAAGAGTTTGAAGGGACTGTCGAATGAAACAGAAGGATCGTAACGGCAAACTGATCGATCAGCCAAATGGCCAGGACAGAATGCTTAAAGTGCTGTACGGCAGCGTTCCCGGACGCGTTGTGCTCAAATTGCTGGTATCGCCCGTGATTTCCAGAATAGCAGGCGTACTCCTGTCCAGCCGTCTTTCCGTACCGCTGATCAAGCCCTTTGTACAAAAAAATCATATCGATCTTTCCCAGTTTGCTCCTGGTCCCTATCCCAATTACAACGAGTTCTTTTCCCGTAAAATCCAGCCTGAACTTCGCCCGGTGGATATGGATCCCACGCATCTGATTTCCCCTTGCGACAGCAAACTGACCGTGCTGCCAATCAGTTCGGAAAGCCGTTTCATGCTCAAACATACGCCATATACAGTGGCTTCGTTGCTGAAAAATGAGGTGCTTGCCCGGAAGTATGAGGGCGGAACGGCAATGATCTTCCGCCTGACGGTGGATGATTACCACCGCTACTGCTACATGGCTGATGGCGTGAAAGAAGACAACGTTCGGATTCCCGGTGTACTGCACACGGTCAATCCCATTGCCAACGATGTTTATCCCATTTACAAAGAGAATGCGCGTGAATACAGCATTCTGCACACAGAGCATTTTGGTGATGTGCTGATGATGGAAGTAGGCGCACTGCTGGTTGGCAAGATTGTTAATCATCACGGCAAGACACGTGTGAAGCGTGGACAGGAGAAGGGCTACTTCCAGTTCGGCGGATCCACGGTGGTGCTGCTGCTGGAAAAGGACAAAGCCGTGCTGGATGAGGACATCCTGACCAACTCCGCCGCCATGGCCGAGACCGTGGTCAAGATGGGCGAAAAGATCGGCTGCGCCAAAGCATCATGATACAAACACATCCTTCGGGATGTGTTTTTCTTTTCCCTGCAG
>JAFYQB010000151.1 GCA_017547285.1 Clostridia bacterium
CGGAAAAGATCGCGTCAGCGAGCTTTTTCGACGGCCTGAGAAACTCCGGAGTAAAACTCCGGAGTTTCTTTTTGTTTCCGGAAAAGCTTTGTTTGGATCGTGGGACGTACTCGGCTTTTCCGTGCCAAAGTCGATGGAACGCCGGCGCAGCTGGTTTGCATATTCCTTTTACGGCGGACATACCATTGGAAAACCGGGACGAAGGGATGGACAGGGATGAGGGGAAGACGGTGGATGACGGCTGCACTGGCGATGGTGCTGTGCCTTGCAGGCGCACATGCGGAGAAAATCAGTCCGCACGAACGCGCCAATGTACCTTCCGGCAGCTGGATCTGGATCGATGTTCCCCAGAAATCCCTTACCCTGTATGAAGGAACGCAGGTCAAAAAGCGGTATGTGATTGCGACCGGAACGTGGCAGACGCCGTCGCCCATTGGCACATATACCATCACTCACCGCTTTTCGGGCGAGCTGGGCGGTTTTGGCACCAGGTTCCTCGGTTTGAACGTGCCGTGGGGACAGTTCGGTATTCACGGTACCAACAAGCCGGGCAGCATCGGCAGCAATGCCTCACACGGATGTATCCGAATGCATGTAAAGGATTCTGAAGAACTGTACGGACTGGTGGGCAATGGTACAAAGGTGGTGCTGGCAGGCGGACCGTACGGCCTGCTGGACAGCAGCCTGCGCGAACTGCATCCCGGAGACCGCAACAGCCATGTGGCAGCCGTGCAGGCCAGACTGTTGCAGCTGGGGTACGGCTATCAATGGCCGGACGGCATTTATGGACAGGCAACGCAGCAGGCGGTGAGCAGGGCAAGAAAAGCCCTTGGGTTGGCGCAGAAGGACTGTGTTGACGCGGCTTTTTATCGGGCGATCGGTTTGATCCTGTTTGAATAAAAGGGAGGAAAAAAGATGACGTGGATGGAAACCATTCAGTTTTTTTCGGGGTGCATGCCGCGGTCGGTCGGCAAGGCGCTGGCTGCGCAGGCGGAAGGAACCGTAACAGAAATCCGTTTGCGCGCAGGCGGGAGAGCGCTGATCCTGACGCAGCAGGAGGCGATCGTCTGTTCCGGCGTGTTCAGTCAGCAGCAGGTGGCGCAGATCGCCGAGGCGCTGTGCGAACATGCGCTGTATGTGAGGGCGGAAGAGCAGCGGCAGGGATTTGTCACCCTGCGGGGCGGCCATCGCATGGGCCTTTGCGGTCGGGTGGTTGCCAATGGGCAGAGCGTACGGGCTCTGCGGGAGATCAGTTCTCTCTGTATCCGTATCGCAGGTCAGTGGCGAGGGGCGGCGGATGCGATCCTGCCGTATCTGTGGAATGAAAATGGCAGAGTGCGCTCAACGCTGATTATTGGTTTGCCGGGAATGGGGAAGACCACCATTCTGCGGGATGCGTGCCGCGCCCTGTCCGAACAGGGGGTGCACATGTGCGTGGTGGACGAACGCAGCGAAATTGCCGCCATGTGCGGCGGCATAGCACAGCTGGATGTGGGGCCGAACACGGATGTGCTG
Source organism: Clostridia bacterium (assembly GCA_017547285.1). Classification (GTDB taxonomy): domain Bacteria; phylum Bacillota; class Clostridia; order Christensenellales; family Aristaeellaceae; genus Limiplasma. Next base: position 1,516 of record JAFYQB010000151.1, read on the forward strand.
GATGGATGCGCCAAAGAAGCGGGACTTCGCTGGATGCTGCGCGCCATGTCGCCGGAAGTTCTGGTCACGGACGAGCTGGGCAGCATTCAGGATGCACAGGCGGTGATGGACGCCGCCAGAAGCGGCGTAAGCGTGATGGCCACTTTGCATGGCCGCGATCCTGAAACGGCGCTTTCCCGAGGCACGCTGTATACGCTTGTACAGAACCAGGTTTTTGAACGCTATATCATTCTGGATGACAAACGTGTAGGCACAGTCAGCATGATCTGTGATGAGAAGCTTCGGCCGATCGGCGTACAGGAGGCGGTGTAATGCTGGGCGCAGCCGGCGCGCTGTGCTGCCTTGCAGCGGGGACTGCGATGGGAAGCTGGCTGAAAATACGCCGTATGACAAGGCTGGATATGATTCGCGCAGCGATGGACTCGCTCAACGCCATGCGGCTCCTTTTGGAAACGGAACGCCTGCCGCTGCCGGATCTGCTGGAAAACAGCACGGCGTATACCGGAGGCGGGCATGGAGCGGAGTGCATGCGCAGACGTTTTGAATACACCGCCCAACAGATGCGCACGAACCCGCTGGAAGGCATTCCGGCTGCATACCGCGCTGCCTGCGCCGCCCATGCGGCCCCCTGGGAACAGGAAGAAGAAAAAGCAGCGCTGGAAAGCCTGTTTGCGCAGCTGGGCTGCGGCACCGCCGCCATGCGCGAACAGGCTGCGGCAGCGTGTATCCGCCGACTGAAACCGGTGGAAGAAAAAGCGCGTGCCGAGGCGGAAAAAGGCGGAAAGCTCTGCATTCAGCTGGGCATGCTGACGGGGCTGGTGGCAGGAATTATATTGTGGTAAGGAGTTCAAAGCGATGATCGAAGTGGATATGCTGTTCAAACTGGCAGGGCTGGGAATTGTGGTGGCCGTGCTCAGTCAGGTGCTCAACAGAGCCGGCCGCGAGGAACTTGGCACGCTGGTAACAGTCGCAGGTCTTGTGATCGCGCTGTTCCTGGTCATCAATCTGGTTTCGGATCTGTTTGCCAGCCTCAAGAGCAGCTTTGCGCTGTACTGATATGGCGGTCTGGCAGTGGTTTGGTCTGGCGGTGGCTGCAGCTGTTTTGTGCATGGTGGTGCGTGTTCAGCAGCCGCAAATGGCCTCGGTCTGCGCTGCGGCAGCAGGCTTGATGCTGCTGGGACTGGCGTTTGCTGAGCTGGCGGATGTACAGAAGCTGTTTGAACGGTTGTCTGAGGTTGCCGGACTGAAGGAGGAGTATCTGAAAACCCTTCTCAAAGCCGTTGGCATCAGCTATGCCGCAGAATTGGCGTCCCAGCTCTGCACAGATCTGGGCGAGAACGGACTGGCGGTCAAGGTGGGAATGGCAGGTAAATGGTGCGTTTTGACCATGACCGCTCCGCTGATGATGACCATTCTTGAAATGATACTGGAGCTGGTACCATGAAATGGCTGGCGCTGATGGTGCTTTTCGTTCCTCTGCCTGCCTGTGCGGAAAGCCTGCAGGAAGCGGCGCAGAGCCTGATCGGAACCCTGAATCTGGGCACGCTGGAAAGCGCGGTCGGACGAACGGAATGGTTCACAGGCGGCGCAGGCGAGGCGCTTCGCAAACTGGCGGCCGGTGAAATGATTCTGGATGCCGGTGAACTGCTCACGTGGCTCGCAGGACAGGCGGCAGGCATTTTTCAAAGCAGCCTGTGGCGGATGACAAGGCTGATGGCTCCCGCACTGCTGGCGGCATGCGCGGAATGGCTACAGCATGGAAAAGGCGCTGCAGGCAGAGCAGCGCGGTACGCGGGACTTTTGATGACCATGATTTTCCTGATTGCGGATCTTCGTGAGCATACCATGCTGTGCAATGAGACCGTCAGCCGCATGGCCGGGTGGATGCAGGCGTTGTTTCCACTCATGATCACGCTGCTGGCCGCAGTGGGGGGCACGGCGTCTTCGGCCTTTTATCAGCCGGCAGTGATGGCGGCGGCCGGCAGCATGACCGCGCTTGTGCAGCAGGTAACGATGCCGCTGGCTGTAGGCGTGGCGGTATTGAGCATGACGGGCGGGCTCAGTGAGGAAATGCGCGCTTCAAGGCTGTGCCGGCTTTTGCGTCAGGCGGCGTGCTGGACGCTGGGCTTTGGCTTTACAGTGTTTATCGGCGTCATGAGCGTTCAGGGCATTCACGCTGCTTCACTGGATGGCGTCAGCATCCGCACAGCCAAGTTTGCGATGGACCGCTTCATCCCCATTGTGGGCGGTATGTTTGCCGATACGGTGGACACACTGGTGGGCTGTTCGCTGGTGGTGCACAATGCGCTGGGCGTGTTGGGACTGATTCTGCTGCTGAGCGCACTACTTTTGCCGCTTTTGCGCGTTGTGATGACCATGTTTCTTTACCGCGCCGCTGCGGCGCTGCTGGAAACCATGGCTGACAGCCCGCTTTGCCGGGCCATCAGCAGCTATGCGGATGTGTTTCAGCTGCTGTTTGTTATTCAGCTCAGCGTGGGCGCCATGTTTCTGCTGCTGATCGCACAGCTGATCAAAGTGGCTGACTGGACGGTGATGCTCAGGTGAATGCACTGATACGGCAGGTCGCGGCGCTTTCTGTGCTGTGGGCCATATGTGAAATGCTTCTGCCGGGCCGGAAATATCAGCAGATGGTGCGCATGACCGCCGGTTTGCTGGTGATGGCGTCGCTTGCATCCACGGTATTTTCCTGGCTGGATAAATCACCCGAGGCCCAGCCGGTAATGACGGTGCGATTCCGGCAGAATGCACAGGAGAGCTATCAGCGCGCCGCACTTACGGCTGCAGCCAACCAGATGCGAAGCCTGTGCGAACGCCTGGCGGACCGTGCCGGCTATCAGGCCAGCGCGACCGTATACCTGAGGATGGACGGAAGCGTGGAGTATGTGCAGCTTACGCTGAAAGCAAAGCCGCAGGTGCTGATTCCGGCGGACGAACTCAAAAACCGGCTGGCGCAGCAGCTGGGCGTGGAAGAAGAATGTATCCGGTTTTCAATGGAGGAAACATGAAAGGAAACCTGGCGAAACTGCCGCTGTGGATTGCAGCGGCAGCAGCGGCGGTGCTGCTGGCGCTGGCCATGTCGCGTACGCAGATCCCCGGCCAGGCCACACAGCAGGAGCTGCGCATGGCCGAAGTGCTTGGAGCCATCGCGGGCGCAGGGCGGGTGGAGGTGGCGCTGTACTATGCGCAAACCGATACGGGGGCGTTTTCTGCCGGTTCTGTGCCAACCGGCGCGCTGGTGGTGGCGGAGGGGGCGGATGATATGGCTGTGAGGCTTGAATTGATCCGCGCGGTTCGCACCCTGCTGGGACTGCCGGAAACGGCAGTAGATGTGTTTGTAATGGAGGAGGATCAGCCGTGAAAAAGGAAACAGACAAAGCCAGACGGCAGGCCGCAGGCAGAGCCGTTCTGCTTGTGCTGCTTGTGGCGGCGGCAGCGCTGCTGTGGTGGACGGAGGGGCGGCAGGACACGGTTCGGGAGACGGAGATCCTCCCGTCGCCTTCGCCCTTGCCTGCGCAGGATGAAAGACTGAAACGGGAAACGGCCTATGACCGCGATGTAGCTACCTTGCAGGCGCTGCTGGAAAGCGGGGCGGCTGATGAAGCGACGCAGCAGATGGCAGCCCGGAAGCTGAGTGCACTGATCGAAGAGCATCAGCATGAAATCGGTCTGGAAACGGCGCTGCTGGAAGCCGGATATGAAAACGCCGTTGTGCTGATGCAAAACGGCGCTGTTACGGTGCTGCTGCCTGAAGCGGCGCTCAGTGAGGCTGCGGGCGTGCAAATTGTGGAATTATGCGTGATACACGCAGGTGTGGGCCCGGAAAATGTCAGGGTGATGGGACACAGGTAAACTTGTTACAATCATGTTCGCCGGAATGTGTTATGCTGGATGCAGCGACGGATGATTCAAAGGAGGCGCTGTGATGCCTGAAAAACTTTCGGTATGGGAAACGTTGATGAAACGCATGACGTGGGAACAGATCGGCCCTGTCAGCGGAAAGAAAATTCTGGATTTCGGCAGCGGAAACGGCGCGACAGCCAGCTGTTTTGCACGCTGCAATGAGGTGACCGCTGTTGAACCGTGTGAGGAAATGCTCAGAGAACGCTGGCAGGAGCATCCTTACATACAGCTGACAGGCAGTACAGAACAGCTGAGAAAAATGCCGGACGCAAGTTTTGATGTGATCCTGTGTCACAATGTACTGGAATATGCCACAGACCGAGAAGAAATCGTGCGTGAATTTGCACGGTTGATGAAACCGGATGGTTTGCTTTCGCTTGTCAAGCATAACAGAGCCGGGCGCGTGATGCAGATGGCGGTACTGCTGAATGCGTTTGAGAAAGCTCATGCGTTGCTGGACGGCGGGGACAGTTCGGCGGCTCGGTTTGGAGTCATTCGGTATTTTGACGATGAAGCGGTTGAAACATGGTCGGATGAATTAAGGATCACCCGCGTTTTCGGCATACGCACCTTCTGGGATCTGCAGCAGAATCAGCAGGTTCAGCAGAATGCGGATTGGCAGGAGCAGATGCTTACCCTGGAGAAACGCGTTTCCACGCTGGATGAATACAGGGCGGTTGCGTTCTTTCATCATTTGCTGATTCAAAAAAGACGAAGCTGAACGCTTCGTCTCAGGCCGTCGAAAAAGCTCGCTGACGCGATCTTTTCCGCCGAAGATTGCACCGTTTGCCTACTTGCCTGACGGCCCGCCGGGCGAGTAGGCAAACGGTGTAAGGAAAGCCTTGCTGAGCAGGGCTTCC
>JAFYQB010000152.1 GCA_017547285.1 Clostridia bacterium
ACCTTCGGTGACAGCTTCCCCTCAAGGGGAAGCGTGCGGAGGGGCTGCGTACCATACGCTTTTCTAAAGCTGCTTGCAGCATCCCCACCTCATCAGTCACCTACGGTGACAGCTTCCCCTCAAGGGGAAGCGTGCGGAGAGGCTGCGTACCATGCGCATTCACCAAATCCTTCACGTTTTGGAAGCTTCATCCAAATACGTCATCAGCCGCCGCATGCGGTGATTGACGCCGCTTTTCCCGATGGGCGGATCCAGCATCTGCCCCAACTCGGTCAGGCTGGCGTCCGGGTTGTTCATTCTGGCAAGCGCAATTTCCTGCAAACCGGGCGGCAGCGTGCTGAGCCGGTCGTTTTCCAGCAGTTGGCGAATGGCCTCCACCTGCGTGCTGGAAGCATCCATCTGCTTTTGCAAGTTGGCGTTATCACAGTTCATGGCGCGGTTCACGGTTTCCATTACCTGTTTTTTGACCCGCAGGTCTTCAATCTGCATCACAGCAGTATGTGCGCCGATCACCGTTAAAAATGCCACGATCTGGTCAGATTGTTTCAAATAGAAGTAGGTATGCTCGCGCCGTTCGCTCAGTTTGATGGGCAAACCCATGCGCTGCATGCATTTGGCCGTCATGGCCTGAATGTCGCCGTCACGGGCGGGCAGCTCCAGATGATAGCTCTGCTCGGGGTTGCTCATGGTGCCGCCGCCCAGCATGATGCCGCGCAGGAATGCGCGCATGCAGCACTGGCGGGTCAAACTCATTCTGGGGGTGGCGGAGCGCAGGGAGCCGGAATCATCCATCATGCCAAGGGCTTTCAGTAAAACAGGCGAATGGATGGGGCCCAGCGTAAGCACGCATTTGCGCGTGCCGCCGAAACGCGCATTGGTTACATAATGAATCTGCGGAGAAATTTTCAGGCTCTGGGCCAGCAGCGTGTATGCACGGCGGCATACAGCCAGACTTTCGCTGGTCAGCTGTACATTTACCTTGCCGCGTCCCAGCAGGCTCAGACTGCCCATGGTGGCATACAATCCGCAAAGCTCGCTCAGGCCGCAGCAGCTTTTTTCGGGTTTGACTGTGGCCAGTTCATTTTTCAAATCGCCGGAAAATGACATGAGCGCCTCCTTTGTATACGAATGTCGCCAATATAACCTATCTTACATTTTAACTGATTACAATGCAAAACGTCAACGGGAAATGTATCTTCTGGAAAATTTAATACAATAAAAACACGAAAAAACCGCTGAAAATATTTTTCAGCGGCTGTAGATTCCGGTTTTGATTTCCCGGATATAGGTTTCAATGCGCGGAACGCGGGGCGCGGCCTCAGCGTCGCGTATGGCCTGATCGCGGTCGTAATCCAGCTGGCGCAGGCGGATCTCAAACGGCGCGGGGGCGGGGCCTTCTTCCGCACACAGAATGGCGTAGCAGCATTTGGGAATGCCCATGGCATTGCCTACGGAGCCGGTGTTCACAAACAACCCCGGGGAAATGGTGCGCAGGGCCTGGCGGTGCGCGTCGGCATAAATGACGGCGTCGTAGCGGCGGCCCTGTTCATCCACGAAAAAGGGATCGATCAGGGAAACATCGTGCTGGGCAACGATCAGATTTTCCATCACCGGCCGGCCGTGGAACAGGCGGATGCGCCGTCCGCTCATCATCAGTTCATGCTCGGCAGGCAGTTCACGCAGTTTTTGCAGGCGTTTCTCCCCCAGCTGTTCCCAGTAATACTGATCGTTGGGGAATTCCTGATATCCCACGCCGTAATCCCAGTTGCCGCCCAGAATCAGATGGCAGTGCTCAAAGGCCCAGTCAAAAGTAAAATCGTTGCTGGGGCCCTTGCCCACGATATCACCCAGACAAATGATGCGGTCCGGCTTGATGAACGCAAGATCTTTTTCCAGCGCCTCCACGGCGGGACGGTTGCCGTGCAGGTCGGCGATCAGCGCAATTTGCATACAGGAACCTCCTGATGAAAAGATGCATCCAGTATATCATATTCGCGTGGGGATGTGCTATACTGGACGCAATGAAACCTGAGGAGGAACCCCATGCCCACGCATACCGTGATCATTCAGCCCGAAATGGAAGGAAAAAGCATCCGCTCCATTGCCCTGAGCCGTATTGGCATGAGCAGCGGCCAGTTCAAGCGCGCCAAATTTCAGGGCAGCATCACGCTGGACGGTCAGCGGGTAACGGCGGACGTGCGTGTCAAAGCGGGGCAGACGCTTGCGCTGTTTGTGCCGGAGGTAAGCGGCAGTCAGCCCAGGGCTTTGCAGATGCCTCTTTCGATCGTTTACGAGGACGATTTTTTCTGGGTGATCGACAAGCCCGCGCCTCTGCCCTCTGCGCCCAGCATGAACCGTGACACGCCCACGCTGGAAAACGCGCTGTTTGCGCATCTGGGCGAGCCGGAATCGTTTGTGTACCGCCCTGTCAACCGGCTGGACAAGGGAACCAGCGGGCTGATGATCGTGGCAAAGGACGCGCATGTGCAGTATCTTTTGCAGCAAATGCTGCATACGGAGGACTTCATCCGCGAATATGTGGCGGTGGTGGACGGCGTTCTGCCGCAGGATGAAGGGCTGATCAATCTGCCCATTGCCAAAGCGGACGGAGCGACCGTGCGCCGCGAGGTACGCGAGGACGGCAAGGAAGCCCGAACATCCTACCGCGTGCTGCACAAAGGGCAGCGCAGTGTAGTCAGGCTGAAGCTGGATACAGGCAGAACGCACCAGATCCGCGTACACATGGCGCATTTCGGGTGCCCTGTGACGGGGGATTTTCTGTACGGAACAGAACTGCCCGAAGAACTGCCGGGCAGGTTTGCGCTGCACAGCGCAATGATCCGGCTGAAACATCCGGTGACGGGAGTATGGCTGCAGGCGGAAAGCGGCATGCCGGAGGGGATACGGAAACTAGTTCCCGAAATGAAATAAGGAAGGATCCTGCCGGACGGCGAAGAGCTGCCTGCAGGATCTTTTTTGCAGCTTCAGGGCTGCGAATGGTATGCGGACCCTTCGCACGCTTCACCTTGAGGGGAAGCTGTCACCGTAGGTGACTGATGAGGTGGAAGCGCATGGTACGCAGCCCCTCCGCACGCTTCCCCTTGAGGGGAAGCTGTCAGCCGTAAGGCTGACTGATGAGGTGGGGGCGCTGAAAGCAGCTTTGGGAACGCGTATGGTACGCGTGCCTTTGTTTGATGAGCGGGCAAGCGGCCCGCTCCGCTAGGGCCAAAGGACAGGGGGACCCCGCACCGGTCCCCCAAGTCCTCTGGACTCCCTTGCCCCCTTCCGGCGCCGGGGCTGCGGCCCCGGACCCCGGGGATGGGAGCGGCAGACCCTGTTTTATTGCAGGGGCGTTTCATGAATAGCGCGTTCGTGCCGGGACAGGTATTGTCCTTTGTATGACCGCCGCCCTTGACAAACAGCAGGCAAATGGTTGGTTGAGTTTGGCGAGGGCGACGGAGGGAATGAAAAAGGAGCTTGACATCGCCCTCGCCCCGGAAAGGGTACCATTTGCCTGCTTCGGATTGTCAAGGGTAAAGCTTCGCCGACTCTCGCCTGCCGGGGGATTTCGGCTCAGGCTCCGAAAGGAATCTTTCTGCCGCGTGCCGTTGCTTGGCTTCTTAAAAAAGAAGTACCTATTAACACTCTCCCCTGCTTCACCAAATCCACCCCGGCCCCACAGGGGTCCAGGGGCCATGCCCCTGGTCGTTTTAAGGGGGATACAGGAGTCCAGAGGATCTAAGGGGGGAAATCGAAATCCCCCCTGATCCTCTGGCCCGAGCGGAGCGGAAGAGAACAACGCAAGCTACGGCAGTGCTTGCCACAGGCTGAGCGCACAAGCCACACCAAAGAGAACCGCGCAAGCACCGGCAGTGCTTGCACCAATCTGAGCACGCAAGCCACACCAAACCTCCCCGCACAAGCCACGCCAGTGCCCACAACCCATTCACCAAACGAGTCAGGGCGAAGCCCTTTCCCGGAGGGAAACCATATGAACCCAACACTCCAATACAAAATCAAAATGCTGCCGGACAGCCCCGGCTGCTACATTATGAAAAGCCGGGGCGAGATCATCTACGTAGGCAAGGCCGTGAACCTGAAAAACCGGGTGCGGTCTTATTTTCACGGCGCACACACGCCCAAGGTAGCCGCCATGGTGAGCCGCGTGGATGATTTTGATCTGATGCTGTGCCAGACCAACTTTGAAGCGCTGACTCTGGAATGCAATCTGATCAAAAAGCACCGGCCGTTCTACAATATCCTTCTGAAGGACGACAAACATTACCCCTATCTGCGCATCGACCTGAGCGAGCCGTTCCCGCGGCTCACGCTGGCGCGGCGCATGGATCAGCGCGACGGGGCCAAATATTTTGGCCCGTACATCGGCGCAACGGCGGTCCGGCAGGTGGTGGATGAGGTGCGCCGATTTTTTCCGCTGCGCACCTGCAACCTGAATCTGCCGCTGAAAAGCCCGCGCAGGCCGTGCATGAATCACCAGATCGGGCGGTGCAAGGCGCCGTGCGCAGGGCTGATTTCTCAGGAAGAATACCGCGCGATCCTGGACAAGGTGATCTCCTTCCTGTCCGGCGACAGCCGCGAGCTGATCAAATACCTGACCGACGAAATGATGGCCGCCGCCATGCGGCTGGAATACGAAAACGCTGCGCTTCTGCGCGACAAGATCACCGATGTGAAGCAGCTGATGGAGGAACAGCACGCCATTCAGACCCGCGATGTGGAGCAGGATATTCTGGCTGTGGCGCGGGATGAGCGCGACGCCATGGTGCAGCTTACGCACATCCGCGCCGGGCGCATGGAGGGCGGACGCAGCTTCCTGATGGAAAACAGCGGCGATGAGGAACCGGCGGATATTCTGGCCAACTTCATCACCCAGTACTATGACGACGAGCACCTGATCCCCCGTAACGTGCTGGTGCAGACGCTTTCGGAAGACGCGCTGGAGCCGCTGGAAAGCTGGCTGCGCGAACGCCGCGCAGGCGCGGTCACGCTGGCGGTGCCGCAGCGCGGCGACAAGGTGGATCTGGTGAAAATTGCCCTCAAAAACGCGGAGGATGCTTTGGAAAAGCACCGCCAGTCCGCCGCTGTGCGCGACCTGCGCACCCGTCAGGCCATGCTGGCTTTGCAGAAGGAGCTCAATCTGCCCAAAATGCCGCTGCGTATTGAGGGTTACGATATTTCCAATACCATGGGCCAGCAGAGCGTGGCTGCGATGGTGGTATTTGAAAACGGCATGCCTGCCAAAAAGGCGTACCGCATTTTCCGCATCAAGACCGTAGAAGGCGCAAACGACTTTGCCTCCATGGCAGAAGTCATCACCCGCCGCCTGACGCACGGTCTGGAAGAGCGCAAAGAACGTGAGGCCGCCGGGCTGCCGGTGGAGGAAGGCAGCTTTTCCAAACTGCCGGACGTCATCCTCATCGACGGCGGCCCCCAGCAGGTGGCCTTCGCCCAGCAGGCCATGCACGAATGCGGACTGCATATTCCCATGTTTGGCCTTGCTGAAAAGAATGAGGAAATCTATCTGCCGGGCCGCCCGGATGATCCCATCGTGCTGGACAGGCGCTCCAATGCGCTGCATCTGGTGCAGTTTGTGCGCGATGAGGCGCACCGCTTTGGCATCACACATCACCGCGCGCTGCGCGGCAAGAGCCAGCTCAAGAGCCGTCTGAACGAAATTGAGGGCATTGGCCCTAAAAAACAGACCGCGCTGATCAAGCATTTCCGCAGCGTAAAGGCCATTTTTGAAGCCAGCAAGGAAGAACTGATGCAGGTGGAAGGCATCAGCGAAAAGCTGGCGGAGCGGATTCAAGGGCTTCGCCCTTGACCCGTGGACTGACCGCGCAAAGCGCGGTCAGGGATTGGATATTCCGTTACAAATTGCATCGAAGACCGCCGGGGCCAATACAGTGGCCCCGGCTCGCTTGTACCCTTTTTTCTTCCGATGGTCTCTGAATCCTCAAAACCGGAGGGAGATATGTACAAGCGAGCCGTGGCAC
>JAFYQB010000153.1 GCA_017547285.1 Clostridia bacterium
ATGTGCGTCAGCTTCGGAAGCCTTGCGCAGCAAGGCTTTCCTTACACCGTTTGCCGCCCGGCGAGCCGTCAGGCGAGTAGGCAAACGGTGCATTCTTCGGCGGAAAAGATCGCGTCAGCGAGCTTTTTCGACGGCCTGAGGCGAACGTGTCGTTCGCCTCTTCCTTTTAATATTCTTGCCACTCCACGCTTTCGCCGTTCCATGCAATATCCACATGCGTGCCGCGCCTTGTGCGCAGACCGCGCACGCTGCCGGTTTTCCATGCTTTGGGCAGGGCGGGCAGGATCAGCAGATCGCCTTTTTCGTTCATTTGCAACAGCATTTCTGCAATGCCGGCGCATGCTCCGAAGTTGCCGTCGATCTGGAACGGTGGATGCGCGTCCAAAAGGTTCAGGTAGGTGCCGCCGTTTGTCCAGCCGCGCTTGCCTTCGGGTTTCTGGGGATTGCGGCCTTCCACGCTGCGCAGCTGGTTGTCCAGCAGGTGCAGCGCGTGGTCGCCGTCGCGCAGGCGAGCCCACTGGTTGATGCGCCAGCCCATGGCCCAGCCGGTGCTCTCGTCGCCGCGGCGTTCCAGAGTCTTTTGACAGGCGCTGGCCAGCTCGGGCTGATCATCCACGGTGATGCTGCGGCCGGGATGCAGCCCGTACAGGTGGGAAATGTGACGGTGATGGATATCCATCTCCTCGTATTCTTCCTCCCATTCCAGCAGCGTGCCGATAGCGCTGATACCGGGCCCGCCCAGCTTGTCAAACGCCTGTTGGACAGCTTCCACGAAGCTGTCTTTTTGATTGAGGATGCTGGCGGCTTTCAGTACGATGTCAAACAGATCCTCCACGATGGCCTGCGTCATGGTGGCTTCGCGGCAGACGGCCATCTGGCTGCCGTTGAGGATGTAGCCGTTTTCGGGCGAGGTAGCGGCGGGAATGATCAGACGGCCTTTTTCGTCCTCCGCCAGCTGAGACAGGCAGAACACGGCAGCTTCGCGGATGAGCGGGAATCCCTCTTTGCGCAGCCAGTCTTCATCCCGGGTGTATTCGTACTGCTCCCACAGGTGACGGCACAGCCAGGCCGCGCTCATCTGCCAGCAGGCAAAGCCTGCCGTACCGCGCCGGTGCGCGCCCACGGGGGTGCTCATGCGCCACAGATCCACGTTGTGATGCGCCGTAAAACCCGGCGCGTGGTAATAGACCTGCGCGGTTCTTTTGCCGCTTTCGGCAAGCTCGGCAATCAGGCGGCGCAGCGGTTCGGTACATTCCGGCAGATCCACCATCAGCGTAGGCCAGTAGTTCATTTCCGTGTTGATGTTCACGGTATAGTTGCTGTTCCACGGCGGGATCAGATGCTCATTCCAGATGCCCTGCAGGTTCATGGCCTCTGTGCCGGGACGGGAGGCAGCGATGGTCAGATAGCGCCCAAACTGGAAGTAGAGCGCGTACAGATCTGGATCTGCAAGGCCGTTTTCGTGATTATAGAGGCGTTCATCGGTGGGCAGGAGGGCTTCCTCGCCGCCGCCCAGGCGGAAATCCACACGGTCATACAGCGCGGCATGGTCGGCGATGTGACGGGATTTGAGAATGTCATAGTCTTGACAGGCAGCCTGTGACAGTTCATCGCGGCAGCGCTGGGTGTATTCGCGTCCTTCCAGAACGGGATGCCTGTTCCAGCCGTTGAAGCTGGTGCGGGCGTTGAACAGGATGGTCGCACTTTGCGCATTCTCCACGATCAGCTCGGCTGTTTCAGCGCGGAGTCTGCCATCCGTTTGCACCTGGGCCTCGGCATGGAACGCCATGCCTTTTTCTGCATCTGTCTGGCCATAGGTCAGCAGCTCAGCATCATGGCTTCGCCCGAATTCCCACTTCAGAGTGGGCGCGTTGCCGTGGAAAAATACGGCGTTGTCTGCGGTTTCGTGCTGTACGATGATTTGCGAGGCCATCTTCAGCCGGAAGGAGAACGGCTTGTCCGCCGTCAGCCGAAGAACCATGACCTGATCAGGATGGCTGACAAAAGCTTCGCGCAGATAGCGCGTGCCCTCACACACATACTGCGTGGTGTGAACGCCGGTGGACAGATCCAGCTCGCGGCGGTACTCCTGTACGTTTTCGCCGTGCTGCATGCTCAGAAGCAGATCGCCCAGGGGCAGATAGGCCTGCGACCACAGGCCGGTAAAGCGGTCTTCCAGCACGTGCTGGGCGGCAAGCAGATCGCCGTTCATGGCCAGCCTGCGGGCTTCCTGCATGGCGTCGTAGGCGTCCGGCTGATTGCAGAAGGTGGGGTAGCCGGTCCAGAGGGTGTCCTCGTTCAGGGCAATGCGTTCTTCGCAGATGCCGCCAAATACCATTGCGCCCAGACGGCCGTTGCCCAGCGGCAGCGATTCGTTCCAGCTGCGTGCGGGTTCGCGGTACCACAGGGTATTGCGTCCGTTGTTCATGGCTGTCTCCTTTATACGTTCAGCTGGCGGGAAACGCGGCGTTCCGTGCGGCTGCGGTAGCACAGGCGGTATTGGCTGGTTTGTTCCCCGGCAGAAAGGATGAGGGTCATATCGGTTGCGTCAGCATCCGGCAGCACAAAATTCACGCTGGGGCCGATCTTGTTGGCAGCGGTCAGGCCGCTGTTCCAGGTGAACAGGGGATGGGTTTCATCCCCCAGCCGAAGGGATACGTCCACGCTGGTCTCAGTCTGCTGATGGGTATCGTTCAGCAGCCAGATCTGCGCGGTAAAGGTTTCTCCGGCCTTCCAGTCAAACTTGGGGATGCGCGCGCTGGCCATAACCGGACGCAGAGCCGTTTTGACTGCTTCATAGGCGGGCTTGGGCTGAACGGGATAGGTGATCAGACTGTTGCCTGCGGCGGTGATCCACGGCTCGCAGTAGCACCAGTTGATGGCCATGGAGCAGTACGGCGCCTGACGGCGGGCTTCTTCAAAAATCGCTTTGTAGCCTTCGCACTGCAGCCAGCGGGCATGGTCGATCATCTTTTCCAGACTGTCCAGCGGCTCCTGCGCGTAACGTTCCAATACATCGCGGCAAAGCCAGCGTTCATCGCCCCAGGCTTCAAAGGCGTGATGCAGCTTCCAGCTGCCTTTGTTTTCAATGGGGAAGAGCTCCTCTTCCGGAATGATCTTTTTCAGATTTTCCAGATCGGTGATGCCGGGTACGCCGAATTCGGTATAAGCGGTATTGCTGGCATTCTGGAAAAGCGTGAACACGTCGCACTTCGCATCCGGGTCATAGAAGGTATAGCCGCCGTGCGCCATGCCGAAGATGGGGGAGGTCATCAGATAGGCGTTTTTGGGATCCAGCTCATAGCACAGTTTGTTGAGCAGACGCAGCGGCAGGGACTGATCCGTCATGAGCGACCAGTTGTTGAACAGCTCGTTGCCGCCGCAGTACATGACCACCGCCGGGTGGGTGCGCAGTGACTTGATGATGGCGCTGCCCTCCTGCTCCAGAATCTGCAAATAATGCGGATCGTCCGGGTAGCAGTTGCAGGCCAGCGGGAATTCCACCCACACCATGATGCCCAGTTTGTCGCACAGGTCATAGAAATCCTGCTTGCTGATGCCGGAGCCGCCCCAGCAGCGGAAAATATTCATGTTGGCGTCGTGGGCCAGCTGAATGAGGGTTTCATAACGCGCCTCATCGATATGGCCGTTGAATACATCGGGGTTCACCCAGTTGCTGCCCTTGGCAAATACCTGCCGTCCGTTCAGTTCCAGCTGGATGGGCGCAACGCTGCGGCCCTTGGGGAAGCCGTAGGGTTCGCCCCATGCGCCATCGCTCATGATGAGCCTTGCGCGCCGCAGGCCGATGTGCCCGCTGACTTCGTGATGAGCCGTGCATGCGGTATAGGTATACAGCGCGGCTTCGCCCTGACCGTTGCACCACCACAGACGGGGATTTTCGATGGTAAAGGCATCACCCTTGCCGATTTCATTTCCATCGGGATCATACAGGGTGATTTCGACAGGCGCGGCGCAGTCGGTTTCAAAGCGAATCTCAGCCCGGGTGAAATCGTCATTCAGCGTGTAGAACGCTTCGCAGCGGCGTATGTAATCGGCATGGCGCGTTTCGACGTAAACATCCTGCCAGATGCCGCTGACCAGCAGGCGCGGATGCCAGTCCCAGCCGTAGCACACGGGCGGCTTGACGCTGTCCTGCGCCTGAGCGCGATCCGCAAACTCTGTTCTTTCACTCTTGGGGTGAGGGTGGATACGAACGGTCAGCTCGTTTTCACCATTCGCCAGCGGTATCTCCACGCGGGTGAACATGCCCTCATGGCTGACCTTTGGAAAGCCGTTTATCAGAATATCAAAACGGTAATCAATGCCTTCTGCCACAAATACGGCGGTTTCTCCTTCTTTGCATTCGTATTGCAGCGTGGTTTGGTATTCCCATGTGTAATCCTCGGTTTCAAGAAAGAGGTTCGCGTTTTCGCCGTAGTTGATATCGCCCCAGCCCATCATCCGGCCGTAATCGTACTGCACGTTGCCGGGCACGCGGGCAGCAAACCACTCGGAAGGGCCGTCCGGACGGATGGCCCGTGCCTGCCAGTTCTGCGGATATTTCATATGGATATACTCCTTTTTACGGAAGATGTTTTTTGAACGAGTTGTATAGTGACAGTGTACCAATTTCGCCGCAAAAGCGCAAGACAAATCTGATTGCAGACATTCCGAGGTTGTGTTACAATGACGTCAAATGAATCAAAGGCGGGATCAAAATGAAAGCTTTTGAATGTGTCAAAAAAGAATTGGATCTGCTGACGGAACAGGGAATGCCCATGTGCGGCATCACCGTGCGAAAGAACCATGAAAAGCTGTTTGAATACGGCGTGAATATTGCAAGCGATCAGCGGCTGTTTCTCTACAGTTGTTCCAAGCCCATCACCATTGCGGGCATAATGCGGCTGTGGGAACGCGGCCTGATTGGACTGGATGATCCGGTGGAAAAATACCTGCCTGCCTATGCGGACGCCTTTGTGATGAAGGATGGCGTAAAGGCAAAACCGGATACGGTGATGACCATCCGCCATCTGATGACCATGACGGCAGGGCTCAATTACGATCTGAATACCGAACCCATTCGCCGCACCATCGCTGAAGGAAAAACGGATACGCTTTCCATCGTGAATGCTTTTGCGCAGTCTCCGCTGGATTTTTCGCCGGGCTGGCGGTACCAGTACTGCCTTGCGCACGATGTGCTGGCGGCCGTTGCCGAAGTGATCACCGGCAAGCCTTTCCGCGAGTACATGCACGAGGAGGTTTTTGCTCCGCTGGGAATGAACCGCACCAGTTACCGCTGGCAGGAGGATGAGATCACCCCGCAGTACTGGTACCAGGAAGAAACACGCGCGTATCTGCCCCAGGCCAAAACCTGCGTGTACCGTCTGGCCGATGATTATGACAGCGGCGGGGCAGGCGTGGTAAGTACGCAGGAGGATCTTTCCCTGTTTGTGGACGCAATGGCCTGCGGCGGACAAACCGCTGACGGTTATCAGCTGCTCAAACCCGAAACCATTGACCTGATCCGTACGGAACAGCTGTCCCGCGTGGCGAAAAAAACGGCTTTTGAATGCCAGGCCGGTCCGGATTACGGCTATGGCCTTGGCGTGCGCACCCGCGTGCGGATGGATACCGGCGCAAATTCCGGCTTGGGCGAGTTCGGCTGGGACGGCGCGGCCGGAAGCTATGAACTGTCCGATCCCGAAAACGGCGTGTCGATTGCGTTTGTTACCCATGTGCGCAACTGGTTCCCCATCCGGCAGTATTTCCATATGCCAATTCGCAACAGCGTGTACGAAGCACTGAAAGCATAAAGGAGGATCCGCATGAACAAAATCACCCTGAACCCTGAACGCAGCAGGGGCGTTATCAACAAAAATATCTACGGTCACTTTTCCGAGCATCTGGGCCGCTGCATCTATCAGGGCCTGTTTGTGGGCAAGGACAGCCCCATTCCCAATGTAAACGGCATGCGCAAGGACGTGGTGGATGCGCTCAAAAAGATCGGCGTGCCGGTGCTTCGCTGGCCCGGCGGCTGCTTTGCCGATGAATACCACTGGGAGGATGGCATCGGCCCGCAGGAAGGCCGCAAGCGCATGGTCAATACCAACTGGGGCGGCGTGGTGGAGGATAACTCCTTCGGCACCCATGAATTTCTGGAACTGTGCGAGCAGATCGGCTGCGAGCCCTACATCAACGCAAACGTCGGTTCCGGCACCGTGCGCGAGATGGCCGAGTGGGTGGAATACCTGAACAGCGAGGGCGACTCCACCGTGGTGAAAAAGCGCTGGGCCAACGGCCGCAAGGAGCCCTGGGGCGTCAAGTACTGGGGTGTTGGCAACGAAAGCTGGGGCTGCGGCGGCAATATGCGTCCCGAATACTATGCCGATGAATTCCGCCGTTATCAGACCTACTGCCGCAACTACGGCAAGAACAAGCTCTACCGCATTGCCTGCGGCCCCACCGACCGCGATTACAACTGGATGGAAGTGCTGATGGAACGCGCCGGCCGCTTTATGGACGCCATCACCCTGCACTACTACACCATCTGCGGCGACTGGACGGTCAAGGGCAGCGCGACCGAGTTTACCCTGCACGATTTCTACAAGACCCTTGTGCGCTCTCAGGATATGGATGAGTTTATCACCCGTCACAGCGCCATCATGGACAAGTATGATCCCGAAAAGCGCGTGGGCCTGATCGTGGACGAATGGGGCGCATGGTACGATGTGGAACCCGGCACCAACCCCGGTTTCCTCTACCAGCAGAACACCATGCGCGATGCGCTGATCGCCGCCATCAACCTCAATATTTTCAACCGTCACTGCGACCGCGTGGTCATGGCCAACCTGGCCCAGACCGTCAACGTGCTGCAATCCGTGGTGCTCACCGAAGGCGACCAGATGGTGCTGACCCCCACCTACCACGTGTTTGATCTGTACAAGGCGCATCAGGATGCCAACGAGATCGACTGCTATGTGCAGACTGAAACCGTAGGCGAAGGCGAATGGCAGACCAGACAGATCACCGCTTCCGCCTCCGAAAAGGACGGCGTGATCACCGTGACCATGGCCAACCTTGCCGCCGACAAGCTCGCGGCCGTTACGCTGGAAGGTGTGAACGCTGCGTCTGTGACCGGCCGCATCCTCAAGGGCGAAATGCATCAGTACAACGATTTCGGCGATTCGCCGCTGGCTGTGGAAGCCTTTGACGGCTGCACGCTGAAGAATGGCAGCATTGTAATCGAACTGCCCGCCTGCTGCGTGGCTGAGATCACCATCAAGTAAGGAGAAACCATATGCTCGCGAAATACCCCCCGATGGGATGGAACAGCTGGGACTGTTATGGAGCGGCTGTTACTGAAAGGGAAGTCCGTCAGAATGCCGATTACATGGCGCAATATCTGAAACCCTATGGCTGGGAATATGTGGTGGTGGATATCCAGTGGTACCAGCCCACGGCCATCAACCATGACTATGAAGCCTTTTCCCAGCTGGTCATGGATGAATACGGCCGCCTGCTGCCCGCAGAAAACCGTTTTCCCAGCGCGGCAAACGGCGCAGGCTTCAAGCCGCTGGCCGATTACGTGCACAGCCTTGGACTCAAATTCGGTATTCATATCATGCGCGGTCTGCCCCGCATGGCGGCGCACAGGCATCTGCCCATCAAAGGCAGTGCGTACGGCTGCCACCAGGCGGCCGATCCCAACAGCATTTGCGCCTGGAATCCGGATATGTACGGCCTCCGGTGCGAGCGTGAAGCCGCCAGGGATTACTACAACAGTATTTTTGCCCTGTATGCGGAGTGGGGCGTGGATTTTGTCAAGTGCGATGACATCGCCCGCGAATACCCGCATTGCCGGCGGGAAATCGAACTGATCAGCGAAGCCAGCCGTTCCTGCGGACGCGATATCGTGCTTTCGCTCTCTCCCGGTCCTGCTCCGTTGGAACAGGCTGAGCACCTGAAGAAATATGCCGGCATGTGGCGCATCACCGATGATTTCTGGGATGACTGGCGGCTGCTCAAAGGCATGTTTGAGCGAGCGGAGAAATGGTGCATTCACGCCGCTCCCGGTCACTGGCCGGATGCGGATATGCTGCCTGTGGGCGCACTGCGCCAGTGCAGCGATCCTGATGACTGGACGCGCTTTACGCAAGCCGAGCAGCGCACCATGATGACGCTCTGGGGTATGATGCGCTCGCCGCTCATGATTGGTGCGGAAATGACCAAAAACGATGCGTTTACGCTGGAACTGCTCACCAACGCAGATGTGCTGAACATCGGCAGGGAAAGCTTCTGCGGCCATCCGCTGACCACAACGGAAGAGGAAAGCATCTGGGTGGCGCCACGCCAGGATGGAAACGGCCTGTATGCAGCGCTGTTCAACCTGAGCGATGCGGAAAAAACCGTCACCCTGCCTGCAGAATGGCTGAATCAAACCTATACGTCTGCAACGGAACTGTGGACGAAGCAGCCTGCGGACGCAGCCAATGGCCTGAAGGTAAAGCTCGCGCCGCATGATGCGGCAGTGTACCTGCTCCGATGATGGAGAAGAAGCCCTTTTGCCGTCGCTGCCTGCTGGAAGACATGCCGGACGAGGCTGCGCTGGCTCAAAGCATCCGCGAACTGATCGACCTGCTGCCGGAGGAAAAGCGCGCTCCGGCAGATATGACGGCGCAAAGACTGGCACAATGCCGCGCGTGCGACCGTCTGCAAAACGGCATGTGCATGCTGTGCGGCTGTTATGTGGAACTGCGGGCAGCCAAGCGGATGATGAAGTGCCCGGATCTGCCGGGAAAATGGTAAATAAAGAAAAGCAAACAGAGATACGCTTTCTGCGTCTCTGTTTACTTTCCGTTGGTGCGCTGGTATAATACATGCGATTGATACGAAAGGGGCTTTCTTCCATGAGCAGCAACTCGTCGTTCGACTGGCGTGACTTTATCAAAAAGATCGCCGTGATCGCTATCCCGGTCGCACTGCAGAACCTGCTGACCACCACGGGCAGCATGGTGGATACCATGATGATCGCGCCGCTGGGTGAAACCACCGTTGGCGCGGTGGGTCTTTGCGCGCAGTTTACCTCGCTGATGTTTGCGGGCTACTGGGGCTTTGTGGGCGGCGGCATGCTGTTTTTTGCGCAGTACTACGGCGCGAAGGATGACGACGGCATCGACCGTTCCTACGGCATCACGCTTACCTGTATGATGATCGTGGCGGCGGTGTTTGCCACGCTTGCGCTGGCTTTCCCCGAATGGGTGATGAAGGTATATACCGATAAAGAATCCATTCAGCAGATCGGCGCACGGTACTTGCGGGTGGTAGGATTTGCGTATCCTTTGCAGATTCTGTCCATGGCCATGAGCTGTCTGCTGCGCTCTACCGAGCGTGTGCGCATTCCGCTTTACGCCTCCATTGCCTCTGTGCTGACCAATATGTTCCTCAACTGGGTGTTCATCTACGGACAATTCGGTCTTCCCGCTATGGGGGTGCAGGGCGCGGCGCTGGCAACAGTTTGCGCGGCGGCAGTCAATGCGGGCGTGATTTTTGTAATGGCCCGTTTGCAGAAGTATCCCTATCTGTTCCACTTCCGCAAGCATTTTCAGTGGAGTGTTCCCGCGGTCAAATTGTATCTGCAGCGCTGCTTTCCGATCATCTGCAATGAGGTGATGATCGGTACGGCCAACATGATCATCAACATGGTACTGGGGCGACAGAGCGAACAGGCCATTGCAGCCATGGCTGTCTTCCGCACGCTGGAAGGCCTGATCATCGGCTTCTTTGCCGGCTTCTCCAATGCGGCAAGCGTGCTGGTGGGCACCTGTGTTGGCTCCGGCGAGCTGGAAACCGCCTACGAGCGTGCCAAACGGCTGGTGTATCTGTGCGGCAGCTGCATCTTTGTGATCTGCCTTGCGCTGCTGGCGGTGCACAAGCCCATTCTGACCGTGATGAGCCTGAGCGGCGAATCCTTCCGCATCGGCTTTGGCATGCTGTGCGTTTACTGCGTGGCGGCGGTCATCCGCATGTGCAACTGGACGCAGAACGACACCTATCGTTCCGCCGGCGACGCCACCACCGGCACCGTGCTGGAAATTCTGTTCATGTACTTGATGGTGCTGCCCTTCGTATGCCTGAGCGGTCTGGTATGGAAAGCGCCGTTCCTGGTCATTTTTGCCTGCTGCTACATTGACGAGCCCATCCGCTTTGTGCTGATGCAGCGGCACATGTTTTCCGGCAAATGGATTCGTCCTGTCACGCCGGAAGGACAGGCTGCGTTGCCCGCATTCCGCGAATGGAAAGCCAACAAAAAAGCCCTGCGAAAGGCTGCATAAAAAATGCCTCTGCATGAATCCGGATCATGCAGAGGCATTTTGTTTACTTTGCTACATTGTTCACGGGTTCGCCCTTCAAAAACGCTTCCAGATTGCTCACCGCCACATCCATCAGCCGCTGCCGGCTCTCTTTGGGCGCCCAGGCGATATGCGGCGTGATGATGCAGTTAGGAAGCCCCAGCAGCGGGTTTTCCGCGCGGATGGGCTCCGCGCTGGCCACGTCCACGGCCGCGCCGGATACTTTGCCGCAAAGCAGCGCATCGCGCAGGGCTTCTTCATCAATCAGCTGGCCGCGGGCGGTGTTTACGATCATCACGCCGTCCTTCATGCGGGCGATGGTCTGACGGTTGATGAACTTTTCATTCTCTTTGGTCAGCGGACAGTGCAGGCTGATCACATCGCTCTGCGCAATCACCTCATCCAGCGAAACCTGATTTTCGCCGCCATGCGCGCTGCAGGCAAGCACCTGCATGCCCAAGGCACGGGCAATGTTCGCCACGGCCTGCCCGATTCGTCCATAGCCGATCACGCCCAGCGTTTTGCCGCAAAGTTCCGTAAGAGGGTAGTCCCAGAAACAGAAGTCGCGCCCGTTTGTCCAGCGTCCCTGCTGCACGGCGGCGTTGTGGGCGCCCACATGGTGGCACAGTTCCAACAGCAGCGCAAAGGTGTGCTGCGCTACCGCCATGGTGCCGTAGGTGGGCACGTTGGCAACTGCAATGCCGCGCCGGCGGGCAGCTTCCACATCCACCACATTATAGCCTGTTGCCAGCACGCCCACATAGCGGATCTGCGGGCAGGCGGCAAAGGTTTGTGTGGTGATGGGCGTTTTGTTGGTGATAACAATCTCCGCATCGGCGATTCGGCGGATGATTTCATCCTCCGGTGTGTGTTCATATACCGCCAGATCACCCAGTGCAGCAAAACCATCCCAGCTCAGGTCTCCGGGGTTTTCAGTATATCCATCCAGAATTACAATTTTCATAGTTTGTCCCCCGCGAAAGTATGTGATACAGGAATTCGACGCTTAGCTTCCGGCCTCCTTGCAAAGACAGGCAGGAAAACGCTTATACAGTATAGAAAGTTGTATAAAATCACTTTTTGGAGGATTCAATGGCTGTTCATTTTGACGCTGAACGCATGGAGAAGGCTGTGCGGAATCATGCTATGTGGTGGAAGGGCGAACTGGACCGTCCGCTGATGAAGGTCGTCATTCCGGATGCCTATGCCGCCGATGTGTGTAATGTTCCTGTGCTTTCTCAGAAGAACTGTACAGATTTTTCTTTTTCTCCCGAGCAGGTGATCGACGGACTGGACAACTGGCTCAGCCGTCAGGAATATCTGGGGGATGCATTTCCCATGGTCAACTTTGACGCCTTCGGTCCCGGCGTGCTGGCGGCTTTCTGCGGCGCAAGGCTGGACAATTCCTCCGGCGGCGTTTGGTTCTTCCCCAAAGAAGAACTTGAAATCGAGGATATCCATGTCAGATACGACCCGCAGAACGCGTACGTGCAGCGCATCAAAGCCATCTACCGCGCCGGACTGGAAAAGTGGAACGGCAGCGTGATCATGGGCCTGCCGGATCTGGGCGGCGTGATGGACGTGGCAGCCACCTTCCGCGGAAGCGAAAATTTGCTGATGGATCTGTATGATTGTCCGGAGGAAGTCATCCGGCTGAATGCCGAAATCCAGCAGGCATGGTATGAAGCCTATGAGGACTTTATGCAGGTGCTCAAACCGCAGAAGTACAACACCAACTGGGCTGGCCTGCTGAGCGAGGAACCCTCCTATGTGATCCAGTGCGATTTCAGCTACATGATCGGCAATCCCATGTTCCGGGAATTTGTGCTGGAAACCCTGCGCACGGATACACAGAAACTGCATAATACCATTTACCATCTGGACGGTATTGGCGAACTGAATCATCTGGAGGATATCCTGGCCCTCGAGGATCTGAATGCAGTGCAGTGGGTATTCGGAGACGGCAAACCTCCGGCTGAATGCTGGCTGGATGTGTACCGCCGTATTCTGGCGGCTGGCAAGCAAATTCAGATCACCGGCACGCCGGAGAGCTATCTGAAAGTAATCGCCGAACTGCATGGCTCGCCGTATGCTTCGCACTGGGTTGCAGCCAAGGGCGCAGAACTGGCGAGGCGGCTGGTAAGCGCAAGATAAAAGACAAGGAAGCCTGTTCATGCAACAGGCTTCCTTTTTGATATCAATAGCAGATTTTGAGCGTTTTGATTTCAAAGGGCTTGAATACAAGACCTTCAGGATCGGCAGGACGGATTTCTTCTTCCAGCATGCTGCATTCATATACCGCCTTGACCTCATGACCAAACCGCAGTGCGGCGCGGGTGTAGTCGCCGGCGGCATCGTAGATGCGCAGAATGTAGGCTTTCTGCGCATCCTCGCAGGGTTTGACGGCTTCGATCACGAGGTTGGCCGCATCCACGCTGACGAGCGGTTCCTGCGCAGCAAAGCCCTGCACAGTCAGGTAGTTGAACTGATAGGCTGGCTGGATCACGCTTGTTGCGCCAAAGGCTTCCGCATGGGGCAGAATGGCGTAGCGGCAGTAGTGCCGGCCCTTGTCGCCCATGCTGTCCGGCAGAATGCCGCCCTTGTGCAGGGACAGGCGCATGCTGCCTTCACGCACGGACAGGCCGTATTTGCTGTCGTTGAGCAGCGCAATGCCGTAACTGTTTTCACTCAGGTCGCTGTACTTGTGGTTGCACACCTCGAAGCGTGCCTTTTCCAGGTCGGTGGAGCGGTGGTTGGAGCGGCGGATGTGACCGAACTGGATCTCGCTTCGTACGCCGTCCGCCAGCAGCGATGTATCGAACGCCGTTTTCAGGAAACGGTGCTCCTCCTGCCAGTCGATGATGGTCTCAAAGGTGACGAGGGGGGAGGCGGCGTCGAACACCACGTCCTGCTCAATGAAGCTCTTTTCGCTCAGCGCGTAGCGGCTGCGGATGCGCAGCTCCACTGCGCCGTCGGAAACCACTTCACGGCTCAGAAGCGTGCCGGCGGGGGCGAATTTCTCTTCTTCGTCCGCGTCGATGTCCCAGTTGTCCCATGCGGCGGGCAAGTCCTCGGTCATCAGGAAGGTGTTGAAGGGCAGGCCGTTCACCAGCTCGCGGCCGGTGCGGAGGTCCACCATGGAAGCGATCGCGCCGTTTGCATCGAATGTGATCAGGGCAAAAGGCGTTTTCAGGGTGTTGCCTTCCAGCACGAAGGGAGAAACGGCGTTTTCCTTGCCGCATTCCAGCGTTACCGAAGCAAACGCAGGAATGGAAACGCCGGCAACGGCCAGGCAGTGCTCGCCGTACAGATCGGTGTAGGGCTGGCTGGCATAGCCCTTGACGCCCGAAAGTTCCGTTTGAATGTGAAGCGTATCGCGGCGTTCAAAGGACAGCGGGTTGGTGAGAGCAATGGCGTCCGCCTGAGCGGGCGCAAGCAGTGCGGCGGTCATTTCACGTGCCTTTTCAATGTTGGCGCCGATGACACGGCGGGTTTCCTCATGCA
Source organism: Clostridia bacterium (assembly GCA_017547285.1). Lineage (GTDB taxonomy): Bacteria > Bacillota > Clostridia > Christensenellales > Aristaeellaceae > Limiplasma. Next base: position 13,854 of record JAFYQB010000153.1, read on the forward strand.
CGGAATGAATACAGGTGCCGGGCAGAATATCGTGGAACTGGCGCACCAGCAGATCGTTCATCATGGGGGCGATGGCGTCGCTGTCCGCCGCTTTTTCGCTGCGCACCGCATCCATCACCGTTGCCAGCTCCAGATCGTGCAGCGCGATCTCGCAGTCGCGGTTGTTGCGCTTGATCTGGGACTGGTTGGTCAGTGTGCCGCGGTGGAGCTCCAGATACATTTCACCTGCATAGGTGCTGGGATCGTGAATGGTTTCCTCCAGCTGCTTCATGAAGGCGGATACCGTCTGGTAACCGCTGCGGGGCGCGCCGTTCAGATCGCCCAGACGGCGGGCCATTTCCAGCATTTCAAACTCGGGGCCGCCGCCGCCGTCGCCCTTGCCGAAGGAAAACAGCCGCATGGGGGAGACGCGCTTTTCCTGAATGGCATCCGCGCCGTCCGTCATTTCATGCAGGGTTTCGGGGGTGGGACCGATGTGGGTGCGGTTGAGGTGGGTGAGCACTTTGGTGCCGTCCATCCCCTGCCAGTAGAAGCTGGTGCAGGGGAATTTGTTGGTATCGTTCCATGCCATTTTGGTGGTCAGGAAATAATCCACGCCGCAGCCCTTCATGATCTGCGGAATAGCGAAGGAATAGCCAAACGTATCCGGCAGCCAGAAGCAATCGGAGGTATAGTTGAAATATTTGCGGGTAAAGCGCTGGCCCCACAGAAACTGGCGGATCATGTATTCGCCGCCGGTCAGGTTGCAGTCGCACTCCACCCATACGCCGCCGTTGGGCTCGTAGCGGCCTTCCGAAACGGCCTGCTGGATGCGTGCAAACAGCTCGGGGTTGTTGCGGCGGATGATGTCGCTGTGATAGGCGGAGGACTGCACGAACTTGTATTCCGGGTATTCCTCCATCAGGTTCAGCTGGTTGGCATAGGTGCGGGCGCACTTCTTTTCCGTTTCACTGATGGGCCAGAGCCACGCCGTATCCATGTGGCTGTGACCGATCAGACCCACCCAGGGCGTGCTTTCGCCGTTGGTGCGGCTGAGCATTTCCTTCAGAATAGGGGACGCCGCGCGCAAACCTGTGCGGAACTGGTCTTCCGTACAGGCGGCAGGATCGTAATACAGCTTCTGATGCGCCATCGCCAGCGCATTTTCCACCTCCGCACGGCGAAAAGCCGTTTCGGGCAGCGCGGCGCGCAGGGAAAGCAGCGTGCGCAGATCAAACAGAAAGTCCATCACTTCGTCATCACGCACGCATACATCCATGGGGCCGATGGGGTAGGTGTAATCCTTGAGGGTTTCATCAAACAGGGGCTGGGTGCCGGGCATATCGTGGTAGGCATAGCATTCCAGCGCAAAATGGAACGTTTCGCCGGCCTTTGCGCAGGCGGTGATCCGGTTGCAGTAGTGGTTGCCGTGAGAGCCTTCCACAAACTTGGCTGCGTAGTTGGAGTGCATGCTGCCGTTTACCCACAGCGTGCCTTCGTAGGCTTCCGTGCGGGGGTACAGGTACAGCGCTTTGCCATCCAGTTCGGACGGCACGGTATAGTCGGCCTTGAACCAGCCGTATACGCCTTCGCCGCCCCAGCGGGCTTTGCCGTCAGCGCAGGCAAAAAGCTCCTCTCCGGGAATCTGGTGAAGCGGCGTTTTCGTTTCGTAAATCCGCTGATTTTGAGCCTGTCCAACGGGAATGAAAAGACGGCTGTACAGGGTTTCGGAAAAACGTTTGAGTTTGGCAATGGTCTGTTCAAAACCTCGCGCTGTCAGCATGGTGATCCTCCTTTGCTGTGTTTGAAAAAACAAATGAGTTCGAAAAAAGCCGCAAACCTATGGCTTGCGGCAGAGTGGCACGCCCGGCGGGAGTCGAACCCACGGCCTACCGCTTAGGAGGCGGTCGCTCTATCCTACTGAGCTACGGGCGCACAACGTAATTATTATAGCAAATGATCCCTTTGTTTGTAAAGCTATTTCTTTTTTTTCCAGGGAGCGTTCCCTTGCAGGAAAACGGCATATGCGGGCGAATCTTTGAGATATAGAAGTTGCGCAAAAGCTGTTTTGAAGGAGAACGTGATATGAGGTTCCGATTCCTGCGCCGAAAAGGCGAACGTGGCCCCGGACCGCTGGGACTTTTGTATAATGAAGCCCGGCTGCCCAACGATATCCGCAAAGGTCTGAACTGGATTCTGGCAGGCAATACCTTCGGTACGATGCACGGTATCATATGCGGCGGCGGCACGACCGCACTGGTAGGCCTTGCGGCAGCGCTGGGTGCGGGCGATACGGTGTTTGGTCTGATGGTTATCATCCCACAGATTGCGGCGGTTCTGCAGCTGCCGTTTTCCATGCTGGTCAACCGTACGCGCAAGCGTAAATTTTACCTGCTTACCTATGGCCTGCTTTCCCGTGTGGTGTGGCTGTTCATGGGCTTTCTGCCCATGGTGTCGCGCGGCGTGGACGATCAGGTGCCGATTTGGCTGATGGCGGTGATACTGGCCATTTCATCGGCAGGCAACTCGCTGATTACGGTGGTCTGGTTCCCGTGGCTTTCGGATATGGCGCCCATACGCATCCGCGGGCGGTGGCTGTCTTTGCGTGATACCATCCTTTCGGCGGCCAGCCTGCTGTTCGGCTTTGTGGTGGCATGGCTTCTGGATGTGCTGCCGGATCCGGGCAAATATGCGGTGGTCTTTCTGGTAGGCGGATTGTTCGGCTGCCTGGATATGCTGTCATTCTCCTTCGCTCCGGAGGTGTGGGCCTCCGAACCCAGAAAGATCAACCTGTTTGGCACGATAAAGGAAGTGCTGCAGAACAAGCGCTTCATGAAGATGGTCATTATGTGGACCAGCTGGTGCTTTACCGCCAATATGAGCGGCGCCTATCTGACTCCCTATGCCATGAACATCATGGGCCTGAGCTTTATGCAGATCACCGTATTCGGTACAGTGGCTGCCTCGCTGGCGACGGTGATTGCCGTGCCGCGCTGGGGCAAGGCGATGGACCAGTTCGGCGCCCGCAATGTGATGCTGGTGGGCTGCATCGGCGCTTCTCTCACACCGCTGTTCTACCTGCTGTCTACGCCGGGCAGCATCTGGCCGACCTTCCTGCATAACGCCGTTGGCGCACTGTTCTGGAGCGCTGCCAACCTGGCCTGCAACGGCATGCAGCTGGCCTATTCGCCGGATGATACCCGTCCGACCTACATTGCAGTGTATACCTGCATTGCCGCAATCGTCGGCACTGCGCTGGGCACCGCCAGCGGCAGCTGGATGCTGGAAACCTGCCGTGTGAACGAATGGTTCGTTGGCTCCTTCGACCGTTATAAGCTGCTGGTGCTGGTGAGCGTCATTCTGCGTTTCGGCTTTACCATTCTGCTGGTGCCGCGCATGGAGGATGACAACAAGGGAACGGTGATGGATATGCTGCGTTCCTTCCGACCCAAAAAGAGAATTGTTGTGTAATAAATGCAAGAAGCGTGCTGCTTGAAGGAGCAGCACGCTTCTTTTGTGAGTGCAAGCGGAGCGAAAGAGCAACACGAAGACCAACGCGTTCACCACATCCGTCAGCCCTTCGGGCTGCCACCTTCTCCTCAAGGAGAAGGCGACCAAGCGAGCCGAGCGTCGTTGTTTGACCCTCGGCGGCCATTTCAGCGCGACTCCAACCGAAGGGAGACCCACGCAAGCGAGCCGTGGCACCCTCCGTGCCACGGCGGTCTTCGATGCAGCCCCAAACAAAAAATCCCAGCCCCGCGCGTGAAACGCGCGGAACTGGGGTGCAGGGGTACTACCCCTGCCCACCGGAGGCCTCCGTTATTTCGTATACTTTTCGAACCAGTTCGTAATCTCCGTCAGGCGGCGTACGCGGTGCCTGGGCTTGCCGGAACGGCTGAGTTCGTGGTTTTCGCCATGGAACATGCACAGGCGGGCGGGAACACCGCGGTCGACCAGAGCGGTGTACATCTGCAGCCCCTGATCCAGCGGGCAGCGGTAGTCTTCATCGGAGTGGATGAAGAGGGTAGGGGTTTTGACGTTGCCGGCATACTTGAGCGGGGACTGACGCCACATCTTTTCGGGGCTTTCGAAGGGATCGGCATCGTTCTGGTCGCGGGCGAAGGTGTAGCCGATATCCGCCACGCCGTAGAAGCTGAGCCAGTTGGAAATGGAACGCTGGCTGGCGGTGCAGCAGAAACGGTCGGTGTGGCCGATGATCCAGTTGGTCATGAAACCGCCGTAGCTGCCGCCGGTTTCGCAAACGCGCTTGGCGTCGATCTGCGGATAGGCAGCCAGAACCGCATCGGTAAAGTCCATCAGGTTCTGGTAGTCGGTCTCGCCGTAGTGGCCGCGGATATCCATAAAGTTGTTATCGCGGCCATCGCTGCCCTTGGGATTGCAGAAGAATACAAAGTAGCCCATATTGGCCCACAGCTGCATTTCGTGATAGAACACAGGACCGTATACGGTCTTGGGGCCGCCGTGAATGTCCAGAACGGCGGGATAGGTTTTGGCAGGATCGTAATCCTTGGGCTCCAGTACCCAGCCGCCGATGGTGAGGCCTTCGCTCTCCACCGTCAGGTACTTGGGCTGGGCAACGTACTTGTCAGCCAGAACAGCGTCGTTGAAGTGAGAAAGCTGGGTCAGCTCGCCGGTGAAGAGATCACAGCTGTACAGCTCCTGCAGCTTCATGTCGTAGAGGCCGATGATCAGCGCCTTGTCGGCGTTGTCGTTCAGGGCAATGCAATCCACGCTGCCTTCTTTGGTCAGCACGGGCACAGCGTCGCCGTCCGCATTGATGCGGTAGAGGTGCGCGCTGCCCTCGCGGGTGGTGATGGTGTACAGATCGCTGCCCCTGGCCATGCGGCTCTGTCCGCCGCCATAGCGGCAGTCGCTGCCTACGCTGCCGTAGAGGCTGTATTCCTCTTCGCGCAGAACGGCCACTTCACCGGTAACGGGATCAAGGGTATAGATCCAGTCGTTCTCGTTCATGCCGTGACGCTGTGCGGTGGTGCCGAACATCCACACCTTGCCGCCTACGTTGATCAGCTGGGAAATATCCTGCTTTTCGGACTGGAATACATCGCGCATTTCGCCGGTCTTCCAGTTGAGCGCCTTCACGCAGCAGGAGCCGCGATGGGGCTTGGCTTCGAAGGTGTCCACGTCAAAGAGGATCTCATCGCCCAGAACGCAGGTGGAATGCACCATATCCGTTGCGCCGGTCATGCGCTTCACATTCAGGGTTTTGCCGTTTTCCACCACGAACAGGGCAGTGCGGCGCTTGTTGCGCACCCCGCCCCCATTGAACCAGAAGGGGATCTCGTCAAAGACTTCGTAATCCTTTTCATCGGCATAGGCCTTGTGCACCTTGCCACGCTCTTCTTCGGTCATCTGATAGTAATCGGGATGATTGACATCAATGCCGCCCAGCACCATGAAGTGCGTATCATCCAGTTTTTCGATCTTCTGCGCGCCGAAGGGCAGGGTGAAGAAGGGCTGCGCTTCGCCGCCGCGCAGATCCAGCACATAGTAGCTGGTGAAAGCTTCCTTGGCCTCGGCGCGCTTCTTTTCCTTGGCGGAACGAACGGCGGAGAAAAGGATGCGTTCATCATCCAGCCAGATAAAGCCGCGCTCCTTGCCCAGATCGGTCAGCTGGCGGATCTCACCGTCGTACAGGTACAGGCGGCTTTCGTAATTGTTTTCCTCCTCGTTGCAGTTGGATACCACAAACGCAGCCTTCCGGCCGTTAGGGGCGTACTGCACAGCGGAGAGGAATTTGTAATTCAGAAAATCATTCAGTTGAAGCTGTTCCATAGTTGTTCTCCTTATGTGGTTGATAAGACATTCGATGGTTCTGATGATAGCCGGAACGGGGGAGAATGTCAATACTTGCGCAAAAATGCCGTTTGCAGCATAATGAAGAAAATCCACACAACCGTTGGTTGCGCGGATACTCCACCAGTGGTTGTGTAAAAGCCCGGTTGAACAACCATCAATCCATTCAGCCCAATGGATGCGGATGATATGATAAGGCTACCAACCGAAAGGAGCTGAAACGAATGGAAATGACATTAGGCACACGAATCGGCCTTTTGCGCCGAGAGAAAGGAATGAAACAGGAAGAACTGGCAGAGCGCATGGGCGTAAGCCCGCAAGCGGTGAGCAAGTGGGAAAACGATCTGAACTGCCCGGATATCGCTTTGCTGCCGCTGCTTGCCAAAACGCTTGGCGTAACGGTGGATCATCTGCTGACAGGTGAAAAGCCGGAACCGCCGGTGCGGCTGGTGCCGGAGGAGGAACGGAAGGATTTTAAGGACATGTTTTTGAAGGTGACCATGATCTCCAGTGAGGGAGACAAGATGCGTGTTAACCTCCCGATGCTTCTTGTGCAAACGGCTATGGATGCCGGCGTAAGCATTGCCGGATCGCCTGCGCTGAAACAACTGGATTTTCAGGAGATTGTCACACTGGTACAACAGGGCGCAACCGGCGAAATTGTGGAAATGGAAAGCACGGACGGAGATATCCTTCGTGTAGTTGTGGAGTAAGCTATGCGCATTATTTTGCAGAGCCAAAATCAAAAAGAACGGCGGCTGTATATACCGAACACCTTGCTGCTTAACCGATTGACGGCCTTTTTGATCGCCCGTGGCTTGGAAAAGCGCAAGGTTTATCTGTCCTGCAAACAGATCAGCATGATTGCACAAAGCATCAGAGCCGTTCACAAGCGCCATCCTGACTGGGTGTTGCTGGACGCCGAACCATCAAGCGGCGAAAAAATCAAAATCATTGTATAAAAACGCAAAGGATCCGGCGCAGCATTATGGCGGAGCTGCGCCGGATCCTTCGTCATTTCATTCCTCAGGATGACAGACGGAGGAACGTATTTGGTTTTTCAGCAAAAGGCAAACGGGCAGGTTTCTGCCGAGCAGCGGAACGGGCGAGAGGCAGGGCGGGCGACCAATGGTCGCCCCTGCAAGGTCAGGCTTGCCAGGCTTCCCCTTGAGGGGAAGCTGTCACCGCAGGTGACTGATGAGGTGCATAAGCTATGAAAGAATCGACAACCTGCTTACGGCAGAATCTCTACGCGGCCATCCTCCGTGATCCGTGCGGGTGAAATGAACCCAACGCGATCCTCACCGGTTTCCACGGTGCGGCCATGGTAGCAGATGAGCCATTCCCCTTCGGGACTCTTAAGCATGCAGCTGTGGCCGGTGCCGGTGACCTCACGGTAACATTCCAGAATGGGGTTTTCGGGAGCTTTCACGAAATCACCCAGCGGATGATCGCTCATGGCATAGCCTACGGCGTAATGCGGGCCGCCGAAGAAGTTGCCGGAGTAAGTCATGTAGTATTTTCCATCGTGTTTGAACAGGAAGGAACCCTCATTCCAGCGGCGGCCTGTGTAGCTGGCAGAACGGCCTTCCCACTCCTGCTCAGGGCGCATCAGCAGTTTCGGCTCGCCGATTACGCCGCTGAAATCAGGCTTGAGTTCAATGCCGTAGATCCAGCTTTCTTCCAGCCCGTTGATGTTGTGCTCGTAGCAGCAGCGGGAATAGTAAAGGTAGAAATGGCCGTCCTCCTGATAGAGATTGGCATCGATAATGGGATATCCGGGATCAAACAGCGGCTGGTCGCTGATGTCCTCAAAGGGGCCGACAGGCGAATCGGACACGGCCACGCCGATGCGGAAGTTTTCCAGCGCATTGGTGGGATTTTCCTTCCAGTCCGCGCTGTAGAACAGCCAGTAACGGCCGTTGATTTCGTAGCATTCCGGCGCCCAGAAGCACTTGACGCCCCATTTTGCGGTTTTCAGAATCAGGCCGTGATCCTGCCAGTTGATCAAATCGTCCGAGGAGCGGACAGGAAAACCTGCGACTGGAAATTCCCCTTCATTTTCGTTGGTACAGTACAGGTAGTAGCGGCCGTCGCTGGCCTGCATAACGAACGGGTCAGCCGCTTTGAAGGGAAGGCGGAGAGTCTGAAATGCCATGGTGTTTCATCCTTTCGTTCAACCTGATTCATGCGCGGAATAAACATCGTGAATGATCTGCGCTGCCCGGGTTCCGCGCAGGTCGTAGGTATGTCCGGGCGTATCCGGGGTATAGGGAACGCCGGCCCAGTCCCAGAAGGCAAAGCCGCCCACCCAGGGGCGTTTCAGCGCGGCGCGGAACATATCCTCATACCACGCGGTCTGGCCTTCGGGATCATATTCGCCATTGAACTCCCAGTTGTTGGGCAGCTGCGGCGCGCCCTTGACAGCCATGCAGCCAAGCTCTGAAAAGAAGAAGGGCTTGCCGTACTGCCGGACAACCTTTTCAATGCGGTCCAGCTGGTTTTCCCAGTCGCCCAGAGGATAATAGCCGCTGGAAGCGATTACGTCCACACAGTCCCACCAGGTCACACGATCTTCCTGGTATTTATCACAGTTGTAGCCGACCAGACCGGTATAAACTGTGCGGATCTCTGCAATCAGCTTTCGCCAGTCGGCGTCACGGTGGTCGGCCATCACCATTTCACAGCCGGGCATAAACATGCAGCAGCCTTCCTGCTGGGCGATGCGCGCAAAATGCAGCTGAAACGCTGTGTAGGAGGCAAACCATTCGTGCCATTTGGGTTCGGAAGGCACATCCGGCTCGATGAAGCTGATGTAGGCGCGCCATGTGCCGTCCAGACAGTTGACCGTGGGCTTGAGCGCAACGCGGATATTCTGCGCGTGCAGGAAACGGATGGTATCGATCAGTTCCTCATCCGAGGATGTATGAGGCCCTGTCAAATCAATGTGCGTGCTGTGGGCAGTGGCCTGCATGGCGGCAGGCGTAAGAATAACAAAGTCCGCATTCAGTTCACGGATCATCTGCTGCAGGCTTTCGCGTGTCTCCGGCAGGGCCAGTACGCCCCGTCGTGCGAATGTGGCAAAGTTGACGCCTCTGATGAATTTCATGCTTTTTTCCGCCTTCCACAGGGATATTTGATATCAAAAGTATATCATGCTGTTTTTGGGAATGTCAACGCCGTTCACAGAAGGCGTAACGTTTCGTTGGGCTGACGGCAGTCTGGAACACGTTTGTGATGTAATGCCTTTTTCTGATGAATTTATACCAATAAAGTACAAAAAACCACTTGCCAATGAATAGATATACAGGTATGATAGGCGTATTCATTTTCCAACATTCAAAGGAGGATTCCCCATGAAGCGCTTTATCGCGATCCTGATGACCCTGATCATGGCCATGAGCATGACCATGACCGCTCAGGGTGAAGATCTTGCCGCGGCTGCCAACGCCATTATCGAAAGCAAGACCTTCGAACGTACCTACGATACCAACTTCTCTTCTTCCATCGCTTCTTTCAACTATTACAGCACCAACCTGGCCATCGTGCGTGAAATCGTTTCCAACTGCATCGACGGTCTGGTAGAGCCGGACATCTACGGCGTGTACGTGCCCTCTCTGGCTGAAAGCTGGGAGACCAACGAGGATCAGACCGTGTGGACCTTCAAGATCCGCGAAGGCCTGAAGTGGGTCGACCACACCGGCGCCGAGACCGAGTATGAACTGACTGCTCAGGACTTTGTGGACGGCATCCGCTACATCGGCGATCCCCTGAACGGCGCTTACTCCCTGCGCGTTGTCCGCAACCTGATCAAGGGCCTGTACGATTACTACTGGCTGCTGGATGACATCGACTGCGGTCTGGTGACCGACCAGAATCGTGAAGACGTTGTGAAGCAGTTCGATGAAATGGTAGGCGTGAAGGCGCTGGACAAGTACACCGTTCAGTACCAGCTGGAAAACAGCGCTCCCTATTTCCTGTCCCTGCTGGAAAGCAGCATGCTGATCCTGCCCGTGGAATACGAATACGCCATGGCGCTGGGCGAGGACTTTGCTGTGGATAACGAGCACCTGCTCTACTGCGGCGCTTACTATGTATCCAACTTCGAGCGCGACAAGGCCATCACCCTGTCCGCCAACACCCACTACTGGGATTACGACAAGATCACCCTGGATACCGTGGAGTACCAGATGATCCCCGACGGCACCACCTCTCTGGAAATGTTCAAGCGCGGTATGACTGACTACACCAGCGTGGAAGCCGAAGCTTACGATTCTCTGGTTGGCACCGAGTGGGAAGACAACCTGCTGCCCACCAGCCACTCCTTCTCCACCAACTACCTGTGGCTGGACTTTGCCGGCGAGAACACCGAGTTCAAGACCTTCATCAACAACGAGAACTTCCGCAAGGCTCTGCTGTACTCCATGGACCGTGAAGTGCTGGCTGCTCTGCGCGAGCCCGTTGATCCCGCCCGTATCCTGCGCAACACCATCAACGCCGAGGGCGCCATCTACGACTCCAACGGCAAGGATTACACTGATTACAGCCCCCTGAAGGAAATCAAGGAAACCAACTTCAATAACCCCGAGCTGGCCCGCCAGTACATGGAAGCTGCCATCGCCGAGCTGTGCGATGAAAACGGCAACATCAAGGGCGTGGAACCTGCCACCGTTGACTACCTGCCCGTTTGCTCCTTCGACATTGACGGCAAACTGCCCGTGACCATCTGCTACGTTGGTACCGATGATGAAGACGAGATCATCATGGCTCAGCTGTTCAAGGCCATGATCGAAGATTCTCTGGGCGCCGAGAACGTGGACTTCCAGATTCAGGCCTTCAGCGGCTGGACCTACGGCACCGTGGCTGATCCCCTGAACTATGATATCTACTTCGACTCCCTGTCCACCGGCTATGCCGATCCCTCCGGCATCCTGACCCGTGTGACCACCGACGGCGCTGAGAACGTGGGCCGCTACGATGTGCCCGAGTTTGACGCCCTGATCGAAAAGGCTCTGGCTGCCAAGACCTTCGAGGAGCGCCTGCAGTACTTTGCCGAGGCCGAAGCCTACCTGTGCGGCAACGGTTTCATCATTCCCTTCATCTCCTCTCTGCGCGGCTACTACATGAGCTACTCCATCCCCTACACCTCTCCGCTGACCCTGTACGGCAACACCAAGTATAAGGGCACCCTGGTGATGGCCGAGCCCATTACCCAGGAAGAAAGCGCTGTTCTGGAAGCTGCCTACGAAGTAGCCCGCGAAGCCGCTCTGGCCGGAAAATAATCCCTGAATATCAGCTTCGTCCTGCTCCATGCGGGCAGGACGAAGTTTTTTCAAATCCAGTCCGTGGAGGAATCCCCATGGGAAAGTACATTCTCAAGCGCACGCTGAATTCTCTTTTGACCGTCGCAATTGTATTCGTGGCGGTTTTTATGCTGCTTCGGCTTATGCCGCTCAGCGGCTACTTTCCGCAGGAAATGCTCAAGGAAACGGATGAAGCCACCCGTATGTCCTACCTGCGCAATCAGGGTCTGCTGGACCATCCGATGGTACAGCTGGGCCGCTTTGTCAAAAATCTGTTCCACGGCGACCTGGGCCGCAGCCTGACGGTGTACCCCAAGGTGCCCATTTCCACCCTGCTGAAGGAAAAAATCCCCGTTACCGCCGCCTTTGGCTTTTCCAGCATGCTGATCGGCATTGTGCTGGGTTTGTCTCTGGGCATGCTGATGGTGCGCTTCAAGGACCGCTGGGGCGACCGTCTGGGCACGGGTTACATTCTGATGGTCCGTGCCATTCCCAACCTGATCTATCTGTTCTTTATTCAGGTATGGGTGTCTTTGTGGTTTGGCCTTCCCATGGTGTTTGAAAAGAACATGCCCTCTTCCTGGATTTTGCCAGTCATTTGCCTGTCGTTGGGCAGCATTGCGTGGTATGCGCTGTGGCTGCGCCGCTTTATGGTGGATGAAGAAAACAGGGATTACGTCAAGTTTGCGCTTGTGAAGGGCCTGCCTCAAAAAGAGGTCTGGAAAAAGCACATCTTCAAAAATGCGATCATTCCGCTGGTTATCTATCTGCCCAGCGATCTGTTGTTTATTATTTCCGGCTCTCTGGTGATCGAAAGCCTGTACGCTATTCCCGGCACGGGCGGCCTGCTCACCACAGCCATCAAAAACCAGGATAACAATCTGGTGCAGGTCATCGTGCTGATGTACGCTGTGCTCTCTGTGCTGGGCGTGTTCCTGGGCGACCTGCTCATCGCCGCAGTTGACCCGCGCATTACGCTTACGGAGGATTGATGAAAATGGAAAACATGCAGCTGAATCCTCTGAAGTTCAGAGCAAAGGTTTTCGACCAGATGGCCAGCGAAGACACGGGCTATTCCAACTATTCCTACTGGCGTTCCACTTTCCGCACGTTCTTTAAGAACAAGGCGGTCATGCTTTTGGTGATCCTGATTGTGGCCATCATTGTGATGGGCTTCCTGTATCCCGCGATCTCGGACATCGATCCCAACAAGGTCTCCCTCAAACGCAAGGAATGGAACCAGCGCCCCACCTGGGAGCACTGGTTCGGCACCGACCAGCTGGGCCGTGATATCTGGACCCGCGCATGGTACGGCGTGCGCAACTCCTTCCTGCTGGCGTTCTGCATTGCGCTCAGCGACGTGGGCATCGGCATGATCGTGGGTGCGATCTGGGGTTACAACAAAAAACTCGACCCCATCATGATCGAGATCTACAATGTGATCACCAACATTCCGTCCACGGTGTATCTGGTGCTGCTGGCTTATATCATGAACACCAGTTACCTCACGCTGTTTATTTCGATGGCTTCGCGCGGCTGGATCGTGGAGGCGCGTTTCTTCCGCAACCGCATCCTCTCCATCCGTGACAGCGAATACAATCTGGCGTCCCGCTGCCTGGGCACGCCCATGCGCAGGATTGCCACCAAGAACATCATTCCGCACATCATCAGCCTCATCATCATGGAGGCCGCACTGTGCATTCCCTATTCCATCGGCTCCGAGGTATTCCTCGGCTTTGTAGGCGTAGGCCTGCCGGTGGAAGCCATTACGCTGGGCAACATCGTTAATCAGGGCCGTGCATCCTTCACGCTGCATCCCTATCAGATGCTTCTGCCCACCATCATCCTGTGCATCATCACGGTGGCGTTCTATGTGATCGGCAACAAGTTTGCCGATGCATCCGACCCCCGTAATCACGTGTAAGAAAGGGGCAGCGTTATGCAGAACAACGGACATACCGGCCCCTGTATCTTCAGCGCAAAAGACGTTGAAATCCAGTTCAACCTTCGCGGTCAGACGCTTACCGCCGTGCGGCGCGCCTCGCTGGATCTGTACGAGGGCGAAACCATGGCCATCGTGGGCGAAAGCGGCAGCGGCAAATCGGTGTTTACCAAGTCGTTCATCGGCATGCTGGATAAGAACGGCAAGGTGACCGGCGGCACCATGACCTACCGCGGCGAGGAGATCAGCCAGTACACCACCGAAAAGCAGTGGCTGAACATTCGCGGCAAAAAGATCGCGATGGTGTTCCAGGACCCCATGACCAGCCTCAATCCCGTGCGCACCATCGGCGAACAGATTGCCGAGGTGATCATGTGGCACTTCGGCACGCCGCACGCGCAGGCCAAAGAAGAAGCCATCACGCTCCTCAGGCGCGTTGGCATTCAGGATGCCGAAAACCGCTACAAGCAGTATCCGCATGAATTTTCCGGCGGCATGCGCCAGCGCGTGGTCATTGCCACGGCGATCGCCTGCCGTCCCGAGATCCTGATCTGTGACGAACCCACCACCGCGCTGGATGTGACCGTGCAGGCGCAGATCCTGAACCTGATCCGCGAACTGCAGAAGGAACTGAAAATGACGGTCGTCTACATTACCCACGACCTTGGCGTGGTGGCCAATGTAGCCGACTGGGTGAGCGTGATGTACGCCGGTCAGATTGTGGAATACGGCACCGTGCGTGAGATTTTCTCCGAAGCGGTTCATCCCTACACCAAGGCGCTTCTGCAGTCCATGCCTCAGCTGGGCGTGAAGGGGCACGATCTGTACTCCATTCAGGGCACCCCGCCCAACCTGTTCAAGGAAATCAAGGGCGATGCCTTCGCGCCCCGCAACCCGGACGCCATGGAGATCGATTTTGAAGAAGAGCCGCCCATGTTCCGCGTGACGGACACGCATTTTGCCAAAACATGGCTCATGCACCCCTATGCCGAAGAGCATCGCACGGCTCTGGCTGAAAAGGCCAGACAGAAAAAGGCTGAGCAGAAGCCTGCCGAGCCCTTCCAGTACCAGAATGCCCAGAAGCTTCTGCAGGTACAGGAGCTGACCGTCAAATTCAAGCTGGGCGACCGCGAGTTCAAGGCCGTTGACAATGTGAGCTTTGATATCTACAAGGGCGAAACACTGTCTCTGGTTGGCGAAAGCGGCAGCGGCAAAACCACCATCGGCCGCGCCATTATGCGCATTTACAACAAGGTGGATGGCTCGATCATCTTTGGCGGCGAAAAGATCAACGGCAAGATCGACCGCAAAAAGGCCAAAGACCTCCACATGCAGATGCAGATGATCTTCCAGGACCCCATGGCCAGCCTGAACGAGCGCGCCAAGGTGGATTACATCATCTCCGAAGGACTGTACAACTATCACCTGTTTGACAACAAGGCTGACCGCCTTGCCAAGGTGGAAGCCATCATGGGCGAAGTGGGCCTTTCCAGCGATTTCTCCAGCCGTTTCCCGCACGAGTTCTCCGGCGGCCAGCGCCAGCGCATCGGCATTGCCCGCAGTCTGGTCATGAATCCGGACTTTGTGGTGGCGGATGAACCCATTTCTGCTTTGGACGTTTCCATCCGCGCACAGGTCATCAACCTGCTCAACAAATTAAAGCGTGAACGCGAACTGACCTATCTGTTTATCGCGCATGACCTGAGCGTAGTGCGTTTCATTTCCGACCGCATCGCCGTCATCAACAAGGGCCGCATCGTCGAACTGGCGGAGTGCGAGGAGCTCTTTGCCCACCCGCTGCATCCCTACACCAGGGCACTGCTGTCCGCCGTGCCGTATCCTGACCCGGACATCGAACGCGGCAAGAAACTGCTCACCTACGATCCCTCCATGCACGATTACAGCGCTGACAAGCCCGTATGGACGGAGATCACCGCCGGTCACTGGGTGCTGGGCAATCAGCGCGAGCTGGACGGCTACCGCAAGGAACTGTGAGCATGGACAGGAAACGTTATTTCCGACTGATCTACCAGCGCACGTTCCGCTATCTGGGCGCTGCGCTGATGATCGCGCTTTTGACCGGCACGCTGCTGGGCGGCGGCATTATGATGGTCAGCGCTCTTTGTGCAGCTGGCTTTGTGCTGATCGCGTGGGGCTGGTTTACCTACCTCAAGCTGTCCGGCCAGAATCCCTTTGGCCGCATGCAACGAAAAAAAACGCCGAAGGTGCCGTGGCTGCACCGGCGTTTCAAGGAGCAGCGCAGTTATCGACCATCTTTCCGCATGGACAGCGCGGACTTTGACGACGACCTGACCAGCGCAACCATGGTGAACGCAGAGGATTTTTCCGAAAAACAGCAGCTGGCAGCCAATGCCATCGCACGGATCCTGGCTGGCACACTGCTGGTGTTGTTTTCCTTTTTCATTCCCGTGTAACAGGAGGTTTTGCCCATGAGAATCCAGAACGGTATTCTGATCACCATTGAAAACGGCCGCTTTGAAAACGGCTATGTGGATTTTGAAAACGGCATAATCACGGCCTTTGGCGATCTGGCGCAGGCTGCGCCTTACGAAGGCGAAGTATATGATGCGCAGGGCGGCTGGATCATGCCCGGCTTTATGGATGCGCACACCCACATCGGCATTTCGGAAGAGGGCATGCGCTGGGAAGGCGAAGACTGCAACGAAACCACCGATCCTGTGACCCCCGACATGCGCGTGGTGGATGGCATCAATCCCTTTGATATCGCCATTCCCAAGGCCCGCCGCGCCGGCGTGACTGCCGCTGTGGTATGCCCCGGCAGCACCAACGTGATTGGCGGTCAGGCGGCCGTGATCAAGCTGTGCACCGAAACCAATGTGGATCGCATGGTGGTGAAGGCTCCCTGCGCCATCAAGTGCGCCACCGGCGAAAATCCCAAGCGCAACTACGGTGAAAACAAGGGCCGCTCTCCCATGACCCGCATGGCGACCGCCGCCATCTTCCGCAAAACGCTGGAAGAAGCACGCCGCTACATGGCAAAGAAGGATGCAGGCGAAGATCTCTACGATCCGGAGAAGGAAGCGCTGATTCCGCTCATCAAGCGTGAGATCCCCGCTCACATCCATGCGCATCGCGCGGATGATATTCTGACCGCCATCCGCATTGCCAAGGAATTCAATCTGCGTCTGTCCACCGTGCATACCACCGTGGGCACGCCCGTGATTCCCGAAATCGCCGCCTCCGGCATCATTCCCATCGTGGGTCCGTGCATCGGCCCCTCCGGCAAACCCGAAACCACCGGCGGCACGCTGGAAATCGGCGCTTCTCTGAACGCTGCCGGCGTGGAATTTGCCCTGTGCACCGATCACGATGTGGTGGCCCTGTGGCTGCTTCCGCATCTGGCCTCCATCACCGTGCGTGAAGGGCTGAACGAGGACGCCGCCTTCCGTTCCATCACCATCAATGCCGCCAAAGCCGCCGGTGTGGATGACCGTCTGGGCTCCATCGCTGTGGGCAAGGATGCGGATATCGTGGTTTTCAACGGCCATCCCTTCCACTACCTGACCAAAACCAGCGCCGTATTCATCAACGGCAAACGGGAGGATTAACTGCATATGAAGGATCATCTGGCACTGGCGCGCAGCGTCATGAACGATATGGTATTGCTGCGCCGCGAGCTGCACCAGCATCCGGAACTTTCGGGCGAGGAGCACAAAACCCTCGCCCTGATTGCTTCCTGGCTGGATGCGCTGAACATTCCCTATATCACCTATGAAAATGGCGGCATCTGCGCCATGATCGGCAGGGGCGACCGCGCCGTGGGCATCCGCGGCGATATCGACGCACTGCCTGTAGAGGAACAGACCGAATTGCGTTATGCCTCCGAAGTGCCCGGTGTGATGCATGCCTGCGGGCATGACGTCCACACCGCCATTCTGCTGGGCGCAGCAAAGCTGTTCAAATCCATGGAAGATGAGCTGCCCGGCATGGTCAAGCTGTTCTTCCAGCCCGCGGAAGAAACCGTAGGCGGCGCACAGGTGATGGTGGAGGGCGGCTGCATGCAGAACCCTCCCGTAGAGCAGGTGCTGGCTTTGCACGTGGATCCCACGCTGCCCGTTGGTTCCGCAGGCTTCCTGCCCGGTAAAATGAATGCCGCTGTGATCAATCTGGATATCACCGTGCGCGGCACCGGCTGTCACGGCGCACATCCCGAACAGGGTGTGGATCCCATTGTGGTCAGCGCCCAGATCATCAGCGCTCTGCAGACAGTGGCCAGCCGCCAGACGGCGCCCACTACGCCTGTGGTGGTCACCATCGGCGTAATCAACGGCGGCACCAAGCGCAATGTGATCCCTGATACGGTAACCATGCAGGGTACCGTTCGCGTGCTGGACATGGAGACCGCCGCACAGGTGAAGGAACAGATTCGCCGTGCGGTGCAGAATACCGCCGCAGCTTACGGCGCAGAAGCGAACGTCACGCTGACGGACGATTATCCTGCGCTCACCAATCACGCTGCGCTGACCCATGCGATGGCTGCCGAGGCCCGTAAGCTGCTGGGTGAGGACAAGGTGGTCTTCTTTGAAAATCCCAGTCTGGGCGCGGATGATTTTGCTTATTTCACCAATGCGGCTCCCGGCTGTTACTTCAACATCGGCACCACCGCGCCCGGTCAGCCTCCGCAGATGCTGCACAGCGCGTTCTTTGCACCCGATGAAGACTGCATGCTGACCGGTCTGGCCCTGTTCAGCGCAGGCGTATGGAAACTGCTGGAGGAACAGGCATGATCACCGGCGATACCACCATTACCATCGACCTGAACAAGCTGGGCCGGAATCTGGACGCAGTGCGGCAGATGGTGGGGGAGGAGGTAGCCGTAATGGCCGTGATCAAGGCCAACGGCTACGGTCACGGCGCAGTGCAGATCGCACCCACGCTGCTTGCGCACGGCGCGGGCTATCTGGCTGTGGCAAGGCTGGAAGAAGCCATTCCCTTACGGGAGGCTTACCCGGATGCGCCGCTGTTTGTGCTGGGCTACACGCCTGACCGGCTGCTGGAGACAGCGGTGGAGCAGCGCATTACCCTGACTGTTTTTACGGCGCATCAGGCGCGGCTGCTGAGCGAGGCGGGGAAGAAGCACGGTTTGACTCCTGTGCTGCATCTCAAGGCGGAAACCGGCTTCAACCGCCTTGGAACGGATGATGTGAACGAACTGCGCGCCATTCTGCAAACACCTGGCCTGAATGTGGAGGGTATTTACTCCCATCTTGCGCTCAAGGACCGTCCGTCGGATGAAATCCAGCTCAAACGCTTTTTGGATATGGTTTATACGCTGGAACAGGAAGGCTATGCGTTCCGTTACAAGCACATTGCGGACAGCATCAGCGCGGTGGATTATCCCGATTTCCGTTTGAATATGATTCGTCCCGGCGCGATCCTCTACGGCATGAAAAGCTTTGAAAGCGACTGTATCACCGTGGAGCCTGTGATGAGCATGCAGACCCGCATCGCGCGCCTGCGCCGCATCGAAGTCGGCGAGGGCGTGGGTTATGATCTGGACTGGGTGGCACAGCGGCCCTCTGTGATTGCCACGCTGCCGTTTGGCTATGCGGACGGCTATCCGCGCGCGCTGGGCGGCAAAGGCTATGTGACCATTCGCGGCGTGAAATGTCCGCTGGTTGGCATTCTGTGCATGGATCAGTGCGTGGCGGATGTGACGGATGTGCCGGATGTGCCGGATGTGCCGGATGTGCAGGAGGGCGATACCGCCGTCATCTACGGCGATGGAACGCAAAATACGCTCTCTGTTGCCGAGGCTGCGCAGCTGGCAGGCTGCAATAAAAACGAGATCCTGTGCAGGCTTACGCAGAGACCGGCAAGGATTTATCATTCCTGTTAAACCTGGTTGGGTGCGGGTTGCCGGATCTGGAATGGAATGTTATAATCAGATGAATGATGAACGGAAGGAGTCTGTTCGATGAAAGGCATCACCGGTATTCTTGCTGCGGAACAGCTTCCGGTATTCCAGTACGCCAACCGCAATCCAAAGTTTGCAGAAGAAAAGCTCTGCGCAGAAGACGATCGTTATCTGATTCATTTTGACGGCATCCTTTTGAATCACGCCAAACCTGTGCGTGAAAACGAACGCTTTGACCTGCTGAGCGGACTGTATGAACAGAATGGCGCTCAGCTGACAGCGCATTTGAAGGGCCAGTTTGATCTGGTTCTGTGGGACAAGCAGCATCAGAAAGTGCTGATTACCAACGATCTGCTGTCCAAACGCACGCTGTATTACTGTGTTCGGGAATCCAAACTGTTTTATGCAGCCAGCTATGCCGATCTTCTGGGATTGCTTAGCGCAGAAAAACAGCCGCTCACGGTCAATGCAAAGGCTGTGGAGCGCATGGCGCTTGCCGGCGCATTGGGCGGTGCGGAAACCTATCTGCAGGGCGTATGCTATCTGGAAGCGTATCAGGCCCTGATCTTTGACCTGAAAACAGGCAAAACGGAAGTGATATCCGTACAGCCCAAGGCTGCGCCGGCCGCGTCTTCCGTGGCAGAAGCAGCCGATACTTTTGACCGCCTGTTTACCGCTGCCGTCAGGGCACAGTTTGACAAGAACGGCGAATACGGGTACGACCAGCGCATCTCCCTTTCCGGAGGCATGGACTCCCGTGCGTGCCTGCTCAAGGCGGTTGCCTGCGGCTACAACAGCGCTATTACCTGCGTTACCTATTCGCAGGCGGGTTCCGTTGACTACACCGTATCCCAGCAGATCGCCTTTGATAATCATCTGGATTACCTGTTCTATCCCATGGATGCCGCCGTGTTTATGGACCGGCTGGATGATGCGCTGGCATGCAACGAATGCCAGCAGTCCAGCATTGGCTCCACGGGTGCGCGTACCATGGCGAAGCTGCTGGATCAAACCCGTTCGGGCATCATGCATGTAGGTCTGTGCGGCGGCGAGCTGATGGGCGATCTGATTGCAGTTCAGGGCGGAGGAAGGCTGAAAGGCATTCTTCGCAGGCTGGGACTGGCAGGAACAGAAGGGTTGACTTTCATTCTCAACCGTCAGGATTATCTGGATAATCTGCGGGCATGCCAGAATTTCAGCCAGATGTTCCTTTCAGACTGCGAAGCCGTTTCGCCCTTTATGGATGAAGACGTGGTGCAGTTTGTGAGCGGACTGAAACCGGAACTGTTGTACCGCCGCAGCCTGTACAGAGAATGGATGAAGAAGTACATTCCGAACAGCTATCCCACTACTTATTTCTGCGGGCCGGTGGATATTTCCCCTGTCAAAGAAGTGCTGGCCAAAGCGGCTGATGCACTTGTGCGCAAACTGGCGGGCGCCAGCAAGCGCGATATGAATCCCATCGAAAGGTGGGTGCAGAACAATCCGCGGCTGGCAGAAAAGCTGGAAACGGAATATCAGACCGGCATGGAACAACTGAAAAAAACGGGGATGGACGGCGAGCCGCTTTCCATCCTGCAAAAGGCGTGGACAGCCTCCGCAGAAAGGCGGCTGTATGTGCTGACTGCCATGACCGCGCTGAAAGAGATTGCCGAAAGACGCTGACGATAACAGACAAAGGAGAAAAACGATGGCTAAAACAGTTCAGGACATTCTCAACCTCATTGAAGAAAACGGCATCCGCATGGTGGACTTCAAAATGGTGGATATCAATGGTCAGTACCGCCATGTAACCATTCCCGCTGAAAATTTCAGCGAAGAAACCATGAAGAGCGGCATTGGCTTTGACGCTTCCAACTACGGATACGCCGTGGTGGAAAAGAGCGATATGGTGTTCATCCCCGACCCCGACACGGCTGTGGTCGATCCTTTCTGTGAAATTCCCACCTTGTCCATGACCGGCAATGCCATGATCATTGACAATCCCGAAAACCGTCCCCTCAAGCAGTATCCCCGCAACATCGTGCTGGCGGCCAATGAGTACATGAAGGAACTGGGCGTGGCGGATACCATGTATATCCTGCCCGAATTCGAGTTCTACCTGTTTGATCAGGTGGGCTGGGAAGTGCAGCCCAACAGCATCGCGTCCTTTGTGGATGCCAAGCAGTCCTATCTGAACAGCGCTTCGGAAGGCCTCGGCGTGGTGGTGCCCAAGCAGAAGAACTACCACATTGCCAAGCCCTTTGATACCAGCTACGAGTGCCGCAGCGAAATGTGCATGCATATGAAGGATGCGGGCATTGAAATCAACTATCACCATCCTGAAGTCGCCGCCTCTGGCCAGTTTGAGATCGAACCCCAGCTGGGTGAAATGGTCAAGATGGCGGATGCAACCATGATGATCAAGTATATCATCCACAACACCGCTCTCAAGCATGGCAAGAGCGCCACCTTCATGCCCAAGCCCATTTACGGCGAGGCCGGCAGCGGTATGCACGTGCATATGCTTTTGATGAAGGATGGTCAGCCTGTCTTCTCGGATGACAACGGCTATGCCCATTTGAGTGAAACCGCGCACTATTTCATGGGCGGCCTGCTCAAGCATATTGCCTCCCTGTGTGCGCTTACCAATCCCAGCACCAACTCCTTCAAGCGACTGGTGCCCGGCTTTGAAGCGCCTGTGACCGTTGGCTATGCTACCTCCAACCGCAGCGCGGTTATCCGCATTCCCGCTTACGCCAAGAGCCCCGACAAGCGCCGCTTTGAGCTGCGCAACCCGGACGCCACCTGCAACCCCTACTTCTGCTACGCCGCCATCCTGATGGCCGGTCTGGACGGCGTAAAGAACAGGATCGATCCGCACGCTGAAGGCTGGGGCCCCTATGATATGAACCTCTACACCCTGCCCGAAGAGGAAAAGGCCAGGCTGAAGGGCCTGCCCGTGTGCCTGGAGGATGCGCTGGACGCACTGGAAGCCGACCACGACTACCTGACCGCCGGCGGCGTGTTCCCCGAAGAACTGCTCAAGAACTTTATCAAGACCAAGCGTCAGGAATGCCGCCAGATGGCAGCCATTCCGCATCCTGCCGAGTTTGATAAGTACTACAACCTGTAATGGATACAGCAAAAGCCTCCGGAATCCAGCCGATTCCGGAGGCTTTTGCTATTTCTGTTCATCCATCAGCTGAACGACTTTGACAATGTCCTTGTACCGCTCTACGATCTTTTCGTAGTTATGGCGCTGATGGGGGATGGCGCATTTGCTGCAATCCTTAAAGCCCTGTTCTGTGTACACGCAGTTTCCGCCGCAGTTTTTGCCCAGGGCATACAGGGGGCAAAAGCAGAACAGGCAGTTGAAATCCTCTTCCGCTACGCCTTTGTGGCAGGGAAAGTATTCGCATTGCCGGTTCTGAAAAAACTGATAGTTTTTTGCTTCTTCCATTACGAGGGCAACTCCTTTCCTTTCCAGAAATACAGGAAAACAGCCACAGCCAGCAAATCGGCGCTTCCGCCGGGGCTGATATGCTTTTTCACAAAAGCTTCGTTCAGCCTTTGCAGATCGGCTCGGGTATAGCCGCTTTGCAAAAGGGCTTTTGCCTCTTCCATCACCCAAAGCTGGCCATCCATTCCCGCGCGGCGGATGATGTTGGAATCCTGCAACTGCGCCATCAGGTTAAGAAGTACGTAAAGGCAGGCGTCTTCCAGCGTTTTTCCTTTGGCAAGCGCTTTTTCCAGGGCAGGCAGAGCCACTTCCGTCACAGTGCGGAAGCCGGAAGCCGCCTCGCCGCGCGCGCCGGTCAGGCCGTACTGATGATACTGGTGTTCGCCGCCTGTCTGCGCACATTCAGCAGTTGGCATTTGCGAAAGAAAGAAGGTTCCCGT
This sequence comes from Clostridia bacterium, assembly GCA_017547285.1. Lineage (GTDB taxonomy): Bacteria > Bacillota > Clostridia > Christensenellales > Aristaeellaceae > Limiplasma. The sequence continues at coordinate 36,694 of JAFYQB010000153.1, forward strand.
TTCCGCTGCCTTTGATAGGAGCGTTTCCAAGACCGCATTTTCTCCGCACCAGCCAATGGCGTGGCACAGAATGCCCAGCGAGAAAATCGCACCTTTATGCGTATTGGCATGGGCAGCGGCGAACATGGCGTCCTCCGCCTGCATGCCTGCATATTGCAGCTGTTCTGCACCGGCGTGATGAATGCCCAGCTTTACGCATCCCTCAAAGTAGCTTCTCAGCGCACAGGCGCTGGAGGCAAAGCTGAACAGATCCATATCACGGTGGGAACCGCTGTTTTCGCGATCCACCAGCCCGGGCTTGGGCGTGGTCATGGCTTCAAACAGCAGGGCTTTCTGCGCCAGTTCGCCCATGCGCTGCGCAAAACAGGTGTGAAAATGGTCCCGAATCATCTGCTGTGCTTTCTGGAACAGTTCATCCGCCGTGTGCGCACGGCTGCGGGCACAGGCGCGCACAGGCGCGCCGCAGATCAGGCAGGTTCTTTCTGCTGAACGGGACAGGTGCGTTCCGTCCGAGTCCATCACGTCCAAGTCAAACAGCCGCCCCAGCGCATGCGTCTCCTCGATCAGGCACATGCGTTTTTTTAGTTTGCCCGCATCGCATTGTACCGCCCAGATGGCTTCACAGCCGGTAAAAGCGATCTTTTCTTCGTATGCCGGCACAGGCGCATGCATGCGTTCCAGCTGGCGGCGCACAAGCTGCACACCTTCGCGGAAAGCGCGTTCGATCTCCGGCGTGTGCTTGATAGCTCCGGCGATGTTCATGGTAAAGGAGATCAGCGGCGCGGCATGTTCTGTCAGAAAACGCTGCTGCCGCGCGGCGCGTTCATCCCTTGCAGCCAGTACATCCTGCACGCTTACAGGGCGTTCCATCAGGCCTCACCCTGAACGGACTGCAGGTAGGCTTCGCGGCCGGTTTCATAGAGGTTGTTGCCTTCGCTGTCGATGATGACCGTTACGGGGAAATCCTCCACTTCCAAACGGCGGATGGCTTCCGCGCCCAGATCCTCATAGGCCACGATTTCGGCCTTTTTGATGCACTTCGACAAAAGCGCGCCGCAGCCGCCGGTTGCGCCGAAGTACACCGCGCCGTATTCCTTCATGGCGGCGATGACTTCCGCATTGCGCTTGCCCTTGCCGATCATGCCGGTCTGGCCGATGGCGATGAGCGCGGGGGAGTAGGCGTCCATGCGGTAGGAGGTGGTGGGGCCTGCGGAACCGATGGCCTGACCGGGCTTGGCCGGGGTGGGGCCGACAAAGTAGATGATGGCGTTGCGCATATCCATGGGCAGTTCCCTGCCCTGTGCCACCAGCTCGCACAGACGCTTGTGCGCTGCATCGCGGGCGGTATAGATCACGCCGGTGATCAGACAGGTATCGCCCGCTTTCAGGCTGCGCGCATCCTCACGGGTAAAGGGCGTTTGAATCTTCTTGTTCATCTCAGATCACCTCGGACTGATGGCGGGTCACATGGCAGTTGATGTTCACGGCAACGGGCAGACCGGCAATGTGGGTGGGCATCTTTTCGATGTTCACCTTGAGCGCGGTGGTTCTGCCGCCAAAACCCTGCGGGCCGATGCCGAGCGCGTTGATTTTTTCCAGCAGTTCGTCTTCCAGATCAGCATAGAAGGGCTCTTCGTGATGGCTGTCCACGGGGCGCAGCAGGGCTTTCTTGGCCAGATAGGCCGCCTTGTCAAACGTGCCGCCGATGCCCACGCCCACCACGATGGGGGGACAGGGATTGGGGCCGGCTTCTTCGACCACTTTCAAAACAAAGTCCTTTACGCCCTGCAGGCCGTCGGAGGGTTTGAGCATTTTGATCTGGCTCATGTTTTCGCTGCCAAAGCCCTTGGGAGCAACGGTGATTTTGATCTGATCGCCGGGCACCAGATTGTAATAGATCATGGCGGGGGTATTGTCGCCGGTGTTTACACGGTCCAGCGGATCGCGCACAACGCTCTTGCGCAGGTAGCCCTCGGCATAGCCCTGCTTAACGCCTTCGTGGATGGCGTCTTCCAGAGAACCTTCCACATGCACATCCTGACCCACGTCCACAAACACGCAGGCCATGCCCGTGTCCTGACAGACAGGCACATTGTTGGTATCGGCGATCTGGTAATTTTCAATGATTTGATCCAGAATGCCCTGCGCCACGGGGAAGGTCTCGCAGGCGCGGCAGGCGGAGATGCAGTTTTTCAGATCATCCGTCAAATGGCAGTTGGCCTCAATGCACAGGCGGCGAACCACATCTGTCACCTGCGTAGCTTGAATGTTTCTCATACTTGAACCTCTTTACACGCTCTTGATGGTATCGATTACGTTGCCGTCGCGGTAGATCACATTGGCCACGGTGCGTCCCGCGCGGGTCTTCTTCTGCGGCTTGCCGGTGATGCGTTCGGCAATCTCCTTGAGTTCGTTGATATCCACAACGGGCAGACCGCCGTCCTTCAGACGCTGCATCAGCTCCTGATTCTTCGGGTTGACGGCCACGCCGCGCTGGGTGACCAGCACATCGATATCACGGCCGGGGGTGGAAATGCAGGATACGCGGTCGGTCACGATGGGCAGACGGGCACGGAACAAAGGCGCAATGATCATGGAGAGCTTTGCGCCCGCTGCCGTGTCGCTGTGGCCACCGCTGCCGCCCATGATGTAGCCGTTGGAATCGGTATGTACGTTCACGTTGAAATTGGTATCGATCTCGGTTGCGCCGAGGATGACCACGTCCAGCTTGTCCACCACCGCGCTGGCCGCAGCGGGGGAGGCGTACTGCATGGCGCTGATCTCCTGATGCGCCGGATTGGTGCGGATGGATTCGACCGCCTTCAGGTCAAAGCACTGCACATCCATGAGGGATTCAAAGCAGCCTGCATTGAGCATATCCACCAGATAGCCGGTGATGCCGCCGGAGGCAAAGGAACCTCTGATTTTGTCGCGCACCATGATCTCCTTCAGGAACTGCGCTGCAGCCAGCGATGCGCCGCCCGCGCCAGTCTGGAAGGAGAAGCCATCCTTCAAAAGGCCGGAATGCTGAATGACCTTGACCGCCGTCTCAGCCATAATGAGACCCACAGGGTCGCGGGTGATTTTGGTGGTGCCGGAAACAATGCCCTGCGGGTTGCCGATGGCATCCACCTCAACCACATAGTCCACATAAATTTCCGGAATGGACCAGCCCCTGAGGGGGTAGGGCATCAGGTTGTCGGTAATCACGACCACCTTTTTGGCATACATCGCATCCGGGAAGGCGTAGCCAAGGCTGCCGCACGCAGAGGGGCCAACCTTGCCGGAGCAATTGCCCGCGCAGTCCGCTGCGGGCGCGGCGATAAAGGCCACGTCAATGGGCGTAATGCCAAGGCTGATATCCCTCGGACGGCCGCCGTGTGTGCGGAAATCCACGGGTTCTTCCATCAGGCCTTCGGAAATGCGGTGGCCCAGACCTGCGGACATATAATTGGTGTTGATCTTGCGCACCACATGGTTCTGGATGTGTTCTTCCAGAGGCGCATGGGTATCGAAAATGGAACTGGCGTTGAGGGTCAGATCCTTGATGCCCAGCGCGGCGATCTCATCCATGACCATGTTGAGAGTGTAGTCGCCGTTGCGCAGGTGGTGGTGAAAGGAAACGGACATGCCGCTCTTGAGGCCGGAAAGCTCGATGGCCTCACGCAGAGATTTAACAACTTTGCCGTTCATGCTCATGCCTCCCTTCCCAGACCCAGCTCAATGGCTGCCTGAATGGTCTGCTGTGCACGCGCTACGATGGGCGCGTCAATCATTTTGCCGCGCAGCGCCACAGCACCCTTGCCCTGTTCCTTGCCGATGCGGATGGCCTCCATCACCTCGTAGGCATAATCGATATCCTTGAGGGAGGGGCTGAAGACTTCGTTGATGGCCTTCACATGACGGGGCGAAATGGATGATTTGCCGGTAAAGCCAAGGCTCCTGGCGTACTGCGCGTCGGTATAGATGCCTTCGTCATCGTTGACGTCGGTAAAGGGCGTATCGTACACTTCCACGCCGGCGGCGCGGGCGGCGCACACCATGCGGCTGCGGGCATAGCTGATCTCATGGCCTTCCTTGGTGCGCTTGCAGCGCAGGTCGGCGGTCAGGTCCTCGCCGCCAAGGAAGATGGCCTTCACACGCTTGCAGGCAGAGGCGATCTGGAAAGCGTTTTCCACGCCCAGCGCGGTTTCGATCAGCGGGATCAGGCCCACGCTGCCGGGCTCCATGCCCAGCTTTTCTTCCAGCTGACTGATGTAGGCGTCCACTGCCAGCACATCCTGTGCGCAGCTGGTTTTGGGCGGCATGATCAGGCTGGGTTTGACAGGGATGATGGCGTCCAGATCCTTCTTCCAGAAATCCGTGTCAATGGAATTGATGCGGACGATGACTTCGCACCTGCCAAATCCCATATATTTGATGGCGTTTCGCACCAGAATGCGGGCGGAATCCTTTTCGGTGGGCGCAACGGCGTCCTCCAGGTCCAGGATCACAGCGTCCGCGCCAAGGATCTCACCGTTCTGGATGATGTTGGGCGTATTGCCCGGCAAAAAAAGCATGGAACGGCGCATCAGCATTCTCCTTCCCCGCGCAGCACGGCAGTTTCCACACGGGCGCGGATCACGCAGTCCAGCGCTCCGCGATCTACGATGGAAATCCTGGCATCCTGTACGTCAAGCTCTTTCAGTACTTCCTGTACAGTTTCCAGAATAGCAGCGCCAAACTGGTTCTGCACTACGGAATTCAGTTCAATTTCCAGCCCTTCCTGCGCCGGTTCCAGCGTAACCAGCACATCGCTGGATTCAAGCGTGCCGGCCGTGGCGCGCTGAATGATTTTACCCATATATCAGTCACCTCATCCGAATGGAATTGTGATGGAACATTTATCTATATTATAGGGAGAAATCAGGAATTTCGCAACCATGATTTGTTTACAGCACATCAGAAATGCGGTATAATATGAAGACTGACAGGTGGTGAAAAAGTGTATCTGGCAACGGGAAATCCCATGGAAGGCAGAAAACGCGATCAGCTCAGGGCGTTTTTGCAGGAAAATGGTCTGGCGTATGATGAATCCATCCGCTTTTCAGCAGTTCTGATGGAGGATGATCAGATCATTGCCACAGGTTCGCTGGATGGCGCAACCATCAAGTGCGTGGCTGTATCGCCGGATCATCAGGGCGAGGATCTGACGGCGCAGATCATGACTGTGCTTGTGCAGAAAGCGACTGAAGAGGGGTTCCGTCACCTGATGCTCTACACCAAGCCCCGCAATCAGCATTTGTTTGCACCGCTGGGTTTTCATCCGGTGATCCGCACGGCGGATGTACTGCTGATGGAAAACCGACGCGGAGGTCTGAACAGCTTTTTGCAGGGACTGGCAAAGCCTGCGGATGAACGGCAGCCAATCGGCTGCATTGTCGCCAACGGCAATCCGTTCACCCTGGGTCACCGCTACCTGATTGAGACCGCAGCAGCGCAGTGCGCGTGGGTGCATGTGTTTATCCTGTCGGAGGATCGGGGCATGTTCACCCCGGTAGAACGCCTGCAGATGGCTCAGGATGGGTGCAGGGATCTATCCAATGTGCTCATCCATCCAACCGGGCCGTATATGGTTTCATCCTCCACATTTCCCACGTATTTTATCAAGGACAAACACCGCGCGGGCGATATCCACTGTGAACTGGACGTGCGCCTCTTTGGTGAAAAAATCGCACCTGCGCTAAACATTACCCGCCGCTATGTGGGTACGGAACCCAACTGCGCCGTGACCGCGCTGTATAACGCGCATCTGAAGCTGCTGCTGCCGCAGTATGGCGTGGAACTGGTGGAAGTGGAGCGTAAAATGGTTGAAAACAGCGCCATCAGCGCGTCCCGCGTGCGCGAAAAGCTTTTGGCGGGAGACTGCCTTGAAGGTTTACTGCCCGAAAGCACTTTGAAAATCATCCGTTCAAGATAAGGAGAATCCGCAATGTCGTATTCCCACCGAATGCAAAGAAACCTCATCCAGACCAGCTATTTTGCGCCCAGAGGCCGCGCCCGCATGTATGATCTTGGCATGCAGATGGGGCAGATGTACCTGAGCCCCTATGATCGCCTGATCGGTTTTATCGGCGACGCCGGCTCGGGCAAGAGCGCGCTGATTCATGGCATGTTCCCCGGACTGGAACTGACCAACGATGACGACGGCGTGAACGTGCGCCCCCTGCCGATTCTGGACGTTACGGAACAGCATGGCTTTTACACGCCGCATACCTACCATCTGGATATCCGCTTTGAGATGGGCTTCACCCAGCCGCATATTCTGGCCGAAGCCATCATGGATGCCATTCACATGGAAAAGCGCGTGATCGTGGAACATTTTGACCTGATCCGTCCGCACCTGCCGCGCAATGCCGACCTGCTGATTGGCGTGGGCGAGCAGGTGATCGTTACCCGGCCTACCATGTTCGGCCCTGAACCGTCGGATCTGGTGGACGAGATCCATCACTCCCTGCGCTACCGCCTGATGGCCCATACTGCCGAGGATCTTTGTGAAATGCACATGGATCCCAAACTGATGGAATTGTGCCACCATGACGATATCAATCATGGCTTTGTGATGGTGTTCTATGATGCGCCGCCCCAGATCGATCTGGTGGAACTGGAAAGGCTGGTCAATGAGGATATCGCCAAAGATATGCCCGTCGCCTATGCGGATGAACGGCATGTGCGCATCGGTGAAACCAGGCATCTCTGCGGCGGTCCGCGTACGCACGTGACCACTACCGGCAAGGTGGAGGGCTTCCGCCTGTGTCATGAAATTATCTTCGATAACCAGCGCAACCGTTACCTGCTGATTGGCCTTGTGGGCGAACACTCCGAGGAACGCATCCGCAAGCTGCAGCATACGGCTGCGCAGGAGCCCGATATGATGGGTCCGTTCATCTATAAATAACCCATCTCATTCATACATAAAGGAGTCGAGATCCAAATGAAGAAAAAGGTTCTGGTCATCGGCGTGATCGGCGCCGATGTACACGCTGTGGGTAACCGAATCCTCTATCATGCTTTCACAGAGGCAGGATTTGACGTGGTCAACCTGGGCGTAATGGTTTCTCAGGAAGAATATATCGCTGCGGCCATCGAGTCTGCTGCGGACGCTATTGTGGTCTCCTCCCTGTATGGTCAGGGTGAGCTGGACTGCCGCGGCATGCGCGAAAAGTGTGATGAAGCCGGCCTCAAGGGCATTCCGCTGGTGGTTGGCGGCAACATCGTGATCGGCAAGCAGAAGTTTGAAGATGTTGAAAAGCGCTTCAAGGACATGGGCTTCGACCGCGCCTTCCCTCCCGGAACGCCGCCTGAAACCACCATTGAGGCTCTGCGCGAACTTCTGCACATGGAGGAAGAAGCATGAAGCCCGTTCTGCTGATTGACTTCGGCAGCACCTATACCAAAGTAACCGCCGTGGATGTGGAAGCTGAACAGCTGCTTGGTACGGCGGACAGCTATACCACCATCGAAACGGATGTGGGCGATGGGCTGGCTAACGCGCTGGAAAAGCTGCATGCGCAGACAGGTCCGCTGGCATACGAAGCGCGTTACGCCTGTTCTTCTGCGGCCGGCGGCCTGCGGATGATTACCAGCGGCCTTGTGCCGGAGCTGACCGCCGAGGCAGCGCGTCAGGCCAGCCTTGGCGCGGGAGCAAAGGTGCTGAAAGTGTTTTCTTTCCAGCTTACGGAGGATGATCTGTTGGAGATTCAGCAGATCAATCCGGATATCTTTCTGCTGGTGGGCGGCACGGACGGCGGCAATACCGAGTGTATCCTGCACAATGCCAAAATGCTTGCCTCCATCCCATTTGATTTTCCGGTGATCATTGCGGGTAACCGCACGGCTGCAAGGGAGTGCGAACGCATCCTGAGCGGTCATGAGGTCCACTTGGTTGAAAACGTAATGCCGAAGTTTGGCGTGCTCAACACCGAACCCGCAAGACTGAAAATCCGCGAGATCTTCCTGAACAAAATCATTCAGGCCAAGGGATTATCCAAAGCGGCGGAACTGCTTTCCGGCATTCTGATGCCCACGCCTTCCGCTGTGATGAAGGCCATGCGCCTGCTGGCTCAGGGCTGCGAAGATGAAGCCGGCATCGGCGACCTGATCGCTGTGGATGTTGGCGGCGCGACCACCGATATCTATTCCATGGCAGACGGTATGCCGCAGGATCAGGCCACGGTCTACAAGGGCCTGCCTGAGCCGTATGACAAGCGAACCGTTGAGGGCGATATCGGCATGCGCTACTCCGTGCGCGGTATTGTGGAAGCGGCGGGTCTCAAGCGCATCTGCGAACTGAGCGGCCTTTCCCAGGAACGGGTCAGCGAACTGCTGGCCATGCTGGATGAACACAAGGACATGATCCCCGAACCCGGTTCCGATCTGGAAAAGCTGGACTTTGCGCTGGCCTCCATGGCCATCGAAACAGCGGTTACCCGTCATGCCGGAACCATGGAGGAAACCTATACGCTGATGGGGCTTACCTATGTGCAGTCCGGCAAGGATCTGCGCAGGGTGAAGCAAATCATCGTCACCGGCGGCAGTCTGATCCGCACCGCCCGTACCGGCGAAATCGCCTCCCATGCGCTTGCATCCCTGAATGCTCCCATGTCTCTCCGTCCGCTCAAGGCGGAAGTTCGTGTGGACCGAAAATATATTCTGGCGGCCATGGGCCTCCTTTCCGAAACCTATCCGCAAACTGCGCTGCGCATCATGAAAAAGGAGCTTGAACACGATGGATATTCAGAACAAAAGAATTCCTGATTCCGAGTTTCACGCACTGAGAGCTGAAGTGCTTACCCAGTGGCCTACCGGCAAGGATGTCAACCTCGAAGAAGCTGTGGCCTACCATAAGGCCATGCCTGAAAACCGCATCTTCGGCCAGAAACTGCTCAAGGCCAAAAAGAGCAAGACCACGCTGGTGCAGCCCCGCGCAGGCGTGCCTGTGGTGGAACGCCACATCGAGCTCCTGCAGCATTTGCAGGACAAGGGCGAGGCTGATCTGCTGCCCACCACCATCGACAGCTACACCCGTCAGAACCGCTACAAGGAAGCTGATAACGGCATCAACGAGTCCCTGCGTCTGGACCGTGCCATGCTGAACGGCTTCCCTGCCGTCAACCACGGCGTGATGAAGTGCCGTCAGGTGATCGAGAGCGTGAACGTACCTGTTCAGGTTCGTCACGGAACGCCCGATGCACGACTGCTGGCCGAAATCGCGTATGCGGGCGGCTTTACCAGCTATGAGGGCGGCGGCATTTCCTACAATCTGCCCTATTGCAAGAACATCCCCATGGAACGCACCATCCGCGACTGGCAGTACGTGGACCGTCTGACCGGCCTCTATGAAGAAATGGGCGTATCCATCAACCGCGAGCCCTACGGCCCGCTGACCGGCACGCTGGTGCCGCCCTGCATTTCCCACGCTGCCGCCGTGATCGAGGCGTTGCTGGCCGCCGAACAGGGCGTCAAGAATATCACCGTTGGTTACGGCCAGTGCGGCAACCTGGTGCAGGATATCGCCGCCATCCAGACGCTGGAAGAACTGACCGATGAATATCTGCACAAATACGGCTACAACGATGTGGAAGTGACCACGGTTCTCCACCAGTGGATGGGCGGCTTCCCCGCCGATGAAGCCAAGGCTTTCGGCGTCATTTCCATGGGCAGCATGATCGCCGCGCTTTCCAAGGCCACCAAGGTCATCGTCAAGACCCCGCACGAAGCTGTGGGCATTCCCACCATGGAAGCCAATGCCGAGGGCCTGCGCTGTACCAAGCAGGTGGTCAACATGCTCCGCGACCAGACCTATCAGGGCAAGGAGCTGGAAGAGGAAAAGGAGATCATCCGCCTCGAGACCCGCGCCATCGTGGACAAGTGCTTCGAGCTGGGTAACGGCGATATCGCTATCGGCGTGTGCCGCGGCGTGGAATCCGGCGCGCTGGACGTGCCTTTCGCCCCCTGCCGCTTCAATGCCGGCCTGATGCTGCCTGCCCGCGACAACAACGGCGCGGTGCGCATTCTGAACTTTGGTAACCTGCCCTTCGACAAGGATCTGAAGGACTTCCACATTGCCAAGATCGAAGAACGCGCCAATTTTGAAAAACGCAAGGCCTCCTTCCAGATGGTCATCGACGATGTATATGCCATCGGCAAGGGTTATCTGGTAGGCCGTCCCCGCTAAGCGGAAGAAGAAACGGAGGATTGCGTTCCTCCGTCCCCTCCTATAGAATGGCGAACAAACGAATGATCCGGAGGAATGAAAGATGAAAATTATTGACGTAGTATGTTCCAAGGGCCGTACCGGCTTCTATTTTGACGACCAGCGCGCCATAAAGCAGGGCGCGGGTCATGACGGTGTGTTCTACGTGGGTTCTCCTGTAACGGAGGGCTTCAGCTCTGTTCGTCAGGCTGGCGAATCCATCTCCGTTATGCTGATTCTGGAAGACGGCCAGATCGCCTGGGGCGACTGCGCGGCTGTGCAGTACAGCGGCGCGGGCGGACGCGATCCCCTGTTCATGGCGGAAAAGTTCATTCCCCTGATCGACCAGTACATCAAGCCTGAACTGGTGGGTAAGGAAGCCGATAACTTCCGTCAGCTGGCTGCCGATATGGAAGCCATCCAGATCGATGGCAAGCGTCTGCACACCGCCATCCGCTACGGCGTCTCCCAGGCTCTGCTGGATGCTGTTGCCAAGGCCACCGGCCGTCTGATGTGCGAAGTTGTGGCTGATGAATACGGCTGCACCGTTTCCGAGAAGCCCATTCCGATCTTCACCCAGTCTGGCGACGCCCGCTATGACAATGCCGACAAGATGATCATCAAGGGCGCTCAGGTGCTGCCTCATGCGCTGATCAACAACGTGAAGGACAAGCTGGGCGAAAAGGGCGAAAAGCTGGCAGAGTACGTGGCCTGGCTGCGCGACCGCATTCTGCAGTACCGCTCCAGCGAGGACTATATGCCCGTTCTGCACATCGACTGCTACGGCACCATCGGCGCGGTTTTCGGCAATTACAACTATGCCGCCATGGCGGATTACATCGAGGAGCTGGGCCGCATCGCCAAGCCCTTCCTGCTGCGTATCGAAGGCCCCATGGACTGCGACAGCACCCGTGAAGCCCAGATCGAAGCGCTGGCCGGTCTGACCAAGGAACTGGATGACCGCGGCTGCGATGTGGAACTGGTAGCCGACGAATGGTGCAATACGCTGGAAGACATCAAGCTCTTTGCTGACGCCAAGGCAGGCCACATGGTGCAGATCAAGACCCCCGACCTGGGCGGCGTGAACAACACCATCGAGGCTGTTCTCTACTGCAAGGAAAAGGGCATCGGCGCTTATCAGGGCGGCACCTGCAACGAAACCGACCGTTCCGCTCAGGTGTGCGTAAGCTGCGCCATGGCGACCCAGCCTGTGCAGATCCTGGCCAAGCCCGGCATGGGCGTGGACGAGGGCTACATGATCGTCTACAACGAAATGGAGCGTATTCTGGCTGTGATGGCTGCCAAGAAGGCGCTGAAGAAGTAATTATATACGCGCAGCGCCGGAATCCGCAGGTTCCGGCGCTGCTGTACTGTGATTATTGGAGGTGCAAACCATGGCTTTTCTGCAAGTACAGTTTTACTCTGAAACATTGAACGTAGCTTCCACCGTCAATGTCATCATGCCGGAACCCAGTCATGGCATCGGCATCACTGCCGCCAAGTCTGGCGAACTGCCCAAGGTGCTGTATCTGCTGCACGGTTACAGCGATGATCACTCCATCTGGATGCGCCGCACTTCGGTGGAGCGTTACGCCGCCCAGCACAATTTGGCCGTCATCATGCCTGCTGTCAACCACAGCTTCTATGCCAATGAAGTGCAGGGTGAACGCTACTGGGATTACGTGAGCGATGAACTGCCCCGCGCCATGCACCGCTTCTTCCACCTGTCCGACAAGCCGGAAGATACCTTCGTTACGGGTCTGTCCATGGGCGGTTATGGCGCGATGAAGCTGGCGCTGACCTATCCCGAACGCTTTGGCGCAGCGGCCAGTTTTTCCGGTGCGACCGATATTTGCGACTTTACCAACCGTCCCAAGACTCGTTTGACAGAGTACAAGCGCATTTTTGGACCGGTGGAAGAAATGCCGGGCAGCGAACACGACCTGTTCCATCTGATGAAGAACAAGCCGGAAAAAGCGCCGAAGCTGTATGTGTCCTGCGGTACGGCGGATTTCCTGTATCATCAGCACCAGAAGTTTATTCCCGCCCTCAAGGAATGCGGCTGGGATGTGACCCATTACGAAAAGCCTGACGCTGTACACGAGTGGGGCTTCTGGGATGAAGAAATCAAGAAGTTTATTCCCTGGATGCTGGAAAAATAATCAGCACAAAAAACCTGCTGCAGAATGCTCTGCAGCAGGTTTTTCAGTCCGTCGAAAAAACTCGTCTTCGGCGATCTTTTCCGCCGAAGAATGCACCGTTTGCCTACTCGCCTGACGGCTCGCCGGGCGGCAAACGGTGTAAGGAAAGCCTTGCTGCGCAAGG
>JAFYQB010000154.1 GCA_017547285.1 Clostridia bacterium
ATAACAACAACAATAATAATAACGCCTGACGAGCATTCCGTCGGAAGTTTGCCTGCATTGCGGCAGACTTCCGTTTTTTGTTTTCCGTGCCTGCTGCACAAAAGCACCGCAAAGCTTGACAAATAGCCACTTCAAGACTATTATTAGGAATGGTTTTACCATTTACGAGGGGAGAAATGTTTTATGGCAGCTTTGACTATGGACAAGCTGGTTGCTCTGTGCAAGGGCCGCGGCTTTATCTATCCCGGCAGCGAGATCTACGGCGGTCTGGCAAACAGCTGGGACTACGGCCCCCTGGGCGTAGAATTCAAGAATAACGTGAAGAAGGCCTGGTGGCAGAAGTTTGTTCAGGAGTGCAAGTACAATGTGGGCCTGGATGCCGCCATCCTGATGAACCGTGAAGTATGGGTTGCTTCCGGCCACGTGGGCGGCTTCAACGATCCGCTCATGGACTGCAAGGCCTGTAAGGCCCGCTTCCGCGCCGACAAGCTCATCGAGGATTTCACCGAAGGCGCCGAGACCGGCGACGGCTGGACCAACGCTGAGCTGGAAGCCTATATCAACGAGCATGACATCGTTTGCCCCGTTTGCGGCAAGAAGGATTTCACCGGCATCCGTCAGTTCAACCTGATGTTCAAGACCCACGCAGGCGTGACCGAGAACTCCACCAACGAGATCTATCTGCGTCCCGAAACCGCTCAGGGTATCTTTGTTAACTTCCAGAACGTGATGCGCGCCACCCGCAAGAAGCTGCCCGCTGGTATCGCCCAGATCGGCAAGAGCTTCCGAAATGAGATCACCCCCGGCAACTTCATTTTCCGCGTTCGCGAGTTCGAACAGATGGAGCTGGAGTTCTTCTGCAAGCCCGGCGAGGATCTGGAGTGGTTCAACTACTGGCGTTCCTTCTGTAAGGAATGGCTGCTGAGCCTGGGCATCAAGGAAGAGAGCCTGCGTCTGCGTGACCACGAGCCCGAGAAGCTGGCCTTCTATTCCAAGGCCACGACCGACTTCGAGTTCCTGTTCCCCTTCGGCTGGGGCGAACTGTGGGGCATTGCCGACCGTACCGACTACGACCTGACCCAGCATCAGAACCATTCCGGCAAGGGCATGGAGTACATGGATCCCATGACCAACGAAAAGTTCGTGCCCTACTGCATCGAGCCCTCTCTGGGCGTGGACCGTATGGTGCTGGCCTTCCTGTGCAACGCCTACGAAGAGGAAGAGCTGGAGGGCGGCGATGTGCGCAACGTGCTGCACTTCCACCCTGCGCTGGCTCCCTACAAGTGCGCTGTGCTGCCCCTGCAGAAGAACAAGCTGGGCGGTCTGGCCACCGAGATCTACGAAGAACTCAGCAAGCACTTCATGGTGGATTACGACGAAACCGGCTCCATCGGCAAGCGTTACCGCCGTCAGGACGAGATCGGCACGCCGTTCTGCATCTGTGTGGACTTCGAGACCGAAGAGACCCAGTCCGTCACCGTGCGTGACCGCGACACCATGACTCAGGAGCGCGTGAAGATCGCTGATCTGCCCGCTTACATCCAGAGCAAGATGGTGTTCTGATTCAGCTGAATAAGCAAAGACGATCAGCCGGGTGTTTCCCCCGGCTGGTCGCCTCTTTCGTATGGGGGAGTCACAGATGATGAAACAATGGAAGCAGCAGCTTCAAAATAAGCGGCTGATGACCTGCGCGCTGATTCCTGCGGCGTTTTTTGCGCTGATGACTGTACTGGGCCGCAGCATGCAGGCACACGGCGTATTGCAGGGGCCGTTTTGGCAGTATGTGCTGCTGTTTGTGCTCTGGCTGCTGGCGTTTGGTGCAGGGATGGTGGCCCTTCTGATGCTGGCAAACGGTGCAGAAACGCATCAGGTAAAGCAGGAAGGACTGTTTGGCCGTATCACAGGCAGTTTTGTTTTCGCCTTTGTACTGTTGATCCTTTGCTGGCTGCCGGTATGGCTGGCATTTTGGCCGGGTACCTTTTCGCCCGATTCCATCACGCAGTTCTACGCCTACTACAATGACGATCACTCTGCACATCACCCGCTGCTGCATACCCTGCTGCTGGGCAGCCTGATGACGCTGGGGCTGGATCTCCATCCCGAAGGCTATGCTACTTACGGTCTTGCCATGTACTGCGGCGTGCAGCTGGCGCTCACTGCGGGCTGCCTGGCCTATGGCGTCAGCTGGATGAAGCGGCGCGGCGTGCCGGTCTGGGCAAGGCTGATTGTGCTGGGAATGTTTGCGCTCAATCCCTTCTATGCGCCGTGGAGCTTCTATGCGCAGAAGGACGTGCTGTTTGGTGCGCTGGTGCTGGTGTTCTGTCTGCAGCTGGCGGATCTGTGGTTGTTCGGCATGAAGCCGCTCCGCATGATTGGTTTTGTGCTGACGGCTGTGCTGATGATGCTTTTCCGCAACAACGGCATTTACGCGCTTGCGCTTCTTCTGCCGTTTGCGGTGTGGTGGGGCAAAGGTATGCGCATCCGGCTGACAGCATTGCTGGCAGGCTGCATGGCGCTGTATGTAGCGGTCAATGCCGGGCTGATGGCTGTGCTGTATGCAGCCGAAGGAAGCAAGGTGGAAATCCTGTCCATCCCGCTGCAGCAGATCGCCCGCACGCTGCGGGAAGATCCATCCGCCCGTGAACTGGATGAAGACGGCGTACTGGATACGCTGTTCGGCGAGGAAGATATTCCTGCGCTCTACAACGAATGGATCGCTGATCCGCTTAAATGGAGTGTGGATTACGATCTGCTGGATGAAAACATTCCTGCGCTGATCAAACTGTGGGCCAAAATGGGCGTGCGCCATTTCGATACCTATGTGGAAGCATTCCTTGCTCAGAATTTGCCGTATCTGCTGCCGAACTCCGACATGCTGCAATCCTTTGACTTTGGCATTCAGCAGCCGGACTGGTTCCCCATTGAGGAAACCAGCTATCTGCCGTCCCTTCGTGCCGCCTATGAGGCATATGAGCAAAAACTGGTTTTTGCTGGCATTCCCGGAACCAGATTGCTCTGTCATCCTGCAGTTTATATTTGGCTTGCCGTGGCGGGTTTTTCCTGCGCCTGCTTCCAGCGCAAGCGTGGGCTGATGGCTGCACTTGGGTTCCTGATCGCGGTATGGTTTACCTGCCTGCTGGGGCCGGTGGCCATCATGCGCTATCTGCTGGGTGTGTATTACGCCGTTCCTGTGCTTTGGAGCGCGATGGTGATTCCGCTGAAGAAGCGTACATAAGTCGCCGAATGCGTTCTTGCAAACATCCCTGTTTCCCGCTATCATGAAATCACGAAAGGGGGAAACAGGGATGTTTGTTTTATCAGCCAAGCTGCGCGAGCACCGCAGAAGACTGGAAATGACGCAGGAGGATGTGGCGAATGCGCTGGGCGTTGCGCCGCAGACGGTGAGCAAATGGGAACGCGCGGAAACCTATCCGGATATTATGCTGCTGCCTGCGCTGGCCAATATGTTTCAGATTACGGTGGATGAACTGCTGGGCATGGAAGAACTCAGGGAAGCGCACCAGATCGGCGAGGTTTATACCACAGCAAGGCAGCGCCTGAGTCAAAAGGACTGGTCAGGTGCAGTCACGGTATATGAACAGGCGCTGCGCATCTGGCCGAACGATGCGGGGATTCTGACGGATCTGGCGATGGCGCTGGCTTTGGCAGGCGAAGCCGCGCAGCTTGCAAGGGCAAAGGAGCTTTGCGAACGGGTGCTGCATATGCCCGCGAACGTCAAGGTCCAGCATACCGCCCGCGCAGCGCTGTGCTACATTTGCGCCAAATCCGGTGATGTGGAAAAGGCGTTTCAATGCGCAAAGGATCTTCCGCACCAGCGTGAGAGCAGGGAAGCGGTTTGTCAGCATCTTGCGCAGAATGAAAACTGGGATGGGCTTCTTTATACGCTTTCCACTGGGGAAACCATCCCCTGATTCTTCAAACACCTGCTGCAGCAAACAGGCTTTTTGATGAATGGGACTATTTTTCCCTGGCATTTCATGATATACTGAATCCACAGGTGATCGTTGCATATCAATAAGGGAGGTTCCATATATGCTTTTGTTTCCCAGTCCCCGGCAGGCTGTTTGTCATGAAGGTGTTTATCAGGTAAAGGGCTGCTACCAGAATTTGAATCTGGTGGATTTCTGCAAGGCCGTCAAAGCGGGCAATGAGGATGTAACGGTTGTTTCTGCCCCGTTGATGGAAAAGGAAGAATACAAGCTGACCATTGCGGCGGAGGGTGTCACCATTGAAACCGCCTGCGATGAGGGTTTCTTCCGCGCTGCTACCTCGCTGCATCAGATGATCCGCCGCCAGAAGGGCCAGCTTGCCCTGTGCGAGATTCAGGACAAGCCTGAGATCGCCCGCCGCGGTTACATGCTGGATATCAGCCGCGGCCGCATGCCCAAGGTGGAAACCATCAAAACCATGATCGATTTCCTTGCAGCGCTCAAGTATAATGAGTTCCAGCTGTATATGGAGGGCGATTGCTTCAAGTACGCGGCTTATCCCAAGGAAACGGCCGATTTTGATTGCCTCACCCCTGAAGATATCCGCGAGCTGGATGCCTACTGCCGCGAACGTTTCATCGATCTGGTGCCCAACCAGAACTCCTTCGGCCACATGTATACGTGGCTGCGCAAGCCGGACTTCCATCATCTGGGTCTGTTTGAAACGGAGGATCAGGTACCGTCCACCCTCAATCCACTGCTGCCTGAGAGCTTTGAGTTCGTATGCAACCTGTACGAATCTTTGCTTCCGCATTTCAGCTCCCAGTATGTAAACATCGGTCTGGATGAGGCCTATGGCCTTGGCCGTTACCAGATCGAAGAATACTGCAAACAGAAGGGTAAAGATGTGGTGTTCATGGAGTGGCTGAACAAGCTGAACGACCATATCACCGAAAAATACGGCAAAACCGTTATGTTCTGGGCGGATATGATCTACAACTACCCCCAGAGCTATCACATGGTGCCCAAGGACGCCGTAGCGCTGGAATGGGGCTATGAGCTGATCCAGTCCCAGCGCATGACCGACCACTGTATCGCGTACCGCGACGCGGGCGTGCGCTACTACGTGTGCCCCTCCTGCAACACCCACGGCAGCCTGACCAGCCGCATGGACGTGACCACCTTCAACATCCGCACCTGCGGCGAGCTGGCGGTGGAATACGGCGCGGAAGGCCTGCTGCTGACCGACTGGGGCGATGGCGGCCATCCGCAGTTTGGCGTATGGAGCATGGTGCCCTGCGCGCTGAACGGTCAGTACGGATGGAACACCGGCGCCAGGCAGGACGGCGAGAGCTTCAAGGCGGATTTCATCCGCAATGCTGAAACCTTTGTGGATGAAGAAGTGTTCGGCGGCGCGAAGGTCTCCCGCCTCATGTACCGCATGGCCAACTACTACCTGCTGGAGCCGGAGCGCATTCACGTATGCACCATGAGCGCCAAGCACCTGTTCCTGCCTATCAGCGAAACCCGCTACGCCCACCTGTTTGACATCAAAGACAGCGGCGATGACTTCTACTTTGACAACGTGACCGATTATGTGCGCCGCGTGATGGCAGATATCGAAAAGGTGGACTTTGACGAGCGGATGAAGCGCGAAGTCCGCTGGACGGCATGGGCCATCGAGCTGGGCAGCGAGCTGTGCAAGGTAAAACTGCATCCGCAGGATTCGCTGGACAAGGTGGATGAACTGGTCGCGCTGATCGACAAGGTTGCTGAGGAATACAAGGAACTTTGGAACTACCGCAACTACGAGAAGGGACAGGAGAAGTTCCTGACGCATATGCAGAACCGCAGGGAAGAACTGCTGGCGCTCAAGTAAAGAAGCGCGATGAGGGGCATTAGACTGCCCGGAATGCATAGGCCAACAAGCAAAAGCACCGTTTCCGGTTTGGTTTCCGGAAACGGTGCTTTTATGTATCTGTTTATTTGTTGGCGGAAGCTTCACCCAAAGGCTTGAAAAGTTCGCGATCAGCTTTGACATACAGCACAAGGCTCAGCGCCAGACAGAACATTTCAGCAATGGCAAAAGCCCACCAGATGGCGTTCAGTCCGCCCAGACGGCTCAGGATCCACGCAGCAGGCAGCAGCACCACCAGCTGGCGGGATACGCTCATGCTCAGGCTGTAAAAACCGCGGCCAACAGCCTGGAACACGGTGCTCAGGATGATGCCGATGGCGGCCATCGGGAAACTGAAGCAAATGGTGCGCAGGGCTTTGGTACCCAATACAGTCAGTTCGCTTGCGCCATTGGCTTCAAACAGGCTCAGCAGCGTGCCGGGAATCAGCAGGAAGGCAAGCATGCCCGTGGCCATAATGGCCAGCGAGAAGCAGAGCGCCACTTTGATAGCAGCATAGATACGGGCGCGCAGCTTTGCGCCGTAGTTGTAGCCGATAATGGCCACCAAACCGTTGCTCAGACCCAGCACAGGCATAAAGATGAAGGATTGCAGCTTCATATATACGCCCAATACGCTTACGGCAGTGGCGCCATAGGTCATCAGGATCAGGTTCATGGTCACGTTCATTGCAGAGGAGACAGACTGCATGATAATGCTGGGGAAGCCAACGGCAAAGATTCGTTTCATAATCTTTCCGCTGGGCCGGAAACCCTTCAGTGAAATACGCAGCTCCCGGTTGAACTTCTGGTTCAGGAACAGGCCGAGCATCATGCCAGAAATCTGACCAACGACCGTGGCAACGGCAGCGCCTGCAATGCCCATGGCCGGAAAACCAAGCAGACCGAAGATCATGATCGGGTCAAGGATGATGTTGATCACCGCGCCTGTCAGCTGAGTGGCCATCGAAAGCACCGTGTTGCCGGTGGACTGCATGATGCGTTCAAAGGTGATGGACATAAACAGACCAAAGCTGAATATGCACACAATGCTCAAGTATTCGCTGCCAAGTGCCTGCAGCTATGCTTCAGGCGTCAGCAGACGGAAAACAGGTCCTGCACCGAGCAGGCCAAACAGCAAAAACAGCAGATAGGCGCACAGCTGCATAAAAATGCCGTTTTTGGCTGCATCACGCGCTTCCTCTGCACGGCGTGCGCCGAGTCGGCGGCTGATCAGGCTGTTGATACCCACGCCCAGACCGGTGGAAGCGGCGATCATCAGCATCTGAATCGGAAAGGCCAGCGATACGGCGGTCAAGGCATCCGCGCTGTAGCGGGCTACAAAAATACCGTCAACCACATTATAAAGCGCCTGTACCAGCATGCTGATCATGATCGGCACAGAGATTTTGACAACCAGTTTTCCCATGGACATGGTACCCAGCATTCTGGAACGCTCTTGCTGCTCCACTGCAAAATCAACCCCGTTTCGTGAAATTTCATACAGCCGTATATGGTAACAGCATCGCGTAGTTTCGTCAATGGACAAAATGCCAAAAACCGCCCCGCCGGGCAGGCGGAGCGGTTGCAAACGCTTGATTTTGCGCTGTTGATTAGTAATTGTTGGCCTTGATCTGGAAGTATGCCTTGGGATGCTTGCACACGGGGCACAGTTCAGGGGCCTTCTTGCCGATCACAATGTGGCCGCAGTTGGAGCATTCCCAGATCATGTCGCCGTCGCGGCTGAACACCAGACCGCCTTCCACATTGGCCAGCAGCTTGCGGTAGCGCTCTTCGTGGGTCTTTTCGATGGCGGCAACCTTTTCAAACAGAATGGCGATTTCGGTAAAGCCTTCCTCGCGGGCTTCTACGGCCATGTTGGCGTACATATCGGTCCACTCGTAGTTCTCGCCCTCAGCAGCGTCCAGCAGGTTCTCAGCAGTGGTGGGTACTTCGCCGCCGTGCAGAAGCTTAAACCAGATCTTTGCGTGTTCCTTTTCGTTGTTGGCAGTTTCCTCAAACAGATTGGCGATCTGCACGTAGCCTTCCTTCTTGGCTTTGGAGGCATAGTAGGTGTACTTGTTGCGGGCCTGGCTTTCGCCGGCGAACGCAGTCATCAGATTCGCTTCCGTCTTGGTGCCTTTCAGTTCCTTCATAATTTTCCCTCCGTTATTTAGGTTTGTTTATAGAATACCCCGTTTTGGGGTACGCGAAACCGTTTATTTCCATGTCTGACCGAAACCGAATACAGACCAGTGATCGGTGTGCAGGGTGTACTGCACCAGCGGATCAGTCTGCATTTCTTCGGGCAGCTCACTCATATTATACTGCAATTTGTTGCGATCATCCACGCCGATTAAGTTGTTTGCCTTTTTGCTGTCATACAGGAAGCAGTAGCTCTTGACGGTGTTGGACATGTTGCCTTCCACCGTGGTCACGGCATACACGCCGTCACCCATATCCTTTACATCAGTGACCGAACCGATGTGCACGGTGCGGTAGGCATTGCTCATGTCGGCATAGATAACGGTGTATCCGGGCTTGGGCACATCCACAAAGCGCTCCAGCGACCAGAAGCCGTCGTACTGGTTGCCAACCTGTCCCTCACGGAAGAACTGCACCATATTGGGGTTGGCGGTATCTACTTCTTTTTCGCCCAGGGGCTGATTGCCGCTGGCGTTGGCACAGTAGATGGTGAACACGGCGCACCAGCCAACTTCCTTCTTACGGCCGTAGTACCACTTGGCATACTGGTTGTACTTGGGCAGCCTGGCACGCTTCACGGAGTAGAACTCTCGGTTGAGCACATACACGTAGTTTTTAATGGTTTCGGGCAGCTGGTCATCGCCTACGGTTACGGTGTAGGTATGCGTGCCGTCTGCCAGTTTGCAGGTAACCGTCGCTTCACCGGGAGCGACGCCGGTCATCACGCCGTTTTCCGAAATGGTCACGATGCTTTCATCCGAGGAGGAGAAAGTGCCGCTCATCTCCGGATAGGCATATTCCGCCTGTTCATCATAGGGGATGATACCAGGATTCACGCAGGGCGCATAAGCGCTGTCGCCGGTGTGCAGAGCGTAGGTTCCGTTGGCTTCGCCAATCTGCGCGGGGGTGCGAAGATTGGCAAGGGCTTCATCAAAGAGCGGGTCCAGTTCACTGGCAGCCATGACTGCGTTGGGCAAAAGCATGATCATCGCGCACAGAATCAAAAACAAACGGCGCAGAACATTCATTTTCATCATACTCCTTCGGTGTTATCAAATGTATTATACCATATCTTTTTTCAAAAGAAAATCAAAAAAAGCTGCCCGTTCCGCAGCAGAACAGACAGCTTTTCAAAATTATTTTTCTTCGGCCAGCCACTTGTCGGCGTTGGCAGCGGACATGCGCTTGATGGCTTCTTCGGCGTACTTGGATTCGGGACCGCCGAAGGTGTACAGGAAGAACTTGCCGCCTTCGGTCTTGTACAGGCTCTCTTCGTAGCCAGCGGGATCGCCGAACTCGCCCACGGTGCGCTTGGAGATCAGCTCAGAAGCTTCAGTATCGTATTCAACTTTGCAAATAATTTTCTTCATGGGATATCCCTTTCCTTTTCTCTGCCGGATGATATCAAATGCAAACCGGCAATCAAAATTGTCAAATGCTTTTTTCAAAGCGTTTGATATCTTAACACAGTTTTGGCAAAATGACAACACCCTTCCAAAAAGTTGCAGAATGAAAACCAAAGTTTTCCAAAAAAACGCACCGCTTGTTTAAGCGGTGCGCCAAATTATATTGATCAAACCGGAGTGAAAGCATCCTTGCCAAGGCCGCAGACCGGGCAAACCCAATCTTCGGGAATATCTTCCCAGGCGGTGCCGGGGGCGATGCCGCCGTCGGGGTCGCCAAGTGCGGGATCGTAGATGTAAGAGCAGGGACATTCATATTTGGTCATCAGCGTATCCTCCTTAAATGGTCTCTCCTTCATTGTGGCGCAGCAGCTGCTCCTCTATGCAGCCCGCCGCTGTGCCGCAGAAGGGGGTATCAGCCGAAGTAGCGCTTCAGCAGGCCTTCGAAAGCCTTGCCGTGGCGGGCCTCGTCGCGGGCCATTTCATGCACGGTGTCATGGATAGCGTCCAGGTTCAGTTTCTTGGCCATCAGAGCCAGGTCGAACTTGCCCTGGGTAGCGCCGTTCTCGGCGTCCACGCGCATTTCGAGGTTCTTCTTGGTGGAGTCGGTCACTACTTCGCCCAGCAGCTCGGCAAACATGGCGGCATGGCCGGCTTCTTCGTAGGCAGCCTTTTCCCAGTACAGGCCGATCTCGGGGTAGCCTTCACGGTGAGCGACGCGGGCCATGGCCAGGTACATGCCGACCTCGGTGCATTCGCCCATGAAGTTCTCGCGCAGACCCTGCTTGATTTCTTCGGGAGCGTCCTTGGCTATGCCAACAATGTGCTCGGCAGCCCAAACCTTATCGGCAGCCATTTCATCAAACTTGGTCTGGGGAGCCTTGCAGACAGGGCAGCGCTCGGGAGCCTCGGAACCTTCGTGAACATAACCGCAAACCTTACATACAAACTTCATGATTGTTTCCTCCTTCAATTATCTATATCCTGCTTTTTGATCTTCTTGCGTTGGGCAGGCTGTGTTTCAGCTTGCATATATGGTATACACAGCGCGCGGAGATGTGAAACACATTTTTTGAAAATCTTTATTTGATGCTGTTCTCTGATGACTGCTTGACAACCGTATCCTCTGCCCTTTATAATTCGAATCAAAAGACAGACAATTGTACACGGAGGATCATGATATGACTGGCCGGGAACGTTTGCAGGCTATTCTTAATCATCATAGCGATCATTGTGGCTTCTGGCACGGATGCCCCAATCCTGCCAGCACTGACCATTTGTTTCGCATGTTTCATGTGAAGGATGATTTTGAACTGGGTCTTAGGTTGGGCAGCTGCTGCCGATGGATTCAACCGGAAAGCTTTGGCTTATACAGGCACCCGGAAAACAAACCCATGTTTGATGTTCTGAACGGACAAAAACGCATATCACACAATCAGGATGGTGTGTTTGCCAACTGTGAAAACGTGGCTGAGGTAGACGCTTTTGCGTGGCCGGAGGAAAAGTACATTGACTTTTCTTCAACACTTGCGGAAATAGACCGCGCGGCAGCTGCCGGTCAGGCGGTATTGTCCGGTTCATGGTCGTGCTTTTTCCATAATGTATGCGATTTCTTTGGCATGGAAAACTATTTTGTGAAAATGTATACCGATCCGGATGTGGTGGAAGCAGTAACGGAACATGTGGTGGATTTTTATCTGCGCATCAACGAAAAGCTGTTTGCTCAGGCTGCACACAAAATTGATATGTTCTTTTTTGGCAACGATTTTGGAAGCCAGCTGGATACGCTGATTTCGCCGGAGATGTTCGACCGTTTTGTGATGCCTGCTTTTGTCAAATTTACGGAGCAGGCGCACCGTCATGGCATGAAAGTGCTCTTGCATTCCTGCGGCTCTATCCATCGGGTGATTCCCCGCCTGATTGATGCCGGTGTTGATGCGCTGCATCCCATTCAGGCGCAGGCGGCCCATATGGACGCCGAAACCCTTGCCCGCGAGTTTAACGGCAAGGTGGTTTTTGTGGGCGGTGTAGACACCCAGCGTCTGCTTCCCAATGCCACGCCCCGGCAGGTGAAAGAGGAGGTTTACCGGCTGCGCGAGCTTTTCGGTCCCAATTTTGTGGTGTCTCCCAGCCACGAATCCATTCTGCCGGATGTGCCGTGGGAAAACGTGCAGGCGATGGCCGAAGCTGCGGCAGAATCGTAAAGCCTCTGAATAGATAAAGGACAGTCCTGTTTGGAACTGTCCTTTATCTATTTGCAAAAAGGGACCACCCTTTTCAGAGTGATCCCCTTGAAAACCCTTGATTTATAAGGATTTCTTACTTACCGAAGTAGCGGTTCAGCAGGCCTTCGAAAGCCTTGCCATGGCGGGCCTCGTCGCGGGCCATTTCATGCACGGTGTCATGGATAGCGTCCAGATTCAGTTTCTTGGCCATCAGAGCCAGGTCGAACTTGCCCTGGGTAGCGCCGTTCTCGGCATCCACGCGCATTTCGAGGTTCTTCTTGGTGGAGTCGGTCACCACTTCGCCCAGCAGCTCGGCAAACATGGCGGCATGGCCGGCTTCTTCGTAGGCAGCCTTTTCCCAGTACAGGCCGATCTCGGGGTAGCCCTCACGGTGAGCGACGCGGGCCATGGCCAGGTACATGCCGACCTCGGTGCATTCGCCCATGAAGTTCTCGCGCAGACCCTGCTTGATTTCTTCGGGAGCGTCCTTGGCTACGCCAACAATGTGCTCGGCAGCCCAAACCTTATCGGCAGCCATGACATCGAACTTGGACTGGGGAGCCTTGCAGACGGGGCAGGACTCGGGAGCCTCGGGACCTTCATGAACATAACCGCAAACCTTACATACAAACTTCATAATTGATTTCCTCCTCAAATTTATATAGTGCGTTTTGATTTCCTTTTCTTGGGCAGGCTGTGTTTCAGCTTGCATATATGGTATACACGACCCATAGAGGAGTGAAACACGTTTTTTGAAAAAAACGAAAGTTTTTTGAAAAAGTTTATCGGCCGGTTTCCTGTGCTTTGTACAGCGCAAAGGCGCCCTGACGCATCAGGTCCTCCCAGGCGTACACATCGGTTTCATGCCCGGCAAAACAGATCACAAAGGGCTGTTTTGCGTACACAATGCCCACATCATTGCTCAGGCCGTCATCTTCGCCGGTTTTGTGCGCAATGGGAACCGCGCCGCAGATTCGGCCGTTGAGTTTGTGATCCACCTGCTGAAGCAAAAGCATATCCAGCGCGTTCTGCGAAACTGCGGGGGATACAAAATCTTGATGGTAGAGCTGCTCCAGCAGCATACCCATTTCACGCAGACAGATCACGTTCTGTTTTCCGGCGCTGGCGGCCTGTGCATCAAACAAAAGCCGCATCAGCTTTGTTTTTTTCAGGCCCATGGCTGCAAAGCCTTCCGCTGCGCCCTCAATGGATGCGCGGTTGATGAGTATATTGGTGGCAGTGTTGTCGCTGATGGAGATCATCAGCCGGCACAATGTGTGGATATCCGCCTCCAGGTCATCGCTGAACAGCGTGAGCGCACCGCAGATGGGGACCTTGTCCATGGCGGTGACGGTCAGTTTTTCATGCAGGCTCATTCGGCCTGCATGGCATTCGCGCAGAATGTGCATCATCAGCGGCAGCTTGATCACGCTGGCAGCGGAAAACACGTCATCCGTCCGAACGCTGTATTCCAGACCAGTGACAAGGTTTTTGTAATAAAAGCCTGTGTGTCCGGGAATCGCCGTCATTTTTTCGGCGATGTCCTCAAGGGCGCGGCGTTCCTTTTCATTTGGCATAATGGTTGTCCTCGCCGGTTATTTTCCGGTTTCAAAAATGGATTTGGGATTGTCGTAGAACATGCGTTTGGCCATCCATTTGGCGTCATCCAGATCAAAAATACCGTCTTCCACCTTTTGGGCCAGCACCTTGCTTATGTTCCGGCGCGCCATGAGCTGGTGGGCGTATACTGCATCCGGAATGATGTAGTCGCCGCCAAAGGCAATGATTTTGCTGACGGGTACGCTGTCCAGCCAGTCGTCCAGCGCGTTGATGCAGGCGGCGGGGGAGATGATATGCGCCCAGCACATATCCAGATATACATTGGCAAACATTTTACCCAGTGCGGACATGACGTGCTGATATGGATAGCCGATATGGAACAGATCGAATTTGACATTCGGATACTGGATGAACAGGTTGCTCAGCAGAGAAGGATCGCTGTTGGCGATGAGGTTGCGACCGCTTTCCTGCAGGCCTGTGTGAATCTGGCAGGTCAGGCCGCGCTGGTTGGCATAGCGCATGATGTAGTGCAGCATATAATCCTGGAACGCCTGCGTGGACTGCGGCAGAACAGGGTTCCATGTGGGGCCTTTGCGCTGCTCAAGCACATTTCGGAAACAGGCTTCCGCTTCGTGGTAAGGTGTGTTTGCAAAATACAGCGAGCGACGGTAAGCAGCGTGCAGCTTCAAAGCTACCGCGCCCTGCTCGCAGGCATGATCCAATTCGAGGGTGCAGGCTTCCAGCCAATCGTCAAAACTAGTAAGACAGATCCCTGTATCGCATTCCATATCATCAAGACATTTCCAGTTTTTGAAGAAAATCAGGTTATCGATACTGAAAGACGTGCGGAAATACGTGGGATCATAATCCAGATCGTTGTCCAGCACGCTATATTCAATGCGGGACATTTCCTTAAGCACCTTGCGGTACTGGCTGTGTCCTGGCGCCAGTGTTTTTACAAAGGCCTCGTTCAGTCCTTCAACCGTGCTGCCGTCAATACGATCCGCGCCGTATAGGGAACGCACAGTCAGATCCAGCGCACGGCCATAGGCGGTGTTGCGCGCCAGTTTCCAGTAAGGTTCAACGGCTTTCCAGCGTTCCATAAGCGGTTTGCCTGGATCACGGATCGCCTCCACTTGCTGAAACGTCATGCCAGCAGCCATCAGATCGTTGCTGAAATAGTGCGCCAGATATTCGCGCAGAATATCGGTTTCTGTTTCGCGGCGATGCTCCCATGAGGGCAAATGCTCATGGGAATCGATGATGGTAAGCGTATTCACATATTCAAAAATGGAATCATAGGCAGTCATGGACAGGCCTCCTTCAACGAACAGGAAGAAAATCACGTTGATACAATTATAGCATTCTGCGGAGGGGAAAACAAGGCATCAAAAAACCGCCCTGAAGGGCGGCTTTGGGGAAAACGGAGGATCAGCCCAGGGGCTTCACTTCCACGATTTCAAAGAACAGGGCGCCGGGGCGGGCAGCATCGGCGTTCAGCTTTTCAACGATGGCCTGATCCTCAATGGCCACGAAGCGGATACGGGCGCCGGAAACGGCGTAGGGCTTGGCGTCGGCTTCGGGATTGGCGGCGTACACAGCCAGACCGTTGCCGTTGGCCAGCAGATTGGCCTTGGACTGGTTCTCGGCCAGACCCAGCTGCAGGTAGTACTTGTCATCCAGCTTCTTGATGGCGAAGATGAAGTACGCGGTGTTGGGGGTGCCGTCGGGATTGGTGGTGCTGATCAGATAGCAGCCGGACTGGCCGTTCACGGCGTTCATCAGATCATCGCCGGTCAGGGCATTGGCGGCATAGTAGTCCGCAACGGAAGCGGTGGCGAAGGTATCGGCTTCGGTAGCAAAGGCCATGGGCATGACCATCATCAGGGCAACGAACAGAACCAGGAACTTCTTCATGGGGAAACCATCCTTTCTGATTTGGGGATAGGAATACCATAACAAATCGTTAATTATTTGTCAATATATCCGTGCGGCATTGAAACATTTCATTCTTCAAAAAGATCGTCAGCCTCAGCCAGCGCCTTCCAGTACGGCTCAGAAAGAAACCATGTTCCGCTCATCAAAAAAATATTTTTGAGCCCGAGCTGCCTTTCAAGGCGAATCTTGCGAATCAGGTTTTCCGGCGAAAGCGCATTGGCTGGAAAAACGGTGGATTCACTGAAAGCAGGGTGGTCGCCGATCAACGCCAAATGCTTTTGTACACTGGATTGGAGGGATCGCTGTCCGCTGGCGGAACAGAAACTTTGGTCATCAAAGTGCAGTTCGCCAACGCGGAACATACAGTCCGGAACCGCTTGTTTGATATCCGTAATGGAAA
This sequence comes from Clostridia bacterium, assembly GCA_017547285.1. Classification (GTDB taxonomy): domain Bacteria; phylum Bacillota; class Clostridia; order Christensenellales; family Aristaeellaceae; genus Limiplasma. Next base: position 15,576 of record JAFYQB010000154.1, read on the forward strand.
TGCCATGCCTTTCGTCCCCGTTATGCATAACCATGATACCGCTTTGCATTCCCGGCACTCTGGTTTCGCGCATGAAAGAAGTAATTTTTTCGCAGTTGAAACGAATCCATGCGGCACATACATCTTCCATACCGGCTTTTCCTGCGCAGGCCTGTGCAATATCATTGCGGGTAAGGTGCAGACCCGTTTTTTCGGTAAATGAGCGGATACAGTCATCGCAGAAACAGCCGCGCACTTCATTGCCCCAACCGCCCATGCGCAGATCGTCATCAAAGAAATGACGGGTAAATCCAATCTGAGCATACAGTTTGGCAGCTTCCGCGCTGCTGCGGATCATTTCGGGTTCAACACAGGCGCAGTAATATTCCGTCTTTCCGTCTGCACACACCCTGTAACGCCATTCGGGCGGTAGGGCCAGTTCGAGATCCGGATTGGTTGGATCCAGCGAATTGCCGGGATGGCCCACGGGCAGGCTGAGCACACCGGTTTCAAAGCCTTCGTTCAAAAGCCGCTGACGGGCAAGTGCCAGTGTTTCCGGGGCGCTTTCATGCCTTCCGTAAAAATAGCCATACAGCCAAAGGGAGGTAACGCCGGCTTTTTTCATCATCTGCAGACGCCGGCCAAAATCCGGATGATTCAGAACATCCTTGGCACTGACCGAATAGTGCATTGTAACAGCCATGCAAATTTCCTGCCTTTTTGCTTTCATTGAGGTTTGTTTTCTGACAGGCGCTTCTTTTTGAAAAGAAAGTGATTTCATCGAATGCGGCAGTAAACCATTCGGATCATGAAACAGTCAGATAAAATTCGTTTTGAAACAGGGAATGCAGCCTTTCCTCAGAAAGATTTTCCGCAATATCAACAAGCTCTTCGCCATCGAACACTTTGTAGGTACATCCGTCGATGGTTCGGCGGCCGTTCGGCGTTTTGATGGCCAGCATGTAGCTTTTGTTAAAGGGAGAATCAGGATGCTTTTCACAGAAGAAGGAAGGCTGCCAAAAATCAACGTCATAGGCCGCGTCATCCGTAAAGCAAATGTATTCGCGCCATTCATCGTGATGCAGTTCCCACAAAATCCAGCCGTGCCGGGCGTCTTTGGCAAAACGGTAGGTTTCGCCATTCTGGGTCTGGACGGTGTTTTCTTCGATTTTCAGAGGCAGGCGCGGAGCGATCTGGCCTACGCCGATATCGCACAGATAGTCGCCGTCCTCCAGATGCACGACCACAACCCGGTGTCTGCGCATGGGAACGCTGCTTTCTCCACGCAGAAAACGCGAAAAACGTTCGGAAACGGTAAAGCCCATTTCACGCAGCATATGCGAAAGCAGACCGTTCAGTTCAAAGCAATAGCCGCCCCTGCCGTTCAGAACGATCTTTTCATACAGCGCGTCGGGGGAAAGATCCAGCGGCCTGTTTGCCAGAATATCCAGATTTTCATAGGCAATGTGCAGTACACAATTTGTTTGTACTGCACCCAGAAAAGCAGCGCTTTGCTCGATGACAGTCTGGGGATCCATGCCGATGCGCTGAAAAAAACGGCTGATTTTTTGCATTGCCAAACCTCCTGTGCAAATGACGGAATGGAAAGACATGCCCGCCGTTTCGTCCGGCGGGCATGCAGTCAAAGTCGGTTTTACCAGAGATTGCGGTAGATTTCCATGATGGATTCTCTATCCGGCGTTCTGGGATTGGTAGCCGTGCAGGAATCGGCCAGTGCGGCGTCCGCCATCATTTCCACCTTGCTCATGTAATCGTTGACCGAAATGCCGCCGATTTCAGAAATGCGGGCGGGAATTTTGAGATCCTGATTCATGAACTGGATCCACTGGATGAGAGAACGAACGCTCATGACCTTATTGTAACTGCACAGACCCAGCTTGAGCGCGATGGTGGAATAGCGTTTGACGGAGGGATGATATTCGCTCTGACTGCGGCTGTCCTTGTGGATACCCGCATTGTATTCAATGATGTGGGGCAGAAGCATGGCATTGGCTCGTCCGTGAGGAATGTGGAACTGCGCACCCAGCTGATGCGCCATGCCGTGCGTCAGACCCAGTGAAGCGGAGTCAAAGGCCAGACCGGCCAGACAGGAAGCCACATGCATTTTCTGCCTGGCGTGCGTATCATTGCCGTCCAGATAGGCTCTGAGCAGGAATACGGCGACGATCTCAATGGCTTTTTCAGCCAGCGCAGCGGAAAACTCATTGTGGTTGGTGCTCACATAGGCTTCAATGGCGTGGGTCAGCACGTCCATGCCGGTATCGGCGGTAATGGCCGGAGGCACGCTCTTGACCAGCTCTGCATCCAGAATGGCTTCTTCCGCCGTAAGGGAAGGCGAAACCAGCGGATACTTGGTCTGCGCAGCTGTGTCGTTCACCACGGCAAAGGACGTTACTTCGGAGCCGGTTCCGCTGGTGGTGGGAATGGCGATCAAAGGCACCTCAGCATAGCGGTTGATGTTCAGCGCAAACTCACGGATCGCCTTGGAGGAGTCGATGGCGGAACCGCCGCCCACCGCCACGATGGCATCGGGCAGATAATCCAGCATCTTCTGCACGCCAACGATGATTTTATCAACCGGCGCATCCGGAACCACATCGTGGAAAATCTCGTACGCTTTGCCGGACCGCTCCAAAGGAGTGGTAATCATCTGAATCATCGGCCCCTTGGCAATAAATGGGTCGGTGATCACCAGCACGCGTTTGTACGGCATTTGCGCCAGCCGTTCCAGCGCATTATCGCCAAAATGGATCTTTGTTTTGATTCCAAAGGATTTCATGTTCGTTACCTTCTTTATGTGCGCGAATGAGGAAAGGGTTGCCAGCAAAAGGCCGGATCATCATGCCTTCTCCTGCTTATGACGATCCGATATCATATCCATTATTATATAGTGATTCGGTTTCAAATGTCAACTTGAAAAAGCAAGACAGGTGTTACCTATGAGGTTGCATATACCTGTTTCGGAAAAGTAAAGCGTTTGTTATACAAAAAGAATCAGCCTGGAATAGGCGGATTCTTTGAAAATTTGTTTATGCTTATTTGCCGAAACAACGCTTCAGCAGGCCTTCAAAAGCCTTGCTATTTCATTTACGGCGTCATGGATAGCGTCTAAGTTCAGTTTCTTGGCTTTCTAGGCCAGTTCAAACTTGCATGCGGTTGAGCCGTTTGCGGCATCTACGCGCATTTCAGGTTTCTTCTTGGCGGGTGATGAATTACAAATCGCATTGATCAGAAAAAGACTTTTGAATCACCCGTGATAGATCAGCATGCCACGCTCCGTGTCCAACGTTGCCGGAATACCGATGGGCAGGATAGCGTGATTTTCTCCGTGGCCGAAATCGTCGCAGTATGCTACCGGAATGTTCCATTTTTCGCCGAGACGGCGCAGACGTTCAAGCAACTGCTCGTTTACGGGCGTGGAATAATGGCCGAACAGCAGGCCGTCGGTGCGCGAGAGGATGCCGCACTGTTCCAGACGGCCGATATGGGCGCTTTCGCTCTCAATGCCGAAGAACTTTTCATGATCCTCGATGAACAGCACATACCGACGATCTTCGTCCAGCGGGATGCGGCCCGTGGCGGTCAGGTAAATGAAGTTGGACAGATAACCGCCGATCAGCGTGCCATGCGCTGTGCCGGGTGTCAAGCAGTGCCATGGAGTGTTGGAAATATGTTCGCTCGGAAGTCCGGCGGTGAAACGCATGAACTGATTGAGGTTGTAACCGGATATTTCTGGAATGATACCGGGCATCTGACCGTACAGCACGGGGATCCCGGCCTTTGCCCAGACTGAATTCAGGATGCTGGTGCCGTCGCTGTAGCTGAGCCAGAGTTTCGGAGAGGCTTTGGCGGCGGCATAATCGAGCATGTCAGTTACATCGTCGGCTCCCTCGCCACCGCCCAAAAAGATCATGCGTACGGATTCATCGCGGATCAGTTCGTTAAGGTCGTCAGCGCGTTCCTCCGGACTGGCGGCATAGCCCCAGCTTTTTGAAAACAGATTTCGGGCATATTTGACCCGATAGCCCATGGTCCCAAGACTGGCGGCGATGGGTGCGGCCCATTGCTCGGTGGCCAGCCAGCTCGGTGCAGCCAAACCGATGGTATCTCCTTTTTGCAGGCAGGGAGGCAATATCATTCATATCACTCTTTCAAGTTAGATAAAACAAATCTAGAGGGATGCTGCATTTGCCGTTGAAGCCGCGCCGAAGATGCGCCTTCCTTTTTCGCATTATCCCATAAAGTAAAGAATACCGTCAACTTTGGAGGCTTCGATCATGATAAGCAGGCTGTTGCGGATCCGGCGGTGCTGAACAATCAAAGCCGAAACCTATGAGACGAAAAGGGCAGTCCTGAAAAGGACTGCCCTAAATTCTTACGATTCTTACTTGCCGAAGTAGCGCTTCAGCAGGCCTTCGAAAGCTTTGCCATGGCGAGCTTCGTCGCGGGCCATTTCATGCACGGTGTCATGGATGGCGTCCAGGTTCAGCTGCTTGGCCTTCAGAGCCAGCTCGAACTTGCCCTGGGTAGCGCCGTTTTCGGCGTCCACGCGCATCTCGAGGTTCTTCTTGGTGCTGTCGGTGACCACTTCACCCAGCAGCTCGGCGAACTTGGCGGCGTGCTCGGCTTCTTCGTAGGCAGCCTTTTCCCAGTACAGACCGATTTCGGGGTAGCCTTCGCGGTGAGCGACGCGGGCCATGGCCAGGTACATGCCAACTTCGGTGCACTCGCCCTGGAAGTTTTCGCGCAGACCCTGAATGATCTCCTCGGTAGCGTCCACCTTGCCGATGCCGATCACATGCTCGGCAGCCCAGGTCTTTTCCTCAGCCATCTTGTCAAACTTGGTCTGGGGAGCCTTGCAGACGGGGCAGCGCTCAGGAGCCTCGGGACCTTCGTGAACATAACCGCAAACTTTGCAAACCCACTTCATAATGATAATCCTCCTTAAAATTCCTTTTTATTTGAATGTTTTGTTTTTTTCTTTGGCGAGCTGATCTCTCAGCTCGTGATTATCATATACACCGGTATAACAGCAAGTGAAACATCAAATTCAGAAACTTTTTCGGTTTTTTGAAAGATTATTTCAGCGCTTCCATCACAGCGGCTTCCATGGCGTCGGGCGCGCAGGTGGCAGTGTGACGAACGGGCAGCTCGCGCAGCTCGTGAATCTGCTTGGGGATCGCAACGCCGGAGAGCTTTTCAAGGCGCTTGGCGCAGGCGAAGAAATCCAGATCCTCCACAGCATCCGCGCCCAGCAGAGCGGCGGCTACGTCGGGAGCGAACTTGTAGGGGCTGGCGGTGGACACGATGACCGCGGTGGTCTGGTCGCCGGTCTTCATGCGGTACTGCTGCAGCACATGGGAAGCCACGGCAGTGTGGGGATCCATCAGGTATTCGTTGCGGTCGAATACGCGGCGGATCTCGGCAGCGGTCATGTCATCATCCGCATAATCGGCCCAGAAGATCTTCTTGAGTTCCTTGGAACGCTTGACGCCGATGGAGAAGACTTTGTCTTCGTTCAGCTGCTGCATCCATTCCTTTACCTTGTCGGCGTTGCGGTCGGCATACTCGTACAGCAGACGCTCAAGGTTGGAACTGATCAGAATATCCATGCTGGGGGAGGTGGTCTTGAAGAACTCGCGGTCCGCATCGTAGGTGCCGCTCTCGAAGAAATCAGCCAGAACGTTGTTCTGGTTGCTGGCGCAGATCAGGCGGTGGATGGGCAGACCCATGCGCATGGCATAGTAGCCGGCCAGAATATCGCCAAAATTGCCGGTGGGCACCACAAAGTTGATGTGCTGTCCCATGCGCAGCGCGCCGCGCTTGACCAGGCGGGTGTACGTGGTGAAATAGTACACGATCTGCGGAGCCAGACGGCCGAAGTTGATGGAGTTGGCGGAGGAGGGCAGCTTACCCATCTCGTTGAGCTTTGCGCGGAAGGCTTCATCCTTGAAAAGGTTCTTCACACCGGTCTGCGCATCGTCAAAGTTGCCGTTTACGCCGATCACGCGGGTGTTGTCTCCTCCGGTGGTCGCCATCTGCAGCTTCTGCACATCGCTCACGCCGTCGGTGGGGTAGAACACGGTACAGCTGGTGCCGGGCACATCCTTGAAACCTTCCAGCGCAGCCTTGCCGGTATCGCCGCTGGTGGCGGTGAGAATGGTGATTTCACGTTTTTCATCATTCTTTTCGGCGGCCATGCGCACCAGATGTGGGAGCAGCTGCAGCGCGATGTCCTTAAACGCCAGCGTGGGGCCGTGGAACAGCTCCAGCACATGCAGGTTTTCCTCCAGCGTTTTGACCGGAGCGATGGTGTGATCATCCCATGCAGAGGGATCATAAGCAGCCTGAACAGCCTCTTCAATTTCAGCAATGGAGTAATCCTCCAGGAAGCTGCGCAGAATGCGCTCTGCATGATTCTGGTAACTGGTTCCGCTCAGGGTGCTCAGACGCTCCAGCGAGATCTGAGGGAACATGCTGGGCACAAACAGACCGCCATCTTTGGCCAGACCGTTCAAAATGGCCTGAGAAGCAGTCGCGCAGGCGCCGCCGCGGGTGGAAAAGAAGGACATGAAATCACCCTCCAATAATGGTTTGCTAGGAGAACATAAGTAAAAAGGCGGCCAATGGCCGCCCTGAAATGCCGGATGGCATTAGATTACGTACTTCTTGATGTATTCCGGCAGCTCTTCGATGTCGGCGCTGATGGAAATAACGAAATTCACAGTGTGCTTTTCGCTCAGCTTTTCCAGACGCTGGAAGAACCATTCGGTCTCATTCAGGTCGCACTTGATGAGCTTCTTGAATGCGTCGATGCAGATCAGACCTACATCAAAATTCTGGGAAACGATGCCGTACAGCAGACCCATGAACATTTCGCCGCTGATAAGATCGTATTCGCTGGCATTCACAAAGCGGGCTTCATGACGCAGCTCGAGCATATAACGGGCATCATCGTCGATGAAAACGATGTCGTGCTGACTGTCTCTGGTAGCCAGGTTAGCCATGTCAATGATACGCTTGGTCTTACCCGAACCCTTTTTACCGGCAATTACCTGAATCATTGGTAACGCCTCCTTACCATTTTTTTTGATACCGACATACAGCCTGAGCAGGCTGATTGGATAGCGGTATTTTCGTTCTTATTCTTGCAAGTTTATTATACATGAAGTTGGATAGAAGTGCAACCAGAAATTTTGTATTCTTATTGAACTTCTTCCTGAGCTGCTGAAAGCGCGGCGCGCATTTCCTCCATGCTCATATCCGGCACCGTGCGGAAAGGCGCCTCGGGGGACTGACAGTCGAAGTGACAAATGGCGCGGTAATCGCAGAAATCGCAGCTGGTGCGGCTTTGGTCGCGCGTGGGGGAAATAGCGGTTTCACCGCCGAAGAGGCGGTCTGCCAGCTCCACGGCGGTTTCGCGCGCATGCCTGAGCAGCGCGGTAAACTGCTGTGCATCCAGTGCTCGGGCTGTTTTGCGCAGCTCGCCGCTTTTCAGGTACATGGCCGGAAGCACAAAGGGAATATCGCTTTCATCCATGGCGGATACGATTTCCACATCGCTCAGCGTAATTCCCCTCAGCTGGAACAGCTCGCGCAGCTTGCCCTCCACCACGCCTGCGGCGTCCGTATCGCTTTCCACCAGCGGATCAGCCACATAAAAGTAGAAGGTGCCTGCAGGTTTTGCACCGGGAATGGCCTGCGTGCATACGTCCAGATACAGCAGCAGCTGAAGCTGCAGTCCCCACCAGGTGCGTGCGGCGTCCAGCGTCTGCTGGGAGGATTTGTAGTCGATCACACGCAGATATACGGCATCCGGCACATCGTAGCGGTCAATACGGTCGATTCGACCGCGCAGAGCGATCTGCCGTCCGTCGGAAAGCACCAGCACGATGGGCGGCATGCCGCCTTCATAGCCGAAGCTGGCCTCTGTGCGGTACAACTGAAAGCGGCCTGCCGAGAGGTGAGTGGTCATGGTCAGCGCAGCCCGCCGGATGGCCTGGCGCGCTAGATCAAAACGGGCAAGGCTGCGTTCGCCGTCGCCCATGGGTCCTTGCATCAGTTCATCGATCAGCGGCGCGATGGCCTGCTCGGCCATGGCTTCGATGCGCTCTGGCGGAAGATTGGGATAATCCTTTTCCCGGCGGGCAAGCCTGGCAAAGTTGTTCAGACCCATATGGTAGAAGTTGCCTGTTTCAATGGGATCGACCTTCCACTCGCGCAGCACATGCGGCCTGAGACCGTAGGTGACAAAATGCTTGAAGGGACATTCGGCAAACTGTTCCAGACGGCTTACGGTCAGCACATCCTCGCCGAACAGGGCGCGCGCCTGCTGGCTGGAAAGCGGCTGCGCCTCTCCGGCAAAACCCAGCGAGCGCAGAAGACGCATGGCATCCTGCGCGGTGGCGGGGGAGCGCAGCAGCCGATTCAGCCGCTCCTGCCATTGCGGGGCAAGATCGCCGTGCAGCGAGCCGTCGGCGTGAGCGCGCAGGATCAGGCTGAGCTGGCTGAGCGCCTGCGCGGCGGACAGGGGCAGATCGGCATCCGGCGCAGTTTTCAGGCCGGACAGGAGCCTGTTCTGGATCTGTCCCAGCAGGGAAAGCGGGCGAAGCGCAGCGCCGTCTGCGGAGGTGCGGGCATAGCTCAGAAAGAGCTGCTTCTTTGGCAATGTCATGGCCAGCTTCAGGTCCAGTTTGGCCTGCAGCATGCGGTTTTCGTCCGTCAGACCCAAAAAGCAGCCGGTTTCCTGCTGCGTCTGCGCACGTTCGTCCGGCGAGAGCAGGCTTTCGGTATTTCGGCTCAGAAGCCCGTCGTTCAAGCCCAGCAGGAAAACAGCATCCGCTTCTACAGCCAGCAGGTGACCCAGCGCGCCTGCGTGCAGCATGCCGCTGGCCGGAGGCAGAGAAGCCAGCGAAATGGCCGAAAAGCCGCATTCCAGGCGGGCGGCAATGTGCTTGAGCGGAATGCGCGCCCCGCCTGCCAGACGCACCAGCTGGTCAAACAAGGTCAGAACCGCCTGCCAGATCTGGCTGTTCTGGTTGGCGCGCACGTGAAAGCCGGTTTGCAGAAGACGTTCTTCTTCCTGACGGAGCGTTTCGTAGGCGTTTACGTCCATCAGCAGCTGGAAAACAGCAGTCATGGAGGATGAAGCATCCCGTGCGTCCACCAACCCCTGACGCGCCTTCAAAAGCGGCTCCATCAGCCGCTGACGAAGTTCCTCGCAGCGGTCGCGCATGGCGGCTTCTCCGCGTGTGAAGGGAGCAAGCCAGCGTTTGCGGTCGATGCCGCAAAGATACAGGTAGTTTTCCAGTTCGCAAGCTTCTTCAAAGGTAAGCGGCGCATAACCGCTTTTGAGCATGGCCAGCATATCGCGGTTTCGCCAGCCGTCCGTCATGGCTTTGAGCGCACTGAGTATAAAGCGAACCAGCCCGTGTGCGGAGGCGGGAAGCTGACGGTCAGTGTAAAATGGCAGACCGCTGTCCGTCAAAGCGGCGTTGACTGCGAATTCGTATCCGCTGTCATCGGGATACAGAACGGTAATCTGCTCAATATCCATTCCCTGCGCCAGCAGTTTCATGACCTGGCGGCTCATCAGCGTAGCCTCTTCATAGGGCGTAAGGCCGCTGGAGAGGTTTACGCAGGAAGCGTCTCCTTCAAAGGGAAGCGCTGGATGCACAAACAGCGTTTTGTCCAGATGCGCCACGGCAGGCGCATGTTTGAGCGGATGGGCGGGAAGGGGCTGCCATTCCGCCTGCAGGCCGTCCGCAGCCAGCATCTGCCGGAAACGGGCAACACCCTGACGGATGGGCGCGTACAGTTCGCCGTCCGGCGCGTTTTCGTGATCACATACCAGACCGATGGTCAGGGAAGCGCACAGCGGAGCGGCAGCGCACAAAAGCCGCATCATCTGCTGCGGCAGCGTATCAAAGCCATATACGTACAGATGCCGTCCGTTCAGGTAACCGCTCCCGGCCAGACGACCGGCTACATAATTCAGCTGGTCCTCGCTGTCGCTGAAACGGCCGGCCAGAACAGCGTGATACTGCTCGTAGATTTTGGTCAGATCGCCCAGCTTGGCTTTCTGCACGCCTTCGGGCAGCGTTTGGGCATAAGTGGCCAGCGCTTCGGCTGTCATGCCGCCGCGCTTCATATCGGTGATCAGCGCGCACAGCTTTTCCACAAAGCCGCGCCGCTGGGTGATGCTGCCGTAGTATGGCAGCTGATCTTCCAGCTTTTCCAAAGCCTGCGAAACCGCCATGCGCCGTCCGGCGTCCGAAAGGGGTTCGCGTTCATCACGGCCTGCGGCGCTCAGCACATGCTCGTACAGGCGGGAAGGGCTCAGCACGTCCAGCGTAAACATGCCTTCCAGCTGAAGGCGGCGCATCAGTTCGCGTTCCGCAGCCAGCGTAAACTGCTCCGGCACCAGCAAAAGAACGTTTTCTTCTTTGGGCAGGTGCTTCCCGATTGCTTCAACCATGGCCGGGAACAGTCGGTGCGCCCTGGCGGTCCAGATGCGGATGCTCATGCGGAATGCCCTCCTAAATCAAGGTGGAAAAAACACTGGTAATATGATATCATAAACACGGCTTTGCGAAAAGCGGAAAGTGACGGAAAAGGAAGGATCAGCATGACAGATACCATTGCAGGCGTCGCAACGGCGGCAGGAGAGGGCGGCGTGGCCATTGTGCGACTAAGCGGCGATGAAGCGGTCGCTATTTTTGAGCATGCGTTCCATCCGCACAAGCGCAAGCCGCCTTTTGAAAGCCACCGGCTGATGTACGGCCACGTGCTGGATGCGCAGGGCGAAGCCATCGACGAAGCGATGGGCGTGGTGATGCTTGCACCCAACAGCTATACCCGCGAGGATGTGTGCGAGATCCACACCCATGGCGGCAGCGTGGCGGCAGGACTGGTGGTGCGCAGACTGATCGAGCTTGGCGCAAGACCTGCCGAAGCGGGCGAGTTTACCCGCCGCGCCTTTATGAACGGACGAATCGACCTGATGCAGGCGGAGGCCGTGATGGGCGTGATCGGCGCCCAGTCTGCTGCTGCCCTCAGGGCAGAGCAGCGCCAGCTGTCCGGCGGCCAGAGCCAGTTTATCCGCGAGGCGCAGAAAGAACTGACCGGGCTGCTGGCCGGTCTGGAAGCGCACATCGACTATCCGGATGAAATCGACGAAGACGAGGCTCTGGAAGGGCTGAACGACGGGCTGGACAGGCTCATCGCCCGGCTGGAAAAAGCCATTGACGAGCGCGGCGCGCGTATTGTGCGAGAAGGCTTGCACGTTGCCCTGTGCGGGCGGCCCAACGCAGGCAAGAGCACGCTGTTCAACGCGCTGCTGGGCGAAGAACGCGCCATTGTGACGGATATTCCCGGCACCACGCGCGATGTGCTGGAAGGAAGCTTTGCGCTGGACGGCGTGCGTGTGATCCTGCAGGACACCGCGGGCCTTCGCGAAAGCGGGGATGCGGTGGAACAGATTGGCGTGGAACGAGCAAAGGCTGCGCTTGAAAAAGCGGACGCGGCGCTGCTGCTGGTGGATGCTTCCACTGCCATGACGGAAGAGGAACGCGAACTGCTGCTGATGGAAACGCCCTGCCCTTGTGCAGTGCTGCTGAACAAGGAGGATGCGGGCGACTGCATTACGGCGGACATGGTGCAGACCTTGTGCCCGGAGCGGCCGGTTTTTGGCCTGTCCGCTAAAAACGGCGAAGGTCTGGAACCGGTGCGGCAGTATCTGCGCGCTTACCTGCGCAAACCGCAGGAGCTGATGCTGACCCACGAACGCCATATGAGCGTTGCACGGCAGGCACTGGAACGCCTGAAACAGGCTTATACGGGCCTCAGGTACGATCAGCCGCTGGATCTGGCGGCAGTGGATCTGCACGAGGCGCTCTATCTGCTGGGGCGTATTACCGGCGACAGCGTGGACGAGCAGCTTCTGGATGATATTTTCTCCCGCTTCTGTGTGGGCAAGTGATACGAAAAGAGGAAAATCATATGGGATACCGTTATGAAACACATCTGCATACCGTACAGGGCAGCTTGTGCGGACGATCCACCGGCGCGGAACAGGCGCGTTTCTATAAGGAAGCGGGCTATCAGGGCGTGATCATCACCGATCATTTCTGCGGCGGCAATACTGCCATGCCCAAAGAAGGCAAGTGGAAGGATCGCATCGATGCGTTCTGCAAGGGATATGAAGATGCGCTGGAGGAAGGAAAAAAGATCGGCCTGGATGTGTTTTTCGGCTGGGAAGAGTGCTTCAGCCGCGATGATGGACGTGATGAATATCTGATCTACGGTCTGGACAAGCAATGGCTGTATGAGCACCCCGAAGTGGAATTCTGGAACAGAGCGCAGTACTTGGAAGCGGTGCATGCCGTAGGCGGTTGCATGATTCAGGCACACCCTTTCCGCAAACGCGATTACATCAAGGAAATCCGGCTCGGCCTGCGCTTCTGCGACGGTATTGAAGTGGCCAATACCGGCAACGATCAGTGGGCGGACGTATGCGCCATGCACTATGCCAAAGAGTTCGGTCTGGTGACCATTGCCGGTTCGGATAACCACCTGTGCACCCTCCACGGTCCGGAAGGCAACAGGCTCCTGCTGGGCATTGAGCTGGACGAACCGCTGAAAGATCTTTTTGATTTTGCCAATATCGTCCGCAATCATGGCAAAATTGGTCTGGTTGCGCCGGAAAGCCGCTTTGTACAGGATCCGGACAACTCGCCGTTCTATGAGACGTTCTGGCTGGATGAAAATGAAAAGATGGTCCCCACCAACCGCGACTGGCTGCACGAATAATCATTGTTGACAGGTTTTATGCACGGGTGTATAATGTCCAAAACTTTCAGGAGGGATGGCAATGCTGCATTACGGTTATAACGCGAAAAATGAACTGCCCGGCAACGGCTTTTTGCTGAACCCATCGGGCTTGCATTGCCGTATCCTTTCACTGTATCCTGTTAAAGGTTGTTTTGAAAGCGAAAGAAACAGTGCAGGCCAGTGACATCGCCCGCACTGTTTTTTTATATTTATTTTGGGAGGGAAGGACATGAACAAACCCATCGACATTACCGGCATCACGTTGCAAACAGAGCGCCTGATTCTTCGACCGTGGAAAGAAACTGACCTGAACGACTTTTACGAGTATGCCAAAGTGGATGGCGTGGGTCAGATGGCGGGCTGGGTTCCGCACAAAAACATCGAAGAATCCAAAGTGATCCTTTCCCATTTCATCAGCGGCAAGCATGTGTTTGCACTGGAGTACAACGGCAAGGCGATTGGTTCGGTTGGTGTGGAAAACTATAACGAGCAGCACTATCCGGACCTGGATTACCTGCAAGGCCGTGAAATCGGTTATGTGCTTTCCAAAGACTATTGGGGCCAGGGACTGATGCCTGAGGCGGTCAAGGCAGTCATCAAGTGGCTGTTTGAAACTGTGGGACTGGATTTCATCGTAATCGGCCACTTTGACTGGAACAGCCAGTCCAGACGCGTTATTGAAAAGTGTGGTTTCCGGTACGTGAAAACGGTCAAGTATGAAACACGGTATGATACGGTGGAAGACTCAATGGAGTACATCCTTTATCATCCGTGATGAAGCAAGGGAGAAAAAAAGATGCTGGAAATCAAAAGATTTCAGGAAAACGATATAGACGCCGTGTTCAAAGTGCAGCAGGCAGCGTATCTGCCGCTGTTTGAAAAGTATCGGGATACCGAATCCAATCCGTATATGGAAAGCAGGGAAAAGGTTTTGCAGAAGTATACGAGAGAGGGAACACAGGGTTATGTATTCCTGCTGGATGGAGAAGCGGTCGGCGCAGTGAGGATCAACCTGTATCCTGAATATCGCAGCGGAAGAGTTTCGGCGCTGTGCGTTCATCCCATGCATCAGGGAAAGGGGATTGCTCAACAGGCGTTAAGCCGGATAGAGCAAATGCATGCGGATGTAAGGAAATGGTTTCTGGATACGATCCTGCAGGAAAAAGGGAACTGTCACCTGTATGAGAAAATCGGTTACCGTCAAACCGGAAAAACAGAAAAGATCAGCGATCAGATGACGCTGGTTTTCTACGAAAAGAAAAAACAGGCAGAAGAAAACGCCTGATAATGGTCTAAAATAGACAACTTTACAAAAACACACTTTGATTGTGAATGAATTTGTAGAATTCAGCTGCATAAAGTGGTATAAAAAGGAAAATACCTATAGATAAGGAGAAATACTATGTACAATACGTCCTCCTATTATTATGCCGCGCCTCAGGCCGATGCTGGACTCGCGATATTTGCATTTGTGCTTTTGTTTATTACGGTAATGACGCTGGCTGTTTTCCTGATGATCGCATGGGGCAAACTGTTCAAAAAGGCCGGTCAGCCCTGGGAGCGCCTGTTTGTGCCGTTCTACAATACCTACTGGATGTATAAACTGGCTCTGTGTACCAAGTTCTTCTGGACCTTCGTTATTGGCATTGCGGTTATGCCGCTGGTTGCTGTGGTGGCTGTGCTGGCTGAAGCTCCCGCGTTGGCCGGATTGGTTATCTCTATTTTCTCGCTGGTCATTGGCATTATGGGTATCATTTACACCTTCCGTCTTGCCAAAGCCTACGGCAAGGGCACGGGTTTCGGTTTTGGTCTGCTGTTCCTGAATCCGATTTTTATTCTGATTCTGGGCTTCGGTCAGTCCGAATATCAGTATCACGACAAGCTGACCAAGTAAAACACGTTTGAAAAAATTTCATAAAAAGAACATCCGGTTCTTCCTGAGAAGAAGCGGATGTTCTTTTTGTTTTGCCAGAATCACAAAGTGGGGATTCTGAAGGGGCGAAGTCCCTTCAGCGGATGGGGTGCCAGGGAAGGCAGCGCCTTCCCTGGCCCGCCGGAGGCGCCTCGTTAATCGAGGAACTCCTCGCGCAGTTCTACTTTGAAATCGCGGGCGATGGCGCGCAGCTCATCGTCCTGAATGGTCTGCAGCTCAGGCAGGCCGGTGGACTTCTGC
The DNA here is from genome assembly GCA_017547285.1 of Clostridia bacterium. Lineage (GTDB taxonomy): Bacteria > Bacillota > Clostridia > Christensenellales > Aristaeellaceae > Limiplasma. The sequence goes on from JAFYQB010000154.1 coordinate 30,580, forward strand.
AGCACCCAGATTTCGGCAGCCTTTTCGATGGTATGCATCAGGCCAAAAGTGATGTCGAAATCGGGACCGGAGGCGAACAGGCCGTGGTGAGCCCAAACGGCAGCGTCGTACTCCTTCATCTTTTCGCAGGTGGCCAGAGCAATATCTGCGCCGCCGGGAACCATCCACGGCACCACGCCCACGCCGCCGGGGAAGACCACGGGGCATTCAGTAGCGCTCTTCCACAGGGCGCGGCTGAAATCGCGGTCGGTCAGGGGCAGCACGAAGGTCATGGCGATGATGTTGGCGGGATGGGCGTGATAGATGACGCGGCAGGCGCCGTTGGTAGCGGCCACGCGCACGGAGTGGTTCATGAAGTGAGAGGGGAACTCGCTGGTGGGCTTGCCGCCGTTTACCAGACCCCAAACGATGCGGTAGCTGTCGCCCTTGTCGTTGATCTCCACCACGCAGATGGAGTCTTCGGGATCCAGTTCCACATTGCGGAAGAACTTGCCGCTGCCGGTGGACAGGAAGTATTCGCCAGCCAGGTTTTCGCCGGTCACACCCATGGGCACCCACTCGCGGGGTTCGACGTCAAAGAAGGGGCGCATTTCGGCCACTTCTTCCTTGGTGAGGCGGTAGGTCAGGTTGCCGCCGTTGCGCTCGTGCCAGCCCTGCAGCCAGCCGTCGTTGGCCATGCGGATGTAACGCTTTACGATGGAGATATCAGTCATCATGGGAAATCAGCCTTTCTTATGTAAAGTAGGGGGGATTAGCAGCGGTCAGCGCCGACAGCTTTCAGGAACTGTTTGGCGATGTACATGCAGCCGGTCTGGTTGGGGTGGATGCGGTCCCAGGCGATGTTGCAGGGATGCATGTGCTTGAACAGCTCATCCCACGCGGCCTGCAGATCAACAAAAGTGAGATTGTATTTTTCTGCCAGCTTGCGCACAATCGCGCCGTACTCATCCATGCGGGCGCGCATGGGGTCGGCCTTGTTGGGCTCCATGAAATAGGGCGTCATCAGAATCATGCCCTTCACGGTGGGCAGGGTGCGCTCGATCAGGCGGGTGTAGGTGGCTTCAAAATCTTCGGGGGAAACGTGGGTTTCGGGCTGATAGGGACAGTCAAACTGACGCCATACATCATTGATGCCGATCAGCACGCTGACCCAGTCGGGCTTGCGCTCCATCACGTCGGTCTCCCAGCGCTTTTCCAGATCGCGAGCCTGGTTGCCGCTGATGCCCATGTTGGTAACGCGAAGCTCCAGCTCAGGATACATGCAGCCCAGCAGGGAACCTACATTCGCTACATAACTGCGGCCCCAGGCGTTGAACAGGCCTTCGCCTACGGGACGGGAGCGCTCATAGTCGGAAATGGAATCGCCGATAAACAGAATGGTTTGGCCTTTTTCAAACAGCATGGAAATGCCTCCCTGTTACGCGCGCTTGAGCTGCACGTTCTGTTCGTATTCCTTGACCACGGGGAACCATTCGCCGTCCACGGGCGCATTGCAGCGGCGGCAGTACTCGTCCCAGATCTCGCCGAAAGGCATGGTCTTGAGTTCTTCCTGACGAACCATCAGTTCGGTGAACTGGTTGGTATCCTGCAGATTCTTGAGTTCCTCGTTGGGGGTGCACAGGGCCATCAGCAGCGCCTTCTGGGCATTGCGGAAGCCGGTCACCCAAGCAGAAAGACGGTTGATGGAAGCGTCAAAGTAGTCCAGCGCAATGTGCACACGGCCGTCCAGACCGCCGCAGCGCACGATCTCCTTGGCGATCTCCTTGGTCTCGTCGTCCAGCAGCACAACATGGTCGCTGTCCCAGCGGATGGGGCGGGTCACATGCAGCGCCAGCTCGGGGAAGAAGGCAAGCAGGGCGGGGATCTTGTCGCTTACCACTTCGGTAGGATGATAATGGCCGTTGTCCATCAGCGGGATGCACTTGCCGGGGTTCATGGCGGCATAGGCCAGAGAATACTCGGCGCTGCCGGCGGTGTAGGCTTCCACGCCGATACCGAACACCTTCGACTCAACGCAGGGCTTGACCTTGTCAAAGTCAAACGGCTCGGACAGGATATCGTCCATGGCTTCCTTGTAGCGTACGCGCGGTCCCAGACGGTCGGCGGGGATATCCTTGAAGCCGTCGCCGGTCCAGATGTTCATGATGCAGGGCTGGCCCAGCTCCTCGGCCAGATACTGGGAAATGCGGATGGAGGCCTTGCCGTGCTCGATCCAGAACTTGCGGGTCTCCTCGTTGGGGGAGGACAGGGTGAGGGGATCGCACTTGGGGTGGGAGAAATAGGTGGGGTTAAAGTCGCAGCCCAGGCCGCGCTCCTTGCAGAACTTGACCCACTTTTCAAAATGCTTGGGTTCCAGCTTGTCGCGGTCCACCCAGCCGCCGTTCTCTTCGTCGAAGATGGCGTAGCAGGCGTGCAGGTTCATCTTCATCTGGCCGGGGCACAGCTTGATGGCCATATCCAGATCAGCCATCAGCTCTTCAGGATTGCGGGCACGGCCGGGGTAGTTGCCGGTGGTCTGAATACCGCCGGTGAGGGGGGCGGAGGGATCGCCGTCAAAGCCCTTCACGTCATCGCCCTGCCAGCAGTGCAGGCTGACGGGTATCTTTTTGAGGGTTTCCATCGCGGCTTCCACATCAACGCCGATGGCGGCGTACTTCTGTTTGGCGTACTCGAACATGTTCATGGGTCATCGTTCCTTTCTGTATGTTAATATTCCGTAATGTCAAAGCTCAGAGGCAGTGCAGCGCGGAAGGCGGCCAGATCGGCAAAGGCGCCGTCGGCAATCATCTGCGCGGCCAGATTGCCCAGTGCGGTGCCCTCGGTGGGACCTGCGTAGACGGGCATGCCGGTCAGCTCCGCGGTCAGTCGGTTCAGGGTGATGTTCTGGCTGCCGCCGCCCACGATGTTCAGCGAGGTAAAGGTCTGCCCGGTCAGCTCTGCCATTTCGCGGATGCTGTCGCGGTAGCACACAGCCAGACCCAGGTTCACGGCGCGCAGAATATCCGCCAGAGATTCCGGTTCGGGTGCGCCCTGTTCACGCAGCGCAGCCTTGACTTCCTCCAGCATGCTTTCGGGCGCCATGAAGCGGTTGTCGGTTGCATCCACATAGGCGGCATAGGTGCTCTGACCGGCCATATCGGCCATTTCAGCATAGCTGTGCTGCTTGCCGGTTTCCTTGCGGATGCACTGCAGCATCCACAGACCCATAATGTTTTTGAGGAAACGGGTGGTGTAGTTCCAGCCGCCTTCGTTGGTAAAGCCAGCCTTGCAGCAATCCATGCTGGTGGCAGGATGATCCATTTCCACACCCAGCAGGCTCCAGGTGCCGCTGGACAGGAACGCCGCATGGTCGTCCCTGGCGGGCACGGCCATGTAGGCGCTGCCGGTATCATGGGTGGCGGGCAGGATGACGGTGGTATCAAAGCCGACCATGGCCTTTACTTCATCCGTGAGCGTACCCAGTGCGGTGCCGGGGGCATGAACAGGGGTTTCAAACCAGTGATCCGGCAGACCGGCCGCGTGACGTACTTCCACGGACCAGTTGTGCGCGTGCGCGTCCATCAGTGCGCCGGTGGAAAGATTGGTCCACTCGTGACCCTTTTTGCCGGTCAGGCGGTAGCTGAGGTATTCGGGGGTGAGCAGGAAATCCGCCGCCTGCTCGCGGTACTCAGGATGCTCCTTCAGAACCGCCATCATCTGATAAACGGTGTTAAAGGGCTGCTTGGCAATACCGGTAATGCGGTACAGTTCCTCAAAGGACATGGTTTCTTCCAGCAGCTTGTCTATGCCGTCTGTACGGCTGTCGCGGTAGGCCACCAGATCGCCAACCATGCCGCCGTTTTTGTCCAGCAGCACAAAGTCCACGCCCCAGGTGTCAATGCCCATGCTCACAGGCGCATAGCCCTGCTCATGACAGGCTTTCATGCCGGCAATCACGTGATTGACAAGGCCCTCTGCATCCCAGCAAAGATGGTCGTTTTTCATTTCCGCGCCGTTTTCAAAGCGGTATACTTCTTTGGTGATGATGCGCTCCTCTTCCAGCCAGGCCACAATATGACGTCCGCCGGATGCGCCGATATCCACAGCAAGATAACAATTCATATCAATCACAACCTTAATATGTTGGTTTTCATCAATTATAGCATAAGAAAAGCCTTTGGGCAATTGTAAATGAATCCATGTTTTGCGCGGCCTGCCCGCAGATTGATTTTCAACCCTGAATATGGTATCATAAGCAAAAGAATGGAGGCTGTTTATATGAAACAGGAATATCTGGTGCAGGCCTGCAGCGGATGTGCCATAGATGTTAAAAAAGATCAGCTGATTACGATTGTGGATCTGGAAGGCGGGCAGGTGGTGGATTTCTTTGCGGAAAGCGCAGGCAATCCCGATGAGTTTGTATCCCCCGGCGTAACCACGGACTGCAATGAATCCCTGCGTCTGAATGTGGGGGATCTGATCTATTCCAACCTGTACAACCCCATGTTTAAGGTGATTGCGGACGATGTGGGCGAACACGACCTGCTGCATCCCTGCTGTCGCCCCGAAATGTACGATTTCTTCTATCACAACGGCGATGGGCATCCCAACTGTCTGGATAACATCAACCGCGTTCTGGGCAGAAGGCATCCCATCATTCATCCGGTCAATCTGTTTATGTATACCGCCATTGCGCCCGATGGCAAAATCATTGTCAAACCGCCGAAATCCAAAGCGGGCGACAAAATCGTGCTGCGCGCCCAAATGGATGTGCGCCTTGGCGTGGCTGCATGCAGCGTATCCGAAAGCGACTGCAACAGCGGGCGCTGCACCGCCATCCAAATTGATATCGAAGACTGATCCGCGTTTCAATACAGGAAGGGAGAAATGAAAATGGAACTCAAACAGTATCTCCTTGAAGGAAAAGCCGTTCTGGGCATGGAGCTTGGTTCCACCCGTATCAAGGCCGTACTGATCGGCCCCGATCATGCGCCCATTGCCTCAGGTGATCACACCTGGGAAAACCGTCTGGAGAACGGCGTATGGACTTATCATCTTGCGGATATGTGGACGGGCGTGCAGGACGCATTTGCCAACCTGAAGAAAGATGTGGAAGCAAAGTACGGCGTCAAGCTGACCAGACTGGCCGCGATCGGCGTATCCGCCATGATGCACGGCTATCTGGCTTTTGACAAGGATGACAATCAGCTGGCGCAGTTCCGTACCTGGCGCAACACCATGACCGCGCAGGCGGCGGAGGAACTGACCGCGCAGTTCAAGTTCAATATTCCCCAGCGCTGGTCGATTGCGCATCTGTATCAGGCCATGCTCAATGGAGAGGAGCACGTGAAGGAGATCGCGCACCTGACCACGCTGGCAGGTTATCTGCACTGGCAGCTGACCGGCATGAAGGTGCTGGGTGTGGGCGAAGCCAGCGGCATGTTCCCCATTGACAGCGAAAAGATCGATTACGATGCCGATATGCTGGCAGCCTTCGACGCCAAAGCTGCCGAAATGGGCTATGCGTGGAATCTGCGCGGCATTCTGCCTGCTGTTGCCAATGCGGGCGATGCGGCAGGCGTGCTGACTGCCGAAGGCGCAAAACTGCTGGATCCCAGCGGTGAACTGGAAGCAGGCGCGGTGTGCTGTCCGCCCGAGGGCGATGCAGGCACCGGCATGGTTGCCACCAATGCCGTGGCGGTTCGTACGGGCAATGTATCTGCCGGTACGTCCGTGTTTGCCATGATCGTGCTGGAAAAGCCCCTCAGCAAGGTCTATCCTGAAATCGATATGGTCACCACGCCCACCGGCAAACCGGTGGCCATGGTGCACTGCAACAACTGTACCAGCGATATCAACGCCTGGGCCGGTATGCTCAAGGGATTCTGTGATGCGGCTGGTCTGAACGTGAGCATGAACGAGATCTACACTGCTGTTTTCAAGTCCGCGCTGGATGGCGAAAAGGACTGCGGCGGTGTGGTGAATGTGGCCATGCTGTCCGGCGAGCCTGTAGTTGGACTGGAAGAAGGCCGTCCCATGATCGTGCGTACGCCTGAGGCCAGGCTGAGCTTTGCCAACTTTGCCCGTTCCATCGTGTGCGGCGCGATGACCGCCCTCAAGGTAGGCATGGAGATTCTCCAAAAAGAAAATGTGCAGATTGACTCGCTGCTGGGTCATGGCGGTTATTTCAAGACCCCTGTGGTTGGCCAGAAAATGCTGGCAGCTGCGCTCAATACCCCTGTATCTGTGATGGAAACCGCTGGAGAGGGCGGCCCGTGGGGCATGGCTTTGCTGGCGGCCTATCGTGTGAATAAAGCGGAAAATCAGCCGCTGGAAGCATATCTGAACGGAAAGGTTTTTGCATCCGCCAACGCAGTGCAGGAAACCCCTGACACTGCAGATGCGGAAGGCTTTGACGCCTACACTGCCCGCTTCCTGCAGGCGCTGGAAGCTGAAAAGGCTGCTGCTGCTGTTAAGTAAGGAGGAAAATCAAATGCTTGAAGCTTTGAAACAGGCCGTTTATGAGGCCAATATGGAACTGCCCCGCCGCGGCCTGGTCACCTATACCTGGGGCAATGTGTCCGGTATCGACCGTGAGACTGGTTATGTGATCATCAAGCCCTCCGGTGTGGATTACGAGGATCTGACGCCTGATAAGCTGGTGGTTCTGGATCTGGACGGCAACATCATCGAGGGCGACCTGAACCCCTCCTCCGATACCAAGACCCATCTGGAACTGTACAAGGCGTATCCCGAACTGGGCGGCATTGTGCATACCCACAGCCCCTACGCGGTTGGCTGGGCGCAGGCGGGCAGGGATATTCCTGCCTATGGCACCACACATGCCGATTACTTCTACGGCCCGGTGCCCTGTGCGCGCCATCTGACCCCCGAAGAAGTGGAAGAGGATTACGAGCGCAACACCGGCAAGAGCATCATTGAGATTTTCACCGAGCGCGGTTTGAACCCCATGCATGTGCCTGCGGTGATCTGCCACAGCCACGGCCCGTTCACCTGGGGCAAAAATCCTGCGCAGGCAGTTTACCACGCCGTGGTTCTGGAAGAGGTAGCCAAGATGGCGCTCTATACCACCCAGATCGCGCCTGACTGTCCGCCTGCCCCGCAGCATGTGCAGGACAAGCACTTCATGCGCAAGCATGGCCCCAACGCTTACTACGGTCAGGGCAAGGGCTGAGCTTCTGCCGGGTGTGTTTTTTCAGGAACGTTTCCTTAAAAAAGGAACGTTCCTCAGGCCGTCGAAAAAGCTCGCTGACGCGATCTTTTCCGCCGAAGAATGCACCGTTTGCCTACTCGCCTGACGGCTCGCCGGGCGGCAAACGGTGTAAGGAAAGCCTTGCTGCGCAAGGCTTCCGAAGCTGACGCACAT
>JAFYQB010000155.1 GCA_017547285.1 Clostridia bacterium
CCGATGCCGCCGTCCGCGCCCATGGAAAGGCCGGCCAGCAGGGTTTCATCCGGGCCGTTGATGACGTTGATGTTGCCGCCGCGCAGCTGCTTGATCTGGTACATTTGATAATAGTTGGGAAAAGTGTACTTAACGCCGATCACGCCGTCCAGCTGCATCAGGCGGTCCACAAAGCCCACCACATCTGCGCCCTGCATCAGCGTCTGGCAATACCCCAGCATGGGCAGGCCGCTGGCGTCGAGCAGGCGCTTGTAATAATCCAGCGCCTCCTCCACCGAATAATGGCAGAAGAAGTTGGGATATACGGAAGACACCGCATCCGCGCCCACTTCGCGGGCATGCCTTGCCAGCCGCTCCGCGCTGGCCATCTCAGGCGCGCCAATGTGCAGGATCAGCTTTTTCCCCGTGCCCTTTACCGCATCAGCAGCCGCCTCCGCCATACGGAAGCGCTCCTTTTCAGCCAGCACCGCACCTTCACCGGTGGCGCCCAGCACATAGAAACCCTGTACGCCCTGCTTCATCTGCCAGTCCATCAGCGGCTTTACGCTCTTTTCACGGATGGTGGCATCGTCGTTCAGCGGCGTTACCAAAGCAGGCATAATACCCCGGAACAGGATGTTGTTCGTCATCAAAACACCTCTTTTCCTATGGTAATTATCAATATATCACGTTGGCGTACGTCCGTCAACGTGATATAATCATAGAAAACAACTGTTTTTGATCTCTTGGAAATGAGGGAGTTGTATATGGATCATCTTTCGGTTCTGTTTGAGCGGTATCCTGCTCTTTCGGCGGTTGAAAAGCCGCTTCGTTCCGCCTGCGACATGCTGGAAGAATGCTTTCGGCAGGGCGGCAAACTGCTTCTGTGCGGCAACGGCGGCAGCGCGTGCGACTGCGAACATATTGCGGGCGAACTGATGAAATCGTTTGTTCTGCCCCGTCCGCTGAGTCAGGAAAACGCGCAGGCACTGGCCCTGTGCGGCGATGACGGAGCCCTGGCTTCCGGGCTGCACAACGGCCTGCCCTGCATGGTATTAAGCGGGCTGACGGGCCTTTCCACCGCCTTTGCCAACGACGCCGATCCCGCGCTTGCCTTCGCACAGCAGGCGTGGGTGTACGCCTGTCCGGGGGATGTGCTGATGGGCATTACCACCTCCGGCAGTTCCCGTAATGTGGTGCTGGCGGCACAGGCAGCCAAGGCACGGGGTGCGAAGGTTATCGGCCTGACGGGTGAAAAGCTTGGCAGACTGGCTCCTTTGTGCGATGCGCTCATCAACGTGCCGGATACCGAAACCTACCGCGTGCAGGAGCTTCACCTGCCCGTATACCACGCCATCTGCCTGGAACTGGAAGAACGTTTCTTTGGAAAGGAGCAAAACGCATGAGCAGGCTGCTTGTGGGACTGGATATCGGCGGCACCAAGTGCGCCGTGATCGCTGGTCTGATGAATGAACAGGGCGATATCACCATCGAAGCCCGTGAGGCCTTCCCCACCCCAAAAACGCAGGAGGAAGCCATCCAGCATCTGGGCGATCTGGCGGAACGGATGACTGCCGGGCGCAAAATTGCCGCCATCGGCATCAGCGCGGGCAATCCCATGGACGCGGAAAAGGGCATGCTGCTCAACCCGCCCAATCTGCCGGGCTGGACGGGCATTTCCATGACCGACCGCATGACGGAGCGCTTCCACGCGCCCGCCCGCATGGAAAACGACGCCAACGCCTGTGCGCTGGCCGAATACCGCCTTGGCGCAGGCAAGGGCTGTACGAACATGGTGTTTATCACCTTTGGTACGGGTTTTGGCGCAGGTTTGGTGCTGGACGGACGGCTGTACCGCGGCACCACCGGCTGCGCGGGCGAGCTTGGCCACTGGCGGCTGAGCGATGACGGCCCCAGCGGCTACGGCAAACTGGGCTCGTTTGAGGGTTTCTGCTCCGGCGGCGGCATGGCGCAATTGGCGCAGACGGTGGCTCTGCGCTATATTCAGAACGGTACGCCGCCCGATTATCAGCAGTACGATGTGAAAACCGTAGCGCAGGCCGCCCGTGCAGGCGACGCCGCCGCGCTGGAAGTATTTGAAATCTGCGGCAACAAGCTGGGTCAGGGTCTTGCGCTGGTGTGTGACCTGCTGGATGTGGAACGCATTGTACTGGGCAGCATCTACGCCCGCTGCGAGGATCTGCTGGTCAAACCCATGCGCAAAGTGCTCGACCGTGAAACCCTCCCCAATCAAACTGCGGTTCTGCCCGCCGCACTGGGCGAACAGATCGGCGATTATGCCGCTTTGACCATTGCGGCCATGGAGGTAAGCCAATGAAAACCCTTTCAATGATCGGCAACGCCCATCTGGATCCCGTCTGGTTATGGCAGTGGCAGGAGGGTTACCACGAGGTGAAAGCCACCTTTCAGGCTGCGCTGGACCGTCTGAACGAAACCCCGGGATTTGTGTTCACCTGCGCCTGTGCGGACTATTACCGCTGGGTAGAGGAAAACGCGCCGGAGATGTTTGTGCAGATCCAGACCCGTGTTTCCGAAGGCCGCTGGGTAATCGTGGGCGGCATGTGGATCCAGCCGGATATGAACACGCCAAGCGGCGAATCGCTGGCAAGGCAGCTTTTGTACAGCCAGCGGTATTTCCATGAAAAGTTCGGCAAAACCGTGCGCACCGGCTACAATGTGGACAGCTTCGGTCACAACGCCATGACCCCGCAGATTCTGCGCTGCGCAGGCATTGAAAACTACGTGTGGATGCGCCCTTCTGTGATCGAGAATCCCGACATTCCCGAGGGCAGCATGATCTGGGAAAGCCCGGACGGTTCGCAGATATACGCGCATCGCATCCACAATGAATACACCTGCAAAACCGACCGGCTGCTTGACAAAATCGACCTGATGTTTGAATTTTCCCAAAAAGTCGGTCATCCGGTCATGTGCTTCTACGGCGTGGGCGACCATGGCGGCGGCCCCACCATTGAAACCCTGAAGCTGCTGACGGCATATCAGCAGAACGATCCGCGCGGAAACGAAGTCGCGATGTCCTCGCCGGATGAATACTTCGACCAGCTGCGCGCGGAGAACAGCTCTCTGCCTGTGTGGAGGAACGAGCTGCAGCACCACGCCAGCGGCTGCTATTCCACGCACTCGCGCTCCAAAAAGCTGCACCGTCAGGCGGAAAACGCACTTCTGCGCATGGAAAGTTTGGGCGTGCTTTCCCGCGCGGTGACCGGGCATCAGCCCAAAAAGGATTTTGTGGATCAGGCATGGCACAACCTGCTCTTCAACGAATTCCACGATATCATGGGCGGCTGCAGCATTCAGGAAGCCATGCAGGATGCCGAAATGCAGCTGAACGAAGCACTTTCCATTGCCGCACGCGAGGAGAACGCGGCTTTGCAGCGGACTTCGTGGCAGATTGACACCATCAAGGGGCATCCTCTGCGTGAGCGCAGCAAGGAGGAATCCTTCTACCTGTGGGGCATTCGCGGTCAGGGAACGCCGGTGGTGGTGTTCAATCCGCACGCCTTTGAGGCCGAAACGCCCGTACGCATTCTGTGCCGCATCGGTTCTGTGCGGGATGACAGCGGCAAACCCGTGCCTTTGCAGCGTGTTCGAGCCTCCCGATCCAACGGCGAGGACAAGTGGGACGGCCTTTTCATGGCCAAAGTTCCGGCCTTCGGATGGCGGCTGTACTGGGTGTTCTTTGAAGAAGAAACGCAGCCGGTTTCTGCCTTGAGCGTATCCGAACACCATTTGGAAAATGAACATCTCCGCGCGGAATTCGATCTCGAAACAGGCGGGCTGTGTGCGCTGATCAACAAGGCGACCGGCAAAAACGCGCTCGTCTCCCCTGTCTCCGCCCAGCTGCGCGATATCAGCGATTCTGACACATGGGCACACATGATCTTCAAGTTTGACAAGCACGCCGGAACCTTCGGCCAGCCGGAGTTTTCCGTTTTGGAAAACGGCCCCGTTCGCGCCGTTGTGCGCGTCGTCACACGCTTTGGACAGTCCGTGCTGGATCAGCGTTTTACGCTGTATGCCAATGCGGATCAGCTGGAAGTGGAAGCGCATCTGGATATGCAGGAAAAGCAGCGCATGCTCAAGCTGTGCTTCCCCACCGCGTACAGCGATGAATATGCCGAAATCCCCTATGGCGCGCTTCGCCGCTCCGCCTGCGGCAATGAAGAACACTGTCAGCGCTGGATCGCGCTGGAAAACGGCACAGCCGGTCTGGCGGTGCTCAACGACGGCAAATACAGCTACAGTATTGAAAACGGCACGATGGCGCTGACCGTAGCGCACACATCTGTGTTTGCGGATCACTACGGCCAGAATCACCGCGATGAAACCGTGGAGTACATGGATATCGGCAAGCAGGCGTTCCGCTACGTCCTCTTCCCCTATGAGGGCAGCTGGCAGACTGCCGGACTCAACCGCCGCGCCGTACTTCTCAACCGGCCTTTGCCCCGCGTGGTGGAAACCTACCACGAAGGCCCGCTTTCCGGCGAATACAGCGGTCTTTCCATCAGCGATCCCGCGGTGGATGTGAGCGTCATCAAGCGCGCGGAGGACGACTGCGGCTGGATCATCCGTCTTTCGGAAAACACAGGGCAGTTCCGAACGGCTTCGCTGGATGCTGCCTTTGCGGGAAGAAACCTTTCTGTCAGTATGAGCCCCTTCCAGCTCAAAACCCTGTACCTGCCTGATGATCCTACGCAGGCGGTTCGTGAGTTGCTGTTGACAGAACTGTGATCCATCCGTTATGATAAATGTATGACTGCGCAACAACGAGCATAAAGGAGCGAATTTACATGCAATACGTACCTTTTGGCAAGCACGGCTTTGACGTTTCCCGTCTTGGCATGGGCACTATGCGTCTGCCTACCATGAAGAACGAAGAAGGCAACACTGTCATCGACCGCGAGGCTGCTATCGCCCTCATCCGCCGCGGTATCGACAACGGCATCACCTATGTGGATACCGCCTACCCCTACCACGGCGGCGAAAGCGAACTCGTGACCGGTCTGGCGCTCAAGGACGGTTATCGTGAAAAGGTAAAGCTGGCCACCAAGCTGCCCATCTGGGCGCTGAAGGAAGAAGCGGACATGAACCGCATTCTGGACGAACAGCTCAAAAAGCTGGATGTGCCTTATGTGGATTTCTACCTCCTGCATGCCATGAACAAGGACCGCATGGAACTGATGCGCTCCTACAACTACAAGGCCTTCCTGAAGGAAGCGCTGGCAGATGGCCGCATCCGCCATGCCGCCTTCTCCTTCCATGATGACAAGGAGTGTTTCCTGGATATTCTGCACGACTACGACTGGTCCATGGCGCAGATCCAGTTTAACTATCTGGACGATGACAAGCAGGCCACCGAAGAAGGCCTGAAGGCTGCCGGCAAGGCGGGCGTTCCGCTGGTGATCATGGAGCCCCTGCGCGGCGGCGCTCTGGCCAATCCGCCTGCCGATGTGAAGGCGCTGATGGAGGCGCATGATTCCAGGCGCAGTGCGGTGGAATGGGCTTTTGCCTACATTTCCGACTACGCCGAGGTAGCCACCATCCTCAGCGGCATGAGCAACCAGCAGCAGCTGGATGACAACCTGGCCATCTTCAACAACCTGACCGTGGGCGGTCTGAACGATGCCGACAAGGCGTTCGTCAAGCAGCTCAAGGAAGCCTATCTCGCCCGCATGCCCATCGGCTGCACCGGCTGCCGCTACTGCGTGCCCTGCCCCAACGATGTGCATATCCCCGTCATTTTCAATGCCTACAACGAGATGGCCATGCTCGGTCAGGAATGGAAGGGCAGCTGGGGCTACGGCAACATCGTCAAAAACGGCCATGACGCCGCCAAGTGCGTTGGCTGCGGCGCCTGCGAAGGCGTATGCCCGCAGAGCCTGCCCATCATCGATCTGCTTGCCAAGATCGACAAGGAATACAAGTAAGCGCAAAAAAGCCAGCAGGACTTCTGATCCTGCTGGCTCTTTTTATACCTGCCAGTCAAACGCTTCCGGCAGTCCGGCGATCTTGTCCACCCATTCAAGCATGGTTTGGGCGTCATAGGACGGATAGCCGCTGATGTAGTGGTTTCCATACTGTTTTCCGTTGAGTTCCCATGTGATCAGGTACAGCTTCTGTCTTCCGGCTAGTTCCCGGATATTGCCCAGTTTTACATTCTCGTTGGCGGGAGAGAATGCTTGGCCCTCCAGATATACTTCTCCGGTATCACCGTCCGTGACGCGGTATCTGACCATGCCGTCCGCGCGGCTGTCATTGCACAGATACACATCGTGTCCCCAGTCACGCAGCTCATCCATCAGCACGGCGACCGGCTGCTGCACACGTTTGATGTAGTAATACGCCAGCTTTTTGGCATGGTAATAATCCACCACCGCGTCGCTGATCTGCGGCCAGCCGTCCAGCATGTTCCACCAGATGATGCCGGTTCTGCGCCACTTTTTGATGCGGGTGCGCTCGATAAAGAATTTCTTGGCCTCCGCCTGCGTGATCTGCGAAAGCCTGGCAAAATCGGTCAGGTCGTCAGGCACATGACCAAAGAGAATGTCCACCTGATCCTGCATCAGCTGGATGCGGTTGTAGCCGCGCCGTCCCCAGCGGATGTAATCCGTGTTGTGCGTATCCCAGACGTCGCTGCCGATCCAGTGGTTCAGCTCGCTTTCAGGAATATACTTCGCCAGCGATTTGGTGGAAGGGCAGCCGTGATAACCGCACTCGCTGATGAAATGCGCGCTGGAATGCTTATAGAAATCATCCTTGAAATAGGCGCGCGCGCCCCAGTTATGCTGCTCGGGCACTTCGTACTGAGCGATACCGAAGGGGATGTACGGAGAAGAAGGCAGATACACACGGTAGGGGTCATGCATAAGCACCACGCGGGGCAGTACTTCACGGGTCAGGGCGTTATAGCGGTGTTCTTCCATGGCAAAGCCCTGCACGACCAATCCTTCATCCACCTCGTTATCGCCCGCCCACAGCAGGATAGAGGGATGATTGCGCAGTTTTTTCACAACAAACGCCGCTTCTTCCTCGATCTGCGCCGCAAAGGCAGCATCCGGCGAATAACAGGCGCAGGCCATGGCAAAATCCTGCCAGACCATAATGCCGCGCTCATCGCACAGGTCAAAGAAGGCGTGATCCTCATACACGTTGCCGCCCCAGCACCGCACGATGTTGCATCCGGCGTCATCCAGCAGGTCATGCGCGGCCTGCAAACGCCCGGCGTCACGGCTGTGCAGCGCGTCCAGCGGAACCCAGTTGGAACCCTTGCACAAAATGGGACAGCCGTTGGCCTTGATCAGGAATTCACCTTCGTCTTTGGGCTTGAGCGTATTGACCAGCTCCAGCCTGCGGATACCGATACGGTCCGTTCGCGTATCCAGCACTTCGCCATTGTGCCTGAGCGTAAGCGTTACGGTATACAGCGCCGCCTCGCCATAGCCTTTGGGCCACCACAATCTGGCGTCAGGCACATCAAAATCTATGCAGCCATCCACGAACGGCGCGATCTTCGCAACATGAAAACGGGATTTTCCGCATACGCCATCCACTTCCAACGCGAAGCCTTCCAGAATGGGCTCATCCGTGGCAAAGCGGTAACGCAGACGCAAACCGGCGCTGCCGTCAGCGTTCAGGCAGCGGGTAGCATAGTAGGCGTCAACGATGCGGTCGGGACTTTCCGTTTGCAGGGATACGCCCCGCCACATACCGGCAGACACAAAACGCCCCATGATATCCCAGCCAAAAGATGAAGACGGCATGCGCAGCATCATGAAATGCCCGTTCTCATGCGTACGCACATAGGCAGGAATGTCCATCCGGCGCACCACATTGGCAGCTGAACGGATGCGCACCGTCAGGTGATTCTCCTGCCCGAAGAGCAGCTTCTCTGTCACGTCAAAGCGGTGCGCGATCAGGCTGTTGGCGCTGCTGCCCACAAGCTGATCATTCAGATAAATATCCGCAAAGTTGTTAAGGCCCTCAAACACCAGCCAAAAACGAGCGTCCGTTTGGGGCGGCGCGGTAAAAACACGCTCAAACTGCCAGCGGTAAAACTCATACTTGCGGTACAGATAAATGTTCTCGCCATAGAACGGATCAGGCTCTTTTCCGGCGCGGAAAAGGTCCAGCTCCACATTGCCGGGCACCTGCGCGTCAATCCGCTGTCCGCGGGCGCGCAAATATTGCAAATCATCCGCCATATCACAGTCTTCCAGCGCGTAATACAGCTGCCATTGGCCATTCAGAGAAAGTGTATGGTTCATGCGTCTGTCCCCTTTCAGGCATGGTTTGGAACCGTTTTTGCACAAGTATTTTTATTATAGCTATTTTGGATATCATTTTCAATCTCATATATGGATTTTATGGCCGTTTTCACCCCCGATTTTCCTTTTGGGCACTTGCACTGCGCCAAAACGACAGTCAAACACAAAGAAGGATAAGATTTGCAATGTGTGAAGTTCCTTTCAACAATTCCATTGTGTCATTTATAAGCTAAAATGATAGTATCCCTATTGTTACACTTACGGAAGGATTGGTGAACAAACATGGAGCAGAAAATTCTGATCAACGCCTTCGCTGACGAAGCGAGTTCCATCATCGACAACCAGATCATCGCTATGAAGCGCAACAACCTGAACGGTCTGGAAATCCGCAACGCGGACGGCATCAGCTGCGTGGCTCTCAACGCTGCCGAGGCCAAGGAAATCCGCCGCAAGCTGGATGACGCCGGCCTGCAGGTGTGGTCCATGGGTTCCCCCATCGGCAAGATCACTCTGGAAGACGACTTCGAAAAGCATCTGGACGTTCTGCGCAACGGTCTGGAAGTTGCCAACATCCTGGGCGCCAAGAACCTGCGCATGTTCTCTTTCTTCATGCCCAAGGATCAGGATCCCGCCCCCTTCAAGAACCAGGTTCACGACAAGGTCGGCCGCATGCTGGACGTTGCCGAGGGCAGCGGCGTGCTGATGTGCCACGAGAATGAAAAGGGCATCTACGGCGATATGGCCAACCGCTGCCTGGAGCTGCTGCAGGCCTTCCCCCAGATGGGCGGCATTTTTGACCCCGCCAACTTCGTGCAGTGCGGTCAGGACACCTGGGAAGCCTGGCAGATGCTGAAGCCCTACATCAAGTACATGCACATCAAGGACGCTCTGGCTGACAGCAAGGTCGTTCCCGCCGGTCACGGTCTGGGCAACCTGCACAAGATCGTTCCCGAGTATCTGGCTCAGGGCGGCTATGCCTTCACTCTGGAGCCCCACCTGACCGTGTTCGACGGCCTGGGCTCTCTGGAGCGCGAAGGTCAGACCAGCGAAGTGGGCACCGAGTTTGTATACTCCAACAACGACGCCGCTTTCGACGTTGCCTGCAAGGCTTTCCAGAAGCTGCTGGAAGAGGTTAAGGCATGAGAATCGGCGCGCAGCTCTTCACGGTCCGCGAACATACCAAGACCCTTGAAGATTTTGCCCTGACCCTCAAAATGGTAGCCGATATCGGCTACACCACTGTTCAGGTGTCCGGCACCTGCGCCTTTGAGCCCGCGTGGCTCAAGGGCGAGCTGGACAGGAACGGTCTTGAGTGTGTGCTCACCCATACTGCGCCCGCCCGTCTCAAGGAGGACGCTGTACAGGTAGCCCGCGATCACGATGTATTCGGCTGCAAGCATGTAGGTCTGGGCTCTTACCCCTTCCGTGAGGAAGGAACGCCCGCCGACTTCTATGCCGAATATCATCCCATCGCCAGCGCGCTCAAGGAAAACGGCAAGTACTTCATGTACCACAACCATGACGGCGAGTTCAGAAAGGTGAACGGCAAAACCATTATGGATCACATTGCCGAAATGTTCCCCGCTGATGAGCTCGGCTTCACGGTAGATACTTTCTGGGTACAGGCCGGCGGCAGTGACCCCGCCCTGTGGATCGAAAAGCTGGCAGGCCGCGTGCCCTGCATCCATCTCAAGGATTTCGCCTTCGGCCGCAAGATGGCACCCGTGGGCGAGGGCAATATCAACTTTGATCGCGTTTTTGAAAAGGCCGAAGCTGCCGGTACCCGCTTTATGCTGGTGGAGCAGGATGACTGCAACGGCGAAGACCCCTTCGACTGCCTCAAGCGCAGCTATGATTTCCTTGCCTCTCGAGGCTTTAAATAAGGAGGATGAACACCATGGATCGTAAAGTGAAACTCGGTATCATCGGTATCGGCAACATGGGCTCCGGCCATGCCGCCAACATCATCAAGGGCAACTGCCCCGAACTGGAACTGGTCGCCATCGCCGATAAGAACCCCGCCCGTCTGGACTGGGCCCGCGCTCAGTATCCCGAAACCGTTACCTACTTTGACAACGCCATCGATATGCTGGACAGCGGTCTGGTGGAAGCCGTGATCGTGGCTGTGCCCCACTATGATCACCCCACCTTCGGTATCGCTGCCATGGAGCGTGGCATCCACGTGATGGTCGAAAAGCCCGCCGGCGTATACGTAAAGCAGGTTCGCGAAATGAACGAAGTTGCCGCCAAGCATCCTGAGGTTGTTTTCGGCATGATGTTCAACCAGCGCACCAACCACATCTACCGCAAGATGCATGAGCTGGTTCACTCCGGCAAGTACGGCCGCATCCGTCGTACCAACTGGCTGATCACCAACTGGTATCGTCCCCAGGCCTACTATGATTCCGGTGACTGGCGTGCAACCTGGTCCGGCGAAGGCGGCGGCGTTCTGATGAACCAGTGCCCCCACCAGCTCGACCTGTGGCAGTGGATCTGCGGCCTGCCCGTAAAGGTTCAGTCCAACCTGCATTTCGGCGCCTGGCACGACATCGAGGTTGAAGACGACGTAACCACTTACGTTGAGTATGCTGACGGCGCTACCGGCGTGTTCATCACCACCACCGGCGACGGCCACGGCACCAACCGTTTCGAGATCCAGATGGACAAGGCCAAGCTGGTTGCTGAAGGCGACAAGCTGACTGTGCTGGAGTTCAACATGTCCGAGCCCGAGTTCACCAAGACCAACACCAAGCCCTTCGGTCACCTGGAAGTTACCGAAGTGGAAGTGGAAACCGATGGTCTGAATCCCCAGCACATCGGCGTTCTGAACGCCTGGGCTGGCGCCATCCTGCGTGGCACTCCCCTGGTTGCCAACGGC
This sequence comes from Clostridia bacterium, assembly GCA_017547285.1. Taxonomy (GTDB): domain Bacteria; phylum Bacillota; class Clostridia; order Christensenellales; family Aristaeellaceae; genus Limiplasma. Next base: position 11,164 of record JAFYQB010000155.1, read on the forward strand.
GTGGAAGGCATCAACGGCGTGCAGCTGTCCAACGCTATGCACATGTCCGCTTTCCTGGGCAAGACCGTTGAACTGCCCGTGGATGAGAACGAGTACTACGAAGAGCTGATGAAGCGCGTAGCCACCTCTCGCCGCAAGGAAAACGTGAACGCTGTGTTCGCTGACACCGCTGACACCTACGGCAGCAAGACCAAGAAGTAATCTTCGCTATATAACGCCCCGGCATGAAAGTGCCGGGGTTTTTGTGTATGAGGAGCCTCCGGCGGGCCAGGAGAGGCTCTGCCTCTCCTGGCAATCTTACCGCTTAAGGGCTTCGCCCTTAAGAATCCCCTATAAGCCCTCTTCCAAATAAGATCGCCCTATCCTAAGGAGAACTGCTTCTATGAAACCTTTCTTTCTGATCGTACTTGTCGTTCTGCTCCTCACCAACCTCTTTTCCTTCTGCCTGATGTGGTATGACAAGCATTGCGCACGAAAGGGCAAGTGGCGTGTCAAAGAAGCAACACTTTTTATCGCCTGCGCCTGTTTTGGAGGCATTGGTGGGGTACTGGGCATGAATATCCTGCGCCACAAAACCAGGCACTGGTACTTCAAGCTGTTTTTTCCGCTGATAATGATTATACAGATCGTCCTTTTGATTCTTGGCGCCATTTATCTGCCTATGTAAGCAAAGCCCGCTACTTTCCATTGCAGCGGGCTTTCTATATTCGGTTTATTTCAATTGCTCATACCATTCAATGGCTCTTTTCTGCCAGCCTTCCATGCACATGCCCGTGCCATCCGCAAAGCCATGACCGCCGGCAGGGCCGATTTCGATTTTGCAGGGAATCCCGTTACTGACAAGCACCCGCGCCAGTTTTTTGGAATGCTCCGGATCGACCAGATCGTCCTCTTCTGTAGCAAAAAGCGCTGTTGGAGGAAAACCCTCTGCATGCTGGGGAATTTCAAAGCAGCGTACACAGGCTTCATCCATTGAGCATCCCACTGCTGCGTATGCCAAACGATCCTTTTCCTTCCATCCGTCCTTATTCATCATTTGAAAAGACGTTACCGGATAAACCGGGAAACAGGCTTGCGGCTTGAGCAGCTGACGACCCTGATAGCCGATCTCTGTATTCCAAAGGCACACGATATAACCACCGGCAGAAAAGCCGCAGGTCATGTATTTTGCCGGATCGACATGGAATTCTGTTTGATGCAGTTTGATGATTTCCATTGTCCGCGCAATATCATCCATTGCTTTCACAGCTGCGCCTTCCACACACACCTGATAGGTCAGGATGAACACATGATAGCCAAGTTCATTATAGCGCTGCGCTATCGGCCAGCCTTCTGTTATATTCCACACATTCACGAATCCGCCGCCCGGTACCAGCAGCATCCATGGGCGGTCATCCGCGGCTTTGTCACGTGAAGGGAAATAGACCATATTCACGTTTGCCTTTGCAGGTTCCTGAGAACATTCCGCCTCGGAATACAGTTTGTAATAATACTTTCCCCCTGCTGCAGCTTCATACAGCCTGGCAAAACTTTTTTCCTGCGTACGCCAGCCTTTTTTCTCAGCCAGCTCCTGTAAAGTCCATCCGTAAAAATCTTCTTTGGTCAAATCCCAATTTTTGATGGCATCCGGCGCGATTTCAGCGATTAAGGGATTTTCGAGGAGTTCTTTCAGCGTTTTCGTTTTCAGCATGGTTATTGACCCTCGTCAAAACTGATAGGCAGGCGTATCCTTTACCTGATGGACGATTTTGCGGACCTTTTCCAGCTGTTCCTCCGTGCCGGTGCACTGGAACCACGCCATACCCTCATAACCGCAAATGCCGCCTGCAGCAATCAACGTGGCCTGCGCACCGGTGAGCTCGCGGATGGCGTCGATCTCTGTATAAGCCTTTCCCGGTGCCATAGCAAGTCGTGTACCGCTGGCCTGCGGATCATTGCACAAGCTGCACAGCTGGCTTACAGGACCGTCTACGCGCTTTTCTACACCCACGGGGACAATGACTTCCACTCGCCGTCCAATCGCTGCTGCAAAAATACCGGTCAGCGTTCCTCCCTCTGGATGTCCGATCAAAACTGCTGCTTCGCCGGTTTTAAGGTCAACTGCATTCGCGCCCTTCAGAATGATATCCCCTGCCTTCAGTTCAGGCGCGATCTCCTGAACAATTTTCCCATGAATCCAGCGGCCTTTTTCGATGACCACATCTCCGTCCATGTCGGGCAGATCGGAAGGTACCGCCTTACCGCTCGTAACTCCGCGGAAAAAATGTTTGCCTGTAAAACATTCCTCACCGATGGCTTCCAGCATTGCTTTGGCCACATAGGTATTGGTGGTTCCGGCGACGATAACCACCGTATGTTCGCGTGCGGCATTCAAAAGATGTTCATTCTGTGCGAGTGCCAGAGCGATCAGCTGCTTCCCTGCAGCGGGCGTGAGGCCGATTTGAATGGATTTCATATTCATCATCCTTTGCAACAGGTTTGATACTGTTTTCGACGCTGGCAGGCTGTTTTCCTTTTTACAGCGTACAGGCAGCCAGTGCGTAACCGGTGTTATCCATGCTCACTTCATAAGCTGCCTCTGCAGGCAGGTCAAACGCAACGTAGTCGCCTTGCATAGGCTGACACAGGATCAGGTATTGGGGTCGCCCACCGGCAGACACCACCAACGTACCTTTTTGGTGCATCCATTCCAGATATTCTTGCATATCCAGATCCAGGTAGGTCATGGCTGTAGCATGTGCTTTACCCACATAACGGAAACGAAAAGGTTTTTCTTTGCTTTCACGTACAAAACCATACCTCCAGCACAGTTGTAATAGCTTCTCGCCCTGCTGACTGTTTTCAAGCCGTTGGTCATCGCTTGTAACGATTTCCACAGTATGTTCCAGCAACAGCGAACCTGTTCCGGGTATTTCTTCTTTCTGCCAGACAAGTGCAGCGGCCTGTTCGGGGGGATACGTCTGCATCAGCAACCGCATATGGTTGTTTACAGTTTCCATCTGCTCTGCTTTGCTTACGGTTCCCTGCTGCACATACAGGCCGTCCACATCTTCTGCACGCAGTTTCTCAAACAGGATTCGTAAAGCCTCTATGGTTTCATAGCCACTGCGAATCTGTAAAGACTTCACAGGAATCATGGCTTTTCCACGCAGCGCAATGCTTGCTGTATTAGGGGGCGGCAAATCCTCGGGTTTTGGATATTGCTGGCTAATTACAAGCATTTTCCCACGCATAAGTTGAGTGCGTGAAAAAATACGTTGCTGGTAGTTCCATTCCTGAGGCAGTTGATAAGTAATCGCATTCACGCTTCTCGCAAAAAAGCCATGCTGCTCCATATGCTGATAGTCGGCAAATATTTGCGCAGTCCTGACTGGAATCACCAAGGGGAGCAAAAGCGCAATTGCCAGTGCAGCTGCTATGATACACCGCTGCGCATTTCGACTGTGGATGGCCCTTTTCATTCCCGTTGAATACACGCATTGCGCCCCCCACCAGTCCGGTCTCCGCTTCTGTCTTTTCCGAGTACGCCATTCATACTCCGTCATCCACTCACGCTGCATGGAATCACCATCCATTTCTGGAAGTTAGTTTCCCATAAACGAAAACTATTATCCACTTGTGACAAAAGCTATCCATCTGTTACATTTTCTGAAACTCTTTGCAGATTGCTTGCTATTCGTGTAAAAAAGTGTACAATAGGCATGTGGTTAGTGACTATTAGCCATAATATGTATACTAATACAGTTTCATCAAAAGGAGAAGTTCGTATGCAGGTGCAAAGTGCTGATCAGAAAATTGTCAAACTACTGTGGGAAGTCGGAATTCCCATGCATGTACACGGCTATCATTATCTACTGCAGGCAGTCCATCTGATGCTATTGCTGCCACAGGCTACCGTCAGTCTGTCCCATCAGCTGTATCCGTGCATTGCCCAGCACTTCCACACCACCTCTTCTTCCGTAGAACGATCCATTCGTCACGCAATCAACATGGCCTGGCAGCGCGGACATCTCACAGCAGCGGATGGGATCTTTGGCCGTAGTCAAAACCTGACGCACGATAAGCCCACTAACGGCGAAATGATCGCGCTTCTGACCGAAAAGACCCGTATGATGATGTATGATGAAGCCACTCATCAATCATAAAAGACGGGCCAAAGCCCGTCTCACTGTTATTTCCATTTGATTTCTTCCTCATCATCCGGCCAGATAGCCACATAGGTTTTGCCGCGCAGCAGAGGAATATCATTTCCGTTTTCATCCACATAATGAATACTTCCGTCTCGGTTGATCCACTGTGCCTCGACCAGCCGTCCACCCAGGGCAATCTCAGCACGTCCGCCAGCAGACAGGTCTGTTTCTGGTGTCAGTCGATTGACCGGATAGCTGAATGGCACATGCTGGACAATGACATTGGCAAAAGTCATTTCTGCTTCTTCGGTTCGTGTGGAATCTGTCCAGTTCTTTCTGGGTACCTTGTTGGAGTACCATTGGTAGGTCTGCTTTTCGTCGTCATATACAAAGCGAGAGAAGAAACGCTTCTCTGTGCCCCATTTCAGCCTGAAATCCGTCGCCTCGGGCAGATCCTCCCCCGGCAGTTCATCGGTAAACACCAATGCATCAGCTTTAAACTGCCGATCCGGCAGTAACGCATGAACCGCGTTGACGTCAGCAGAGCGGTGATCCGGCACTTTTACCTTGACTACAGGGGTGATCAGCTCTCTGGTCAGCGCCTCGCCATCGCTGAACGCCACATCCTGAATTTCTTCCAGCATAGGAACACCTCGCATATTGCCGGAAAGACCGTTGCCATAGATCAGTCCACCACTCCAGGCCTGCGTCAGCTGGACATGAATGTCTCGCACGGAACGGATGGGGCCTGCCTGTACTTCGTCGCCGTTTATCAACGCATCATGAAACAGATAGGTCAGTCGGGTATAATCATCCCGATAAAGCGGAGCTTCATAAATGATATCTGCCAGCTGTCCGCCCTGCCTACGCCCTGTGCTTTGGTTGTGTGGCCGTTATACTCCACATTGGATTCTGTGTTGGTGATCACCACAAGCATTGGCGCTACCGGCTCCCGTGCAATAGGAAGGCCTGTGGTGGGGCTGATGATTTGGGCGGATGCAGCATTCATCAGTACCAAGCAACAGAATAAACCAGCAAATATTTTTCTAAGCATCAAAATCCTCCTATTGTTGAGCAATTTCGTAAATATAACGTTAGTATTCGCAGATTTCCTGCATTTTCCTTTATGATTTCTATATACATGTCATATCTGAATCAATAACATTGATTCTTCGACTTCTTACATACTGGAAAACGCTATGATACCTGTTGGAGTGATGAAAATGAATGAAGGCTTCATCCGCAAGAGGATCACACAACTCAGACTTTACAAGGATGTTTCCGAATATCAAATGAGCTACGATTTGGGACATAGCCGAGGGTATGTTTACAATATTTCATCAGGCAAATCTCTTCCCCCTATGAAGGAATTTTTAGCGATCTGCGACTACTTTGAATTAACGCCGCAACAATTCTTTGATGACAGCGTCCAAAACCCTGAACTTATTCAAAAAGTCATTTCAGGACTAAAACAGTTAAGCGACGCTGATCTGCTGATGCTGCTCGGTTTTATCAATAGGCTTATCAAGACATAGATATCTATAAGTAACTCAAAGGATCCTGCCAAACAGTAATATACCGCTATGCAGGATCTATCTTTTATGACGTAAACCAATAAGCCGTCTTATTCCCCTGTAGGGGGTAGCATTGGTCGCCCGCCCGGAGCCGCCTTCACTCCAGCATTTTGAGAATAAAAAAAGCCTCGCTGTTTTACCAGCGAGGAATTGGAATGCGGCAGCGACCTACTCTCCCGGGCCGTCTCCAGCCAAGTACCATCGGCGTGCTGAGGCTTAACTTCTGTGTTCGGAATGGGAACAGGTGGAACCCTCAGGCCATTACCACCGCAACGGGTGAACTTTTTCATCAGGAGCTTGCCTTAGCACCCTGACAACTGTATATGAGTTCGAGATCTTTCATCATTTCTTATTGGTCTTTTGTTGAAAATCAACTGAATCAAGCTATCGACCGATTAGTATCATCAAGCTGCATGCATTACTGCACTTCCACCGATGACCTATCTACCTGGTAGTCTTCCAGGGGTCTCTCG
>JAFYQB010000156.1 GCA_017547285.1 Clostridia bacterium
GGTAAAGCTTCGCCGGCTCTCGCCTGCCGGATGGATTCGGCTCAGGCTCCGAAAGGAATATATGAATCGCGCACCGTTGCTTGCTTTCTTAAAAAAACTCACTATTAACACTCTCCCCTGCTTCACCAAATCCACCCCGCCCCCACAGGGGTCCAGGGGCCATGCCCCTGGTCGTTTTAAGGGGGATACAGGAGTCCAGAGGATCTAAGGGGGGAAATCGAAATCCCCCCTGATCCTCTGGCCCGAGCGGAGCGGAAGAGAACCGCGCAAGCTCCGGCAGTGCTTGCAACAAACTGAGCGAACAAACTCCGTCAAAGTGCTCCGCTCAGCCTGTTGAATGCAACTTCATCGTGAAAAGTTAAGCGCTTGCGCCGTGCTCAATTCGCACAATAAACGCATCCTGCAGAATCACACAGGTAAAGCCCTTCACCTTCCACGCGATGGTACCGCGCTGCTCCAGCGGATCAGCCGCGCCGGAGGAACCAGGCGGATTGATGATGATCTTCACATTCTCGCCGCCCATGCCCAGTTCAATATCGCCGTAGGCGTTCTGGCCGTAGATCACAGTGCCGTACACAGGCGCGCCATCCGCACCGCCGCCAGCAGGGGTGATGGAACCGGAAACGCCGCCCTCCGGCATCCAGCGGAAGAAAATCTTCTTGCCTGCCCAGTCTACGCGGTCAACGCACATGGGCTTGCCGCCTGCCTGCACCAGCTTGCCGCTGAGTTCGCGGGCGTCATCCGGGGTCAGGGCTTCGGTCACGGTTACAGAGCGGCCAGCCTCATCGCAGGAGGCAATGGTCAGCTTGGCCGTTGTGCCGAACAGGTAGGCATCGCCCTTGAACACCTTGGCGTTGGGACTTTCAAAGAACTTGACCTTGTACATGCAGCCCAGCTCATAGCGTTCGATCTTTTCCTTGTCCTGATACTTGGCCACATCGATCCACTGCTCATCGGCGGTCAGATCATAAATGGCGTCGGGATGCACGATGGCGTGGTAGAAGCCGTCCTCAAAGGGCTGGCAGTTGTTGCGGCGCAGCGTGCGCACAGCCTGCTTGATTTCCTCCGGGGTCAGCTTGTCCGCCGCAGTGATGGCGGAGCGGGCGGTCTTCTTACCCGCGTACTGCACATTCATGCCGGCGCACAGTGCATCGCGGCAGATGGTATCCAGCGAAAGCACCGCCTGGTCGGAAAGCAGCTTGGCTACCTCCTGGTGCATGTTATCCAGCTGGTAGAAGTTCAGCTCATCCGTCAGCTCCACATGGCGGCCATAGGGCTTGACCATGGCGGTAAAGGCCGTCTGGCGGATTTCCTGACCTTCAGGGGTCACACCCTCCTTCAGGGGTTCGGTGCAGGCTTCGTAGGGAATCATGCGGCGGAACTGCACGTGCTTGCCGTTGTGTTCCGGCAGGGTGCGCTTCTGCGCATCGCGGCCGTGCACCATTTCGGGGCGGGCGTTTTCCACCAGGGTGCGTTCATAGTAATCCACCACGCCCGGCGCAACGCCGCCGGACGTAGTCATGTTCATGTTGTCAAAAAGTGCCATCTTGTTTTTCCTCCTTCATTGTTTCTGTTTTTTGGCGGATGGGTCAGTACCTCATATCCACCTTTGCGCCGCGCTTGAGCATTTCGTTCAGCTTGTCAAACTGCTGGTCGTTCATGCCGCCGATGTTCATTACGCCCACGCCGCCGTTGGCGCTGCGCACCGGCACAGGCGGGGTCTGCACGGGCTTCATCTGCTTCCACACGTCAATGAAGTCCCATTCGCCGTGCAGAATACGGGCGCGCACTTCGGGGTCGGTGTTGTACAGGGCCATTACGTCGGTCTGGGTTACGGCCAGAATGGTACGCGCCTGGGTGATCAGTTCCTGCGCGCGCAGTTTGAGCTGGATGTTTTCCTCGGGCTGCTGGGTGGGAATGGGCTGCTGAACAGGCACATGCTTCTGCGCCTCGTTATCCAGCATGGTTTCCATGGTCTGAGTATTGGTTTCCATTGGGGTTCCTCCTTTGTTTTTGTTCGTCATGGCCATGACATGGTTGCGGCAAAGCCGCTATCAAAAAAGCAGATCAGGCAAGCGTTTCGCTTTCCTTCTCTGCTTCGTTGATCGTATGTTGTTCGTTCAGCCTTTGCTGCATGAGCAGGATGGTCTCTTCCAGCTCCGCGCGCTCGGCCAGCAGTTTTTCCACCAGCTCCTGCTGGTGCTGAACGCTGTGCTGCTGGCGTGTCATCAGGCCATCCGCCTGACGGCACATTTCCTTCAGGTCGGCGTTTTCGGCAGGCAGGCGTTCGTTTTCGCGCAGAACAGGCAGGATGCGTTCCTTGCCCTCCACCTGCAAAAGCTCAAACAGCGTGCTCAGCGGAAAGTACTGCCCGGCCTCCGCACTCATCTGATATGCCTGCAGAACCAGTTCGTTCTGGGCCTGCTGCCTGAGGGGATTGCGCCTTTGCACCTGAACCTGCACGGTATAGGGCGGTGCGGGCAGGAAACCTGCGGAGCGATCCTGTCCAAACAGCCGTTCCGGACTTGCGCTGACTTCGCGCCCGGTGATAAAGAACACGCGGCGACGGTCATAGAACTGGCTGATCAGCCACATTACCTGCGTGATCATTTCGCGGAAGCCCTGGTTGAGCCCCGCCGTTCGCAGACGGGTGATCTTGCCGCCGGCCTCCTGCAGGGCGCTGATGGCGCTGGCGGCGGTCACGCCGCCCACGGTTTCGCCGCGGGCGAACTGGTTCTGCCCGCTGTCCTGCTTGATATCAGCCTGCAGCTGCATCATCTGCCGGGTGACCATGCCGGTGAACGGCTGGGTCTGCAGCCACTGGAGTGCAGAAGGATCGATACGGTCGCCCTCGACCACATCGCTTTCCCAGTCCAGCAGGGCGTCCTTATCGATGCCGGCATTGCGGTCGATGAGCAGGCGGCCCTTGCTGGCCATGCGCAGGTTCATATCGATGTAGCTGGCGTAGCGGTTGACATAGCGCATCATGGGCGCAAGCTCCTGCACCAGACCATCGCCCACGGGCAGACCTTCGATGGGCGTGTACACATCCAGAATGAAGGGATACATACCGTGGCGGTACACATCCTCATGCAGGGAAAGCAGCACGCCGCCCGCCAGGAAGGCCACATTCACCGTAAAGCGGCGTTTGGCCGCGTCATACAGGCGGTACCAGTATTCAATGAGCATGGCGCGTTCTTCATCCGCCGGGCGGGTCTGCTGCTGTGCGTCCGCCAGTCCGAGGCCGCTGTATTCGGCTTCATCGCTGCCGATTTCCGGATACCGTTCGGGGTAATGCTGCTTGAACCAGCTCATGGGATGCCAGCTCACCTTGAATACGGCGCGTCCGTCCTGCAGATTTTCGCTGGCCGGATCCCACAGGAACGATTCGATGGGCCAGCGGATGAGGGCGATATTTCCGCGGCCGTTGTCCAGATCGCTGTCCCAGGCCACCTGCGTGACGGCTGTGCCCGTGGCAAAGCAGTCCTCCACCCTTCGGCGGTGCAGGGCTTCAAAATCGTTGCGGCTCAGCACATGGCGCACCACATCGGTCAGGTCTTCGGCAACGGCTTCCAGCCCGGCGCGTTCGGGGAGCATGAGCGCTTCGGGCATGTTATCCATCTGGTCGGCCACGCAGTTATTGAACGTGGATTTGAGGGTCTGCAATTGCAGGGTGCGCTTATCCTTGCGGCGTGAGGCCGTCTGCGCGTCCTGCCGGGGGTCCTGCAAAAGCAGGATGCTACGCGCTTCTCTGGCGCGGTCGTGAATTTCTCGGCAGCCATCGCGCCAGATTCGGAGGCGGGCATAGGCTTCATCGCGAATGATTTGTTCTTTTGTCATGGTTGTTTCCTCCATAAGCGCATGGTGCGCTTTTGTTTTGTTTGTTTATGAGGCAGCGCTGCACAGGGTGGGGCGGTGACACGGCAGGTCTGACGGACGAGGTGAATGCGTATGGTACGCGTGCCTTTGTTTGATGAGCGGGCAAGCGGCCCGCTCCGCTAGGGCCAAAGGACCCGGGGGAACGTTGAGGTTCCCCCGAGGCCCTCTGGACTCCCTTACCCCCTCCCCAACCAGGGGCTTCGGCCCCTGGACCCCGAGCTGGGAGCAGCAGGCCCCCATTTCATTGTAGGGGTGATTCATGAATCGCCCGTTCGTGCCGGAACGTATTGGTTCCTTTGTATGACCGCCGCCCTTGACATGAGGTGGGGACGATGCAAGCTGCTTCGGAGGTGCGTATGGTACGCAGCCCCTCCGCACGCTTCCCCTTGAGGGGAAGCTGTCAGCCGTAAGGCTGACTGATGAGGTGGGGACGCTGCAAGCAGCTTCAGGGTTGCGTATGGTACGCGTAC
>JAFYQB010000157.1 GCA_017547285.1 Clostridia bacterium
CTCCGACTCTTGTTCCGAAGCTGACGACATGTGCGTCAGCTTCGGAAGCCTTGCGCAGCAAGGATTTCCTTACACCGTTTGCCGCCCGGCGAGCCGTCAGGCGAGTAGGCAAACGGTGCATTCTTCGGCGGAAAAGATCGCGTCAGCGAGCTTTTTCGCCGGCCTGAAAAACACCGTCAGGATTTTTCCTGACGGTGTTTTTTTGGGGGATATAATCATTCATTCAGGCACTGATACTTAGCGCTACCAAAACCCAGAATCAAAACAAAGATCGGCTTCAGCAAAATGAGCCCAATGCTGAAACCTACACCTTTTCCATAGGCTTTTGCGAGTTTTACACAGTACACAATGTGCATAACCATCCAAGCAAGTAGCCAAACAATCAAGATGGCAAGCCCAGCGCCTTCAAGAACATCCACAAGCGCCGCGCAAAGCGGGAACATTACGGTCAAAATGATATTCAGCCAAAATATCAGTTGGCAGCTTGCAATTTTGTACATCCAGTACCAGCCATAAAACGGCACAAACAAGCGTTCCCAAGGTTGTCCAGCTTTTTTGAACATTTTCCCCCAGGCAATCCATAAAAATACCGGAACAACAATAAAAATACCAATAAAAAAAACAGCAGTAAAAATGTAACCAAGAGTATAGCCTATATTGTAACCTATGTTGTAACCTATGTTGTAAGCTATATCGTTAGCTATGTTGTAATAACCATCGCTGTACAAGTCGCCATATATGCTGCTATACATATCGTTTCCTCCCATAAAAATGGTATTTTCTTACTTATACCATTTTTATGGGAGGAAGAATATCGCACCATTTACATTTGGCTTGTGTTTTACGATGAAACATTCACAGCAAAACAGCAATCCACAAAGCTATTACAATGTCAAACCAACTCCAGAATCTAGTTTGCAGCCACAACCTCGACCTCCGTCACCACGTCATCCAGCAAAGCCATCACCATGGGCATGCCCTTGGCGGTTTTGTTCTGCATGAGGATCTCGCCGGAGTTGATTTCGGTAGCGGGGCTCATTTTCTGGTTCACGCGGATCGTCGCGCCTTCGGCAGGCACGAGGCTGACGGCGGCAAGGCGGGTGCCGTTTGCGCCGTTCTTGTTAAAGTAGAAGCTCTTGAGGCCCTTGCCAGCGCGGGCCTGCGGTTCAAAGTCCATATAGGGCAGGCGTTTGGCATAGCCGCGTTCGCTGAACAGGATCAGCTGATCGGTAGCCTGCGGCTGACCCACCCACAGGACGCGGTCGCCTTCTTCCAGGTTCATGCCCTTCACACCGCCGGCCACACGGCCCTGTGCGGGGATGCTGTCCGTGTGGAAGCGGATGCACATGCCGGTTTCGGAGAACATAAGCAGATCCAGCGCAGGATCCATCGGGAACACAGCATGCAGCACGTCGCCGTCCTTGAGGTTGATGGCGGCAAACTTGCTGCGGCGCACATCGTACTCGGCGGCAGAGGTGCGCTTGATCTGGCCGTTGCGCGTTACAAACAGCAGATCCGGCTTATCAGTGACCTCGCCGGGTTTGAGGCACATGATATGCACGGCCTGTTCGTTTTCCTCAAGACCTGCCAGCACGGCGTTCAGCAGCGCACCGCGATCCTTGGACTTGTTCATTTCCGGCAGGGCGGATACGCTCAGCGTGTAGCAGTTGCCCAGGTTGGTAAAGAAGTACAGCGTGTGATCCGTGAACGCCTCAAAGCGGTATACGGTCGGATCCTCCGCCTCGGCAGCCTCCATCTCGGCGGCCTGCTTTTTGGCGCGGGGCGGATACATGCGGCGCAGGAGACCGGCCTTGGAGAAGGTGACGAGCGCTTCCTCGGCGACCACTTCTTCCTTCTGAATGGCCTCCACCACGTTTTCGGTGTCCACGATCTCCGTGCGGCGGTCGTCGCCGTACTTGTCGGCCACGGCCTTGAGTTCCTTCTTGATCACGCTCATCAGCTTGCGCTCGCTCTTGAGGATGCTTTCCAGCTCCTCGATCAGTTTGAGCAGATCGGCATATTCCTTGCGAAGCGTCAGGATCTCCAGATTGGTCAGACGCTGCAGGCGCATGTCCAGAATAGCCTGCGCCTGTACATCCGTCAGTTCAAAGCGTGCCATCAGAGCGGCCTTGGCGGTCTTGGGATTCTCGCTGGCGCGGATGATTTTGATCACTTCATCCAGATTGTCCACCGCGATCATCAGGCCTTCCAAAATGTGCGCACGGGCCCTGGCCTTGTCCAGATCGTACTGGGTGCGGGCAGTGACCACGTTCTTGCGGTGACGGATGTAATACTTGATGGCGCGGCGCAGGGACAAAAGACGCGGCTTGCCGTCGGCAATGGCGAACATGTTTACGCCGAATGTCACCTGCAGGTCGGAATACTTGAACAGATAGCCCAGCGCCTTATCCACATCGGCGTCCTTGCGCAGCTCGATCACAGCGCGCATGCCGGTGCGGTCACTCTCATCGCGGATATCGTAAATACAGCCAAGCGCGGCTTTCTTTTCCTCGCTCAGTTTGAGGATCTTTTCAAGCATCGCGGCCTTGTTGACCTGATAGGGGATCTCGGTGATGACGATCAGCTTGCGGCCTGCGCTGCCTTCCTCAATATGGGTGCGGGCGCGCAGGGTCAGCTTGCCCTTGCCGGTCTCATAGGCCGTACGGATTTCAGGAGTGTTCAGCAGCACGCCGCCGGTGGGAAAGTCCGGGGCGGGCATGATCTGCATCAGTTCATCCAGCATGATGTCGGGTTTATCGATCTGCGCGATCACAGCGGAGATGGTCTCGCGCAGGTTGTGCGGCGGGATGTTGGTGGCCAGACCGACCGCGATGCCGCTTGCGCCATTGACCAACAGGTTGGGGAAGCTGGCGGGCAGCATATCCGGCTCTTTGAGGGTATCGTCAAAGTTGAGGCGGAAGGGAACGGTGTCCTTGTCCAGATCACGGAGCATTTCCGTAGCCAGAGGCGCCATACGGGCTTCGGTGTAACGCATGGCCGCCGCGCCGTCGCCGTCCACGGAACCGAAGTTGCCGTGGCCGTCCACCAGCTTGCCGCGCATGCTGAAGTCCTGCGCAAGGCGCACCAGCGCGTCATACACAGAGCTGTCGCCGTGAGGATGATATTTACCCAGACAGTCGCCCACGATACGGGCGCACTTGCGGTGCGGAGTATCGGGGTGAATGGCCAGTTCATTCATGGTAAACAGAATGCGGCGCTGAACGGGCTTGAGGCCGTCCTCCACGCGGGGAATGGCGCGCTCCATGATGACATGCTCGGCATAGGGGATCATGCTGTTATGCATGACCTCCTCCATGGGCGAAATGATAATATTCTGATCCACGCCAATCGGCGGACGGTCATCCTTTTGTTTGCGGGGCGGCATCAGTCATTCCTCCCTTCGTTCATCTGGTCGCTGAGGGCCATAAAGCTGTCCTCGCGGTTAAAGTTGGCGTGCTGGCTGATGTAATCGCGGCGGGGATCTACCTTATCGCCCATGAGAATGGTTACCAGACGCTCGGCCTGCGCGGCGTCCTCAATGGAAACCTGCATCAGCTTGCGTTCGTTGGGATCCATGGTGGTTTCCCAAAGCTGTTCGGGGTTCATTTCGCCAAGGCCTTTGTAGCGCTGCAGCTGGTAGCCCTTGGTAGAACCCTTGGTGATTTTGCGCAGCTCGTTGTCATCGTAGGCATACTGGATCTTGTTGCCGCGCTGCACCTTGTACAGCGGCGGCATGCCGATGTAGACGTGGCCTGCAGTGATCAGTTCCTTCATATAGCGATAGAAGAAGGTGAGCAGAATGGCGCGGATATGCGCGCCGTCCTGGTCGGCATCGGAGAGGATGATGACCTTGTGGTACTTGAGGCTGGACAGGTCGAAGCTCTCGTCGATGTTGGTGCCCAGCGCAGTGATGATGGAACGGAACTCCTCGTTGTTGAGCACCTGATCCAGACGCTTCTTTTCGGCGTTGAGGGGCTTGCCGCGAAGCGGCAGAATGGCCTGGAAGCGCCGGTCACGGCCCTGCTTGGCGCTGCCGCCGGCGCTGTCGCCCTCAACGAGGAACAGCTCGTTCTGCTCCGCTTTGCGGCCGGTACAGCTGGCCAGCTTGCCTACGAGGGGCGCGGCTTCCAGCGCGTTCTTGGTGCGGGCCACATCGCGGGCCTTGCGGGCGGCTTCGCGCACCTTGGCGGCGCGCACGGCCTTTTCGATCAGCTGGGTGGCCAGTTCCTGATGCTTGAGGTCCTCAAAATAGGTGGTCAGGTACTGGGTCAGAATGGCTTCCACCGCCGGGCGCACCTCGGTGTTGCCCAGCTTGCCCTTGGTCTGGCCCTCAAACTGCGGGTTCTTGACCATGGCGAGCATGACTGCGGTCATACCCTCGCGGAAGTCGTCGCCGCTCAGGTTGGCATCCTTGTCCTTGAGCGCGCCGAAACGGCGGGCAAAATCATTCATCACCTTGGTATAGGCGGCCTTGAAGCCCGTCTCATGCGTGCCGCCCTCGCCGGTGGGAATGTTGTTGACATAGCTGAACACGTTCTCCGTGTAGCTGTCGGTGTACTGGATGGCCACGCGGAAGATGATATCATCCTTCATGCCTTCCAGATAGATGGGCTCCTCATGCAGGCAGGTCTTGTCCGCATTCAGATACTTGACATAATCCACAATGCCGCCCTCGTAATAGTACACCTGACGGCCCTGCGGCTGCGGATCCACCTCTTCGCCATCGTCATTCATGACCTTCTTGGGCTTGCGCTCATCCAGGAAGGTGATGGTTACGCCCTTGTTGAGGTAGGCAAGCTCCCGCAGGCGGCGGGAAACGGTTTCGGCGTTGAAAACGGTGGTTTCAAAAATATCGCCGTCGGGCAAAAAGCGCACCAGCGTGCCGCGCTGGCGGGTGTTGCCCACCTGCGCAAGCGGCGCGACCGCACGGCCGGCTACCACTTTGTTTTCTTCATCGCTCCAGCCGCTTTCAAAGCGCATTTGGTAGTGCTTGAAGTTCATGTAAACGTCGATGTTCACCCACTTCGACAGGGCGTTGACAACGCTCGCGCCCACGCCGTGCAGACCGCCGGAATAGGCGTAGTTTTCGTTATTGAACTTGCCGCCGGCGTGCAGCTTGGTATAAATCACTTCCACGCCGCTCACGCCCATCGTAGGGTGGATATCAACGGGCAGACCGCGGCCGTTATCACGCACGCTGGCGGAACCATCGGCATGCAAAGTCACGTCCACCTGATTGGCGTGACCGCCCATGGCTTCGTCAATGGCGTTATCCACGATCTCCCACAGCATATGATGCAGACCGCGCGAACCCGTGGAGCCGATATACATGCCCGGACGCATGCGTACTGCATCCAGACCTTCCAGCACCTGAATCGACTGCGCAGAATATTGTTTGGCCATCCTGTTCACTCCTTGATTCTGACGGATCTGTGCATGCGCACAAATCAACAGATTATTATAGCATGAAATGGAAACAAGTTGCAAGACAAGGGGATTGGACGGATTTTTCTTCCCGGTTCGGGAGCAATCGGAAGGAAAGAGAGACGCCGCAAGCCGCTTCAGGATCGCGCATGGTACGCAGCCCTCCGCACGCTTCCCCTTGAGGGGAAGGTGGCACCTGAAGGGTGACTGAAGAGGTGGGGACGCTGCAAGCAGCTTCGGAGGTGCACATGGTACGCAGCCCCTCCGCACGCTTCCCCTTGAGGGGAAGCTGTCACCGAAGGTGACTGATGAGGTGGGGATGCTGCAAGCTGCTTCAGGAATGCGTATGGTACGCGTACCTTTGCTTGTTGAGCGGGCAAGCGGCCCGCTCCGCTAGGGCCAAAGGACCCGGGGGAACGTTGAGGTTCCCCCGAGGCCCTCTGGACTCCCTTACCCCC
>JAFYQB010000158.1 GCA_017547285.1 Clostridia bacterium
CACCATATCAGGGTTGATGACGGCGGACAGCGAGGAGTCGAATTCTTCCAGAATCATCATTTCCACCTCCTTGGTAGGTAATGTTTGGAAAGCAGCCCGGGCCATGAAATGGCCCGGAATATGGGATTCCTAAGGGCGAAGCCCTTAGGCCAGAGGGTGCCGGGAGGCGGAGCCTCCCGGCCGGGGTGGAGGGGCGGAGCCCCTCCCGGGTGCAGGGCAGAGCCCTGCATGCCCCCCCGTTACATTACGTCCTTCAGGAAACGTGCCGCCAGTTCGGGCCACTGCTGGGCTTCGGGGATGAGGTGCGCTTCGCCGGTCAGCTCGCTGCACAGGGATGCGCCGTGCTTGCCGTGGGGGAAGATGTGCAGCTCGGTGAGCACCTTGTGTTCGGCCAGCGCGTGCGCCATCAGCAGGCTGTTTTGCACAGGCACGGCATTGTCCTCAAAAGTGTGCCACAGGAAGGCAGGCGGGCAGTTTTCGGTTACCAGCTTGTCCAGCGAATAGTCTTCGTGAACGGACAGATCCTCCGTGCCGGTCAGGTTGTTAAAGCTGCCGCGGTGCGCATCCTTGCCGCCGCTGATAACGGGGTAGCACAGGCACAGCGCGTTGGGCTTCACCTGTTCGGGAGTCAGACCGAGGGGCTCCCACAGATCCGCTTTGTGCCACAGAACGCCAAGGCTTCCGGCCAGATGACCGCCGGCGGAGAAGCCCAGAATGGCGATGCGGTTGGGGTCGGTGTGATGTTCTTCGGCGTGGGCACGCACATAGGCCACCGCCGCCGCCGCATCCTGCTGGGGCTTGGGAAACAGTTCCTCGTTTTTCTGCTCACGGTACCAGATCACATAGGTGTTAAAGCCGTGCATCAGAAAGCGCAGCGCAATGGGCTCAGCCTCACGCTGGCTGCAGAAATGGTATCCGCCGCCGGGGCAGATAACGATGGCGGGACGAACAGGATTGGGAACCACTTCCTTGGATACAAAGGGTACGTATACGTCCATGGGGAATTCCGTGCCGTTGGCGGAAGGAATCATGATGCGTTCGTGAAGCATGGGGGAACCTCCTTTGATGCAGATAAAATGAAACACGAAAGATACAAAAAAATCCCTCCCGGGGCTGCGAAGCAGCCCCGGTTCCGGGATTCTTAAGGGGCCTTGCCCCTTAAGCGGGAGTCCAGAGGGCGGAGCCCTCTGGCCCCCGGAGGGCCCCGGACTTACCCGTTCAACTCATTCAGTTCATCAGCCAGAATGCCTGCGCAGGCTTCCACGTACTGGGCGCAGTGGCGCTTGCGGTAGTATTCCGGCGTGCGCGGGCTGGGCTCGTTGGAAGGCGTTACGCCCATGCTTTCCAGCAGCTTGCGGCAGATCAGCGTTTCGAAGCGATCGGTAAAATGCGCGGCCATGCGCTGCTCGGTGGCATAAAGATGCTTTTTGCCGTCAAAATCCTCCGGGTCGTCGTAGCCGTGCAGCCAGCTCATCACCAGACACATGGCGGATACCGCGCCGCAGGTTACGCGCAGGCCGCCCAGACCGCCGCCCAGGCCACCGGCCAGACGGGCGACCTGCTGCTCCGTCATGCCCATTTCAGGCGCATAAGCAGCGGCCACGGACTGGGCGCAGTTGTAGCCGGAGAAGAAAAGCGCTTTGGCCTTCTCCATCTTTTGCTGACGGTCGATCATATCAGCAGTCCTTCTTGGCAGGCATATCGTAGATGGCGTCGGCAATCTTATCCAGCCAGTCGCCGTTGAACAGCTCGATCATGCCCTTGTCCACGCCGCCGGTCAGCTTGCTGTCGATGGGCAGCTTGGCGGTCAGCGGGATGTTGTAGCGGTCGGCGATCTCGTCCACGCGGCTCTTGCCAAACAGCTCAATGTGCTTGTTGCAGTCGGGGCAGGCGAGGTAGGACATGTTCTCCACCAGACCCATGACGGGGATCTCCATGAGGTTGGCCATCTTGAGGGCCTTTTCCACGATCATTTCCACCAGTTCCTGGGGCGTGGTGACCAGAATCAGCGCATCCACGGGGATGGTCTGGCACACGGTCAGCATCACGTCGCCGGTTCCCGGAGGCATGTCGATGAACAGGATGTCCTTGTCGCCCCAGACAACATCGGTCCAGAACTGGCCCACAGCGCCGGCGATGACCGGACCGCGCCATACAACGGGGTCGGTGTCGTTTTCCAAAAGCAGGTTCAGGCTCATCACGTCAATGCCGGTGGTGGAGCGAACGGGGAAAATGCCCTGATCGGTACCGCCGGCCTTTTCTTTCAGGCCAAAAGCGCGGGGGATGGAGGGGCCGGTGATATCGGCATCCAGAATGCCTACCTTCAGGCCCTGACGCTGCGCCAGAACAGCCAGCAGGCTGGTGACCATGCTCTTGCCTACGCCGCCCTTGCCGGAGCACACGCCGATGATCTTTTTCACATGGCTCAGCTCATGAGGCTTGGCCAGCAGGCTCTGCTTCTCGGTGCGGCTGGAGCAGTTGGCCGAGCAGGTGGAGCAATTATGGGTACATTCACTCATTGCAAAGTTCCTTCTTTCTATTGGATTCAATGAATTGGGCTGTCAGTTCCGCTGCCTGTTTGATAAGCGTATCCAGCGGCTGCCTGCCAACGCCTGCGATGGTCAGACCGCAGCGTTCCAATGGCACCAGCACTTTCTGAGCTTCACTCAGGCTGACCGCGGCTGCTATGCCCGGCGAGATCTCACCCAGCATGGCATTGGCGTGGAGGATGCCCGCAACGCCGACGATGACATCGGCGGTTTTGCACTGGTAGCGGATGGCGCTTTCACCGGTGGCTCCCTGATCCGCGCCTGCACGCAGCATGGCGGATGTGGCCTGCACATTGGTGCCCAGCGCGATCACGGGCTGATCGGGCATGCGCGCTTTGAGCGCTGCAACCAGGCTTTTGCCCACGCCGCCGCCCTGACCGTCGATGACCACCAGCTTCAAGAGTCATTCCTCCTTCTGACTGCACGGCAGATCCCATGGGATGCTTTCCAACACCAGATCTGCCGTACCTTGAATATCATACGCCTCAAAATAGGTTTTTTCAAGGGGTATCCAGCGGGTTTCGAACATATGCAGCAGTTCCGGGCTGCGCTTGGCAATGCGGCGCAGCTGTTCGCCTTCCTCTATATGGATATATACCAGCAGGGCGTTTAACTGAATCAGCTTTTCCCGCAGGGCGGGGTGATGGCTGTAGCTGCCCTCGATGATCGTTGCCTGCGAAACAGGGAGCTCATGGGGAATCAGTGTGCCGTCCGAACAGTTGAAACGGTTCCAGCAAACGGACTTGCCGTGCTCAAAACGGTCAAGCACTTCCTGTGCAAACCGTTCGTAATGCACGTTCCCGCCCGGCTGGCTGAACCTTTCAGGCGTGCGCAGATCAAAGGGCAGGAAAAAATCATCCATCGGAATGGGGGAGGTCTGGTACAGTTTTGCCAGAAGCCCCGCCAGCGTGCTCTTGCCGCTGCCGCAGGGACCGTCGATCACGACCAGTCTGGGTTCTTCCAGCAGGATCTGCAAAAGCTGCGCGCAGTCCATCAGCACCACGCGATACGCGGGATGATACGCTTCGCGGTAGGCGGGCGTGTGGCTGACAACGGGACAGCCCTGCGTGCGGTAAGCCGCCAGATAGGACTGGAAGTCCTGGGCGGAGAAGGGGGCTTCGTTATTCTTTGCGAGGGATTCGATCGTGCGGAGCGCAGCCTCGAAACGCTCTGTGTTGCCGCTGCGTTCGCGCACTGCCTCGTCGCTCGCCTGCATCATCCGGGCGATCATTTCCGCACCCAGTGCGCGTACAGGCGGGCTGGCAAGGTTCAGTCTGCACAGGCTGTTCCCGATGGGGGTGAAGGGGAATTCGTCTTCGTTTTCCGCGGTTGCGTTGATTTCGTTCTCAATCATTCTTGCGCAGACAGCCTGCGCGGGTAAAAGATGGCCGCAGCCAAACGCGCTCTGGTAGGCGAGCTTGACTGCGTCCTGCGGCTCCATTCGCGGAGCGTCTTCGAAATGGTTTTTCAAAACCTGTTCGTTCATGTTGTCTCCTTATTTGAGGGGAATCAGTCTGGCGCGCTGCAGAGCGGATACGATCAGCGGCACAATGATCAGCTGCAGAATGATGCCCGGCCATGCATTCACAAACGCGCCCATCCAGAAAGCGGTCAGCGCAAAGGCGTTTTCCATCATCAGGGCATAGACGGCAAAACTCACAATGCCCCATGCCGCGCGGCCCAGCACCATAGCGCCGATCAGCGCCAGATACACGCGGAACTTGCGTCCGGCCAGCTTTTCATACAGGAAGCCCGCAAACGCGCCGTAGGCGGCCAGTTCGAAAGCCATGCACAGCGCGGTGGGAATCATGGGAGGCATGCCGAAAAGCATGCTGCGCACAAGCGGCAGCACAAAGCCGACGGCCAGTCCCCAGCCCCAGCCGCACACAAAGCCGCAGATCAGCGCGGGCAGATGCAAAGGCAAAAGCATGCTGCCGATTTCCGGAATCTGACCGGTCAGGAAGGGCAAAACAAGGCCGATGGCCAGCAGCACGGCAGACAGGGCAAGGCGTTTGATGTGATTTTTTCTCATTCGTAATACATCCTTTCTTGATCATTAGACATCACGAAACACACACCCTTCCCTCTTCTTCGGAAGAGGTATGGCGCCTTCGTGACACCTGTTGATACAGAAAGGGCTTGTGAAAAAGTATAGCATAAGAGCAATGGGATGGCAATGGGGATCGTGAAGGCGGTCTTTCATAGCGAACAAAACAAAAAGAACCCGTGGTCAGACCACGGGTCCGGGGAAAAAACTTTGCGGGCGGGGAGCTCCGTTTTACTTTCGCGCGCTCTTCACGTGTTCTGTCATCATCTGCCACAGCTCGTCCGGGGTGGCGTCTGCCTGGCCGTTGGGCAGGATGAAGGCGCGGGCGGGGGAGGCGTAGAGATAGATGGCGTTTTTGCGGCGGTGCAGGGCATGCACTTTGCTCCACTCCAGCCAGACGGTTTCTTCCTTTTTAATGTCGTTGGAAATGGCAATGCCGCTGCCGGACAGGGAGAGGGTATAGACGCGGCGGGGCAGTTTGAGGCGTCTGGCCTGTTCCTTTACGCCGGAAAGAAACATAAAAATGTAGGAAAACGGCAGCGCCGCAGCAATGGCCAGCAGCACGGAACCGATCAGTACATGCTGTTCCTTATCGACCGCAAAAAGGCAGATGAATGCAAAAACCAGCAGAATCAGCGAAAAAACGGCGGGTTTGCGCCACTGCTTTTTGAGAATGAAGGTATCGAATACAGCAAAAGAACGAAGGGTTTTGCGATCCATTTTCACTTGGACGGTGATGCTGCGCTTGGCCATGGCGGTTGCTCCTTGTACAAGAAACGTATTTTCCATGTTATTTTGGCACAGAAGCGTCAAAATTGCAATCGGTTTGTCCGGAAAATTCCTTTGGATAAACAGTAGACAAATTTTGTTGAAAATGATAATATGGTAACAGATGTTCCGAATACGACTATGTTTGTTTCGGAAAAAACAAAATGAGGAGGACGAATCTCTATGAAGAAGATCGTCGCGCTGGCTCTGGCTCTCATCATGGCTCTGAGCTGCACCGCTGCTCTGGCTGACCCCATCACCCTGACCTATGCCGAAGTGAACCCCCTGGACGGCACCATCGTTGGCGAAATGGCCAAGGCTTTCAAGGCCAAGGTTGAAGAAGTTTCTGCCGGCAACATCATCATCGACGTTCAGGCCGGCGGCGTGCTGGGCTCTGAAGACCAGATCCTGGACAACCTGCTGGGCTATGGCAACATCACCGATATCTGCCGTATCTCCGCTTTCGCTCTCACTCAGTACGGCTGCGGCAAGGCCAGCCTGCTGTCCATCCCCTACACCTTCGTGAACGAAGATCACTTCTGGAATTTCGCTGCCAGCGATCTGGCTCAGGAATTCCTGCTCGAGCCCCAGGAAATCGGCCTGCCCCTGCGCGGCCTGTGCTACGGCGAAGAAGGTTTCCGTCATTTCTTCTTCAAGGAAGAAGTAAAGGGCATTGAAGACCTGAAGGGCCTCAAGATCCGCGTTTCTGCTGACCCCGTTATGACCGGCATGGTAAGCAACCTGGGCGCCACCGCCACCACCGTTGCTTTCACCGAGCTGTACAGCGCTCTGAACACCGGCGTTGTGGACGGCGCTGAGCAGCCCACCGCCAACTACTTCTCCGGCGCGTTCCCCGAAGTAGCTCCCTATCTGCTGCTGGACGGCCACACCCTGGGCGCTCTGCAGATCATCATCACCGACAACGCCTGGGCCAAGCTGAACGAGGAACAGCAGGGCTGGATCATGGAAGGCGCCAAGTACGCTTCCGAAGTCTGCCGCGAGAAGGTTGCCGAAATCGAAGCCGAAACTTTCAAGAAGCTGGCTGAGGGCGGCTACCACGTAATCGAAGTGGAAGACAAGACTCCCTGGGTAGAAGCTTGCCAGCCCACCATCCAGGCCAACACCGCTGCTCTGGCTGATCTGTACCAGCAGATCCTGGACATGCAGTAATTGCCCAGCTTAACGAATAAGCTGTAAGTCCGGAAGGAGCGCGGGGTTTCCCTGCGCTCCTTTCTTAGCACTACAAGAAAGGGGTTTCTTCCATGCCTGCTGTTTTCAAGGCGCTCAACAAGATTAAGCCTCTGTATGACTGGACGTACAAAATCGTCATGTTCATCTGCAAAATCCTGCTGGTCGCTGATATCATCATTACCACATGGGTGGTTATCGGCCGTTATGTTCCCTTTATCGCTACTCCCTACTGGGGCGAGGAAATCATTCTGACGCTGATGGTTTACATGGCGGTTCTTTCCGCTACGCTGGCCATCCGTACCCGTGCTCACATCCGCATGACTGCTTTTGACAGCTACCTGCCCAAAACCGTTCTGAAAGTTTCCGACCTGATCGCCGACCTCGCCGTTCTGGCGCTGGGCGTTGTGCTGGTTGTGTATGGCTACAAGTTCTGCAACTCTCCTCTGAGCCTGCGCGGCAAGTACGCCTCCATCCCCACGCTGAGCAAGATGTGGCAGTACGTGCCCATCGTGGTTGCCGGCGCCGGTATGATCATTTTCGAGCTGGAGCAGGTGTTCCAGCGCATCGAATCCTTCTTTGTGAAGGATGAAGAGAACAAGGAGGTGGCCTGAGCATGAATGCTGAAGCCTTGTCCACCCTGATTTTGCTGGGAAGCTTCCTGCTCATGATCGTGCTTCGCTTCCCCATTGCCTACGCTGTAGGTATTTCCACTGTGCTGTGCATGGCCTCCATGGGTCAGAATCTGGTTTCTCTGCCCCAGCAGATGGTAAAGGGCGTATGGTCCTTCTCTCTGATGGCGGTTCCCTTCTTCATCACCATGGGTGTGCTGATGGGTTCCGGCGGTATTTCCGATAAGCTGATCGCCCTGGCCAATTCGCTGGTTGGCTGGATGCGCGGCGGCCTTGCGATGGTTAATATCGTGGCTTCCTACTTCTTTGGCGGCATCTCCGGCTCCGCTGCTGCTGACACCGCTTCTCTGGGCTCCATCCTGATCCCCATGATGGTGGATGAAGGTTACGACGCGGACTTCTCTACCGCCGTTACCATCACCTCCTCCTGTGAGGGTCTGCTGGTACCTCCGAGCCATAACATGGTTATCTACGCTACCACTGCCGGCGGCGTATCTGTAGGCGCTCTGTTCATGGCTGGCTACCTGCCCGGCGCTCTGCTGGCCATCTCTCTGATGGTTGGTTCCTACATCCTGTCTGTCAAGCGCAACTACCCCAAGGGCGCGCGCTTCTCTCTGAAGACCTTTGGCAAGCAGATCATCAGCTCCATCTGGGCGCTGGCTGCTGTGCTGATCGTTGTGTTCGGCGTAGTTGGCGGCCTGTTCACCGCTACTGAATCCGCTGCTATCGCGGTTGTGTACTCTCTGTTCGTGTCCGTGTACATTTACAAGGGCCTGACCTGGAAGGGCGTATGGCAGAGCCTGGATAAGTGCGTGGAAACTCTGGCCATCGTACTGATCCTGATCGCCATGAGCGCAGCCTTCGGCAACTGCCTCACCCTGCTGCACGTGCCCGCCAAGGCTGCTACGCTGATCACCAGCATCTCCAGCAACCCTGTAGTGGTCATTCTGCTGCTGAACCTGATTCTGCTGCTGCTGGGCATGATCATGGACATGGCGCCCATCATTCTGATCGCCACGCCCATCCTGCTGCCCGTTGCCCAGAGCGTTGGCCTGCATCCCATCCAGTTCGGCATCATGATGGTGCTCAACTGCGGTATCGGCCTGCTCACTCCGCCCGTTGGCGCGGTGCTGTTCATCGGCTCCGCTGTTGCCAAGCGTCCCATGGAAAAGGTGGTTCGCGCCACTCTGCCCTTCTACCTGTGCATGATCGTGGCTCTGCTGCTGATCTCCTTCGTACCCCAGATCAGCCTGTGGCTGCCCACGCTCACCGGTGCCCTCTAAGCAGAGGCAGTGCCCCTGCACCCCGGCTCCGCGCCTTTGGCGCGGGGCTTTTTGGTTTTGTATAGGGTTGCTGCTAAGAACGCCTGAGGCCAAACAACGGCCTCAGGCTCGCTTGCGCAGGTCTCCCTTCGGTTGAGCTGGTGTACACGGGGAACATGCGGGCGACCAATGGTCGTCCCTGCAAAGTAACAAAAACCCGGCCCCGCGTGCAGCGCGGAACCGGGATTCTTAAGGGACGAAGTTCCTTAAGCGGTGAGAATGCAAGGAGAGGCAGCGCCTCCGTTATTCCTGAGACTTCAGGTATTCGTAGCAGATCTTTGCTTCGGTCAGACCGTCGGGGGTGAGGGTTTCGCTTTCCACCACCATGGGAATACCCAGCTCGACGGCCTTCCTGTATACATCCGCCACAGGCGCGGTGCCCTGGCCGAGGGGCTTGCCTTCGCCGTTCCGGTAGCCGTCCTTGATGTGGATAAAACGCAGACGGTCCTTGTACTGCTCCATCAGGGCAACGGGGTCCTTTCCGGCGGCATAGGCCCAGAAGGTATCGATTTCCAGAAGGAGATTCGTGCGGGAGACCAGCTCATCGTAGAAGATGATACCGTCCTCGTTGGGCAGAAACTCGCGGGAGTGGTTATGGAAGCCCATTTCGATGCCTTCGGCCTTGAGCATGGGCTGCAGGCGGTTCACATCCTCGATGAACTGATCGACCTTTTCCCTGGTGGACAGGTCATGGCCGGGGATGATATAGATGGGATTGTTGATGGCCTTGTGGAAAGCCACAGTGCCTTCGTAGTCGCTGAGCAGCTCGCCAAGGCCGGTATGGGTGCCGGAAACCTTCACGCCGTTATCGCTGAGCATTTTGTTTACTTCTTCGGCGGTGTGGCCAAAGAAACCGGCAAACTCAATCAGCTTGTAACCCATCTGCGCCACTTTGGCAACCGCGCCGGGCAGATCGTCTTTGGTAATGTCGCGCACAGAATACATTTGCAGTCCGTATTCCATTTGATATCCTCTTTTCTCTGCGCCCGCTGGGGCGTTGTTGTGAACACAGTATATCACACTCAGTTGGATTCTTCCAGCTTCATTTTGTAGGCGTCCGGGGTTACGACCAGCTGTTCTTTCAGCACTTCCTGCAAGTCGAAAACCATGGTGCGGTTGTGGCCGCGGTCCTGACTGGGGGCATGGCCGAAGCGTTTGACATAAGCGCGGTAGAAGGCGGTGTAATCGCCGAAACCTGCCAGCGTAGCGGCCTGGGTAGCGGGAATACCGTTAATCAGCAGCTGCTGCACATAGATCACGCGCTTGTTGATAAGGTAATCGCGCACGGTGGTGCCGGTGGCTTTGCGGAAAACGCGGTTTAAGTGGTGCTTGGACAGGAAGAACCGTTCAGACAGCGCATCCAGCGTAATGTTTTCGGTAAAGTGCTCGTTTACATAAGTAATAATGCTTTCCTGTGCGGAGGATATGCTTGCGTCTCCGGCAGGAATTTCCTGCGCAGAGGAAGCCAGTATGGCGGTGGCCAGCAGCGCCTCCAGCAGGATGGGCAGCAGTTTTTCCTGGGTGGCGGAGTCATGGGCGGCGCATGCATCCAGCTGCAGAAGCAGCGCGTGCATGGCGGTTCCTTCCATATTCTGCCTCAGACAGGGGAAGACCCCTGTCTTCTCTGCCCTGGGCAGGGCGCGCAGCAGCGCGGAGCGGCGTTCCAGACTCAGGCTTTCTGCGCTGAAGTGCAGGGTGAAACGCTCATAGGGCTGATCATCCGTTACACGGATGCCGTGGAATGCATTGGGCGGAAAAATCAGCAAAGTATGCGGTTCCAGAGGCTGCTCCACGCCGTTGATCAGAAAAGAGGCGCTGCCCTGCAAATAATAGTACAGTTCATAGGTGGGATGGTTGTGAATCAGGAAACTTTCGGTGCTGCGGTGGCTGATGTTATGGGCAAAACCCGCATGGGTTGTTTCGATGCCAATGTGCAATCTGGTCATCCTCCGTTTGTCGAAAATGGACATGCTCTTATCATAAACCACTAAAGCGATTTTTGCAATACTTAGGTTGCTTTTTGCAATGGTTTTTTGTTAATGCAGGATTTAAGATAAATGTACACAAGAACGGGCATAAATATTGTTCGTTTTGTTACACGGTCGCATAAAATCCTGTGTCAGGAAACGGCCGCTGGCTACGTTTGATTGCAGCGGTTTGTTTTTTGAGCTTTTTGTTGTTTATAGCAGTCTTGTACAAAGGCTGTTAAAAAATAAGGAGGTTACACCATGAAGAAACTCTTTGCTCTGGCTCTGGCCCTGTGCCTGGTTCTGGCTGCTGTTCCCGCTTCTGCTCTGGAACTGCTGTCCGGTGCTGACATCTACCCCCTGGACGCTGCTGACAAGACCATCACCTGGTACGCTCAGGACGGTCTGAACCCCCACGAAAAGTTCGCTGACTGGAAGGAATCCCCCTTCCACACCAACATGTCCAAGCAGATCGGCGTCAATATCGAATGGGTCATCCCCACCACCGGTACTGACGGCGGCACCTTCACCAACACCCTGATGGCTGACCCCGCCAACCTGCCCAACATCATGAAGCTCGGCAGCGGCGGCTTCGACAACGCTGCTCTGTATCTGGAAGACGAAGTGATCTGGGACCTGACCCCCTACATTCAGGAGTACGCTCCCGCTTACTACGCTTTCCTGCAGACCAACCCCGCTTACGACAAGGCCATGAAGACTGACGATGGTCAGTACTACGGCTTCGGCTTCTTCCGCGAGGGCGGCGGCTGGAACGACACCTACCAGGGCCCCGTGGTTCGTACCGACTGGCTGGCCGAGCAGGGTCTGGACTTCCCCAAGACTCTGTCTGAGTTCGAAAACGTGATCCGCGTGTTCAACGAAAAGTACGGCGCCAAGTTTGCTGCTCCCTGGAGCCGCTTCAAGCAGAGCCCCGCTCTGTCCGGTATGTTCGGTGGCTTCGCTGCTTCTGATCAGCAGTGGGCTGTGCAGGACGGCAAGGTCTTCCTGGGCCAGGCTCACGAAGGCTACCGCGCTTATGTTTCCTGGCTGAACAAGCTGTGGGAAGAAGGCCTGCTGGATCAGGACATCTTCTCTCTGGACGACACCTCCATCAAGGCCAAGGTTCAGAACGGCCAGATCGGTATCGGCTACACCTCCATGGGCCAGATGAACAACTGGAACAAGGAATGTGATGCTGCCGGCATCGGCGCTGTTTGGGCTGGCTCTCCCATCCCCAAGGCTGACGACGGCTCCATCTCTTCCGTATTCGGCGGCTTCGGCATCGGCACCGGCCACATCGCCGTGATCACCAAGACTGCTGACGAAGAGACCCTGAAGCTCTGTCTGCGCGCTCTGGACTATGCTTACACTCAGGAAGGCTTCCTGTTCTGGAACTACGGCCTCGAGAACGACACCTGGGTATGGGGCCCCGAAGGCATCCCCGTATGGACCGAAAAGATGGCCAACGACACTGACGTTGACCCCATGACCAAGTACAACGGCGCTACCTGGGGCAGCAGCTGCATCCAGGCCGACAACCTGCTGTACCTGAAGAACAGCAAGGCTGCCATCGAAGCCAACAACACCTGGTTCTTCGTCTTCCCCGAAGACAACGAAAAGAACCTGGCTGTGACCGGCGGCTGGAAGTGGCCCGTTGGTACCACCTTCACCCTGGACGAAGCTGACGAGCTGGACCTGATCGCTGGCTCCATCGGCACCTACTGCACCGAGAACTTCGCCTCCTTCGTTACCGGCACGCTGGACGTGGACGATGACGCTGTGTGGGAGAAGTACCTGGCTGACTTCGAAACCTACAACCTGTCCCGCATCACCGAGATCCGTCAGGCTTGCTACGATCGTTACGCCGCTCGTTAAGTCCTGCTTCGGTTGAAATGGATATCCGCTCCGCCGGATAGAGGTTAGTACTTTGAGCGGAGGGCGCGCTTTCGGGCGCTTCCTCCGCTTTTCTTTTCAGTAACCAATACTCTATGAAAAAGGAGGCATTCTCCTGTGAGTCAGAACGTGGTAACCTACAAGAGACCGCCGCTCCTGAAGGCGCTGAAGCGCGATATGCAGCTGCACTTCTGGAAGTACGTGCTGATCATTCCCATCCTGGTTTATCTTGCTCTGTTCTGTTACAAGCCCATGTACGGCTTGGTCATCGCTTTCAAGAACTACAAGCCTGCCCGCGGTATCTGGGGCAGCAAGTGGGTTGGTTTCACCTGGTTTGAAACCTTCTTTAAGGATCCCTATTTCTTCCGTCTCCTTCGCAATACCTTCCGTCTGAGCGCTTACTCCATCCTGTTTGGCTTCCCGGCTCCCATCATTCTGGCGCTTTTGCTGAACGAAGTAAGCAACAATAAGTTCAAGCGTACTGTTCAGACCATCACCTACATGCCTTACTTTATCTCTCTGGTGGTAGCTTGCTCCATCATTAAGATCTACTGTCAGGCGGACGGTCTGTTCTCACAGATAGGTCAGTTCTTCGGCGCTCCGGCGCAGAACCTGCTGATCGACCCCAACAAGTTCACGCCCATCTACGTTATCTCCGGTATCTGGCAGAACATCGGCTGGAACTCCATCATCTATCTGGCCGCTCTGTCCGGTATCGATCAGGAACAGTATGAAGCTGCCCGCATCGACGGCGCCAACCGCTTCGAGCAGGTGCTGCATGTTACTATCCCCGGCATTCTGCCCACCATCATGATCCTGTTCATCATGCGTATGGGCTCTATTCTGAACGTAGGCTACGAGAAGATCCTGCTTCTGTATACCGACGCCACCTTCGAAACGGCTGACGTATTCTCCACCTATACTTACCGTATGGGTCTGCAGAGCCAGAAGTATTCTCTGTCCACCGCTGTTGGTCTGTTCAACACGATGGTTAACATCGTGTTCCTGCTCTTCACCAACTGGCTGAGCACCAAGACCACCGAATCCGGCCTGTTCTGATTTGGAGGTGTAGAGAATGGCTAAGAAAGTAAAAGATCCCGTCGTCATGCGCGGCACGAAAATTAAGACGTCTACCGGTTCCAAGATTTTTGACGTGTGTAATACACTCTTCCTGCTGGCGCTGTGCTTTGTAACTTTGTATCCCATGTGGTACGTGCTTTGCGCGTCCTTTACCAACAACGTGTATCTGGTATCCCATCCCGGCGCTGTGTGGTGGCCCGTGGGCTTTACCACTGGTTCCTATTCGATGGCATTCGAGCATCCCCTCATTCTGAGCGGTTACAAGAACATCCTGATCATTCTGGGTGTCTCCCTGCCTATCAACATCATCATGACCCTGTTCTGCGGCTACTTCCTGGCCAGCAAGGGCATGATGTTCAAGGGCGTTATCCAGTTCCTGATCATGTTCACCATGTTCTTTGGCGGCGGCATGATCCCCACCTACCTGAACATTCGCTCTCTGGGCCTGTTCGACAGCCTGTGGGCGCTCATTCTGCCCGGCGCGATCAGCGTGTACAACTGTATCATCTGTCGTACCGCTATTCAGGCGGTTCCCGACAGCTTGACAGAGTCCGCTTATCTGGACGGCGCGAACGACCTGATCATCGTCTTCCGCATCATCCTGCCGCTGATCATGCCCACCATCGCTGTGCTGCTGCTGTACTACGGCGTAGGCCACTGGAATGCATGGTTCAACGCTTCCATCTACCTGACCGATAACTACAAGCTGCCCATCCAGAACATTCTGCGCTCCATCCTGATCGCCAACTCCAACATCCTGAACTCTGCCGCTACCGATAGCGACAAGGTAAACGAGTTCGCGGAAGCTATCAAGTATGCCGCTATCGTTCTGACCACCGTGCCCGTTCTGTGCATCTACCCCTTCCTGCAGAAGTACTTTGTTAAGGGCGTTATGGTTGGCGCTGTTAAGGGCTAACAGGCTTCCCCTGATTTTTCAAATCGAACCAATCAGCCAGGCCATGTCCGCGTACGCGTGCGGGCTTGGCCTGGCTACAATTTTGATACCGGAGGTAACCGCAATGGCTGCTGAAATGTTCAAGTATGACATTGTCGAGCTTTTCCCTGACAAGGCGTGGCTGGAAGAAACCTTGAAGAAGGTTGACAAGAAGCTGCACTATTCCATCCAGAAAGCCCGCGAAGTGGATTATATTCCCTACACCACCGAGAACGGCCAGTGGAAGCCCAACAAGATCGGCTGGTGGACCAACGGCTTCTGGCCGGCTATGATGTGGCAGATGTATCTGGCCACCAAGGACGAGATCTACCGCGAGGAAGCCATCCGCACCGAAAAAATGCTGGATGAAGCCCTCAAGGATTTCAAGACCACCAACCATGACATGGGCTTTATGTGGCTGATCCAGTCCGGCGTGCATTACGCGCTGGAAGGCAATCAGGACAGCTATGACCGCACCTTCCTGGCTGCCAACCTGCTGGCCGGCCGCTTCAACCCCAACGGCTTTATCCGCGCCTGGAACGGCAAGGAACAGCAGGGCTGGGCGATCGTTGACTGCATGATGAACCTGCCGCTGCTCTACTGGGCCAGCGATGTGACCAACGATCCCCGTTTCCGCAACATCGCCATCGCTCATGCCGACAGCACCATGAAAAACTTTGTGCGTGCTGACGGCAGCTGCAACCACATCGTGATCTATGATCCCATGACCGGTGAAGTGCTGGACAATCCTGCTGGTCAGGGCTGCCACAGCGGTTCCAGCTGGAGCCGTGGTCAGGCCTGGGCGCTGTACGGCTTCACCCTGAGCTACATGGCTACCGGCAAGAAGGAGTATCTGGACACCGCCAAGAAGGTTGCCCACTACTTCATCAGCAACGTGCTGGATGACTACATTCCCCGCTGCGACTTCCGTCAGCCTGAAGAGCCCGATGTGAAGGACAACGCCGGCGGCGGCGCTGCCATCTGCGGTCTGCTGGAACTGTGCAAGCTGCTGCCCCAGAAGGAAGCGGCTGTGTACTACGATGCTGCTGTAAAGATGCTGATGGCCATGGCCGACAAGTGCGTCAACTGGGAAGAGAACGATCCCGGCCTGTGCACCATGTGCACTGAGGCGTATCTGAAGCCCCAGACCTATCACATCACCATGAACTACGCGGACTACTACTTTGTGGAAGCGCTCACCAAGCTGCGCGGTCAGAACAAGCTGTTCTGGCGTCCTCACAAGTAAGCAGGTCGAAAGGAGAGAACGTTCATGTTTGATATCGTTGCCAAGTTTCCGGATAAGGAATGGCTGGAAGCGACTGCTGAAAAGCTGAACAAGAAGCTGCTTTACGCCGTTAAAAAGTCTCAGGAAAACGATTTTATTCCCTATGCCGCCGGCAAGGACGGCGAGTTCCAGCGTACTGACATCCGTATGTGGACCAACGGCTTCTGGCCGGCCATGATGTGGCAGATGTACCTGGCTACCAAGGATGAGACCTATCGCGAAGAAGCCATCCGCACCGAAGAGATGATGGATGAAGCGCTGGCGGATTTCAAGACCCTGCACCATGACGTGGGCTTCATGTGGCTGATCCACTGCGCTGTGCGCTACAAGCTGGAAGGCAACCAGGAAAGCTACGACCGCGCTTATTTCGCGGCCTGGTCTCTGGCGGCCCGCTTTAACCCCAAGGGTTTCATCCGTGCCTGGAACGGCAAGGATCAGCAGGGCTGGGCGATCATCGACTGTATGATGAACCTGCCTCTGCTCTATTGGGCCAGCGAAATGACCAACGATCCCCGCTTCAAGCTGATCGCTATGAAGCATGCCGATACCGCCATGGAGCACTTTGTGCGTGATGACGGCAGCGTAAAGCACATTGTTGTGTTTGATCCTGAAACCGGCGAAGAGATCGATAATCTGGGTGGTCAGGGCTATGAGAAGGGTTCCAGCTGGAGCCGCGGCCAGACCTGGGCGCTGTATGGCTTCACCCTGAGCTACCTGTGCACCGGCAAGAAGGAGTATCTGGATACCGCCAAGCGCGTAGCCAACTACTTCATCACCAACTGCGCCAGCGACTGGATCCCGCGCTGCGACTTCCGTCAGCCCGCTGATCCCGACCTGAAGGACAACGCGGCCGGCGCCATCGCTTCCTGCGGCCTGCTGGAACTGGCCCAGGCTGTGCCTGAGTGCGAAGCCCGTCCCTACTACAACGCTGCTGTGAACATGCTGATGGCCATGGAAAAGAACTGCACCAACTGGGACAACGACATCCCTGCCGTGTTCAATAAGTGCACCATTGCCTATCACCAGTATCCCGGCCGTCACTCCACCATGAACTATGCCGACTACTACTTTGTAGAGGCCATCAACAAGCTCCGCGGCCAGAAGCTCAACTTCTGGATGCCCAGCAGGGGCTGAGCCCCTGCACCCCGTTCCGCGCTTCGCGCGGGGCGGGTTTTTGTGTTTGAGGTGGGTGCTAAGGCCGCCGGAGGCAATACAGTGCCTCCGGCTCGCTTGTGCGGGTCTCCCTTCGGTGGGGCGTGGACTGGTAAGGTCGCCGAGGGTCAAACATCGACCCTCGGCTTGATTGCCGCGCACGCTTCCCCTTGAGACGCTGGAAATTCGCGTGGGCCCAGTGGGCACTTGCACCGAAGGGGCAAAGCGAATGGAAGCGGAGAGCGAAACGAGGATTTGGCACGGCAGTGCCAAAGACGACGATTGAGCGACCGGGAGAAACTGTCACCCGAAGGGTGACTCAGCTTGTCGATAAACCCATTGGGAGGCGTCGGAGGGCCGCAGACCCGCAACCTCAATCGTCGCAGACGTTACTGCCG